>JAGGTK010000099.1 GCA_021163765.1 bacterium
ATTCCAGCCCGCCCTGGTGGAGGAGCCCAGCGCCGAAGCCGCCATCGAGATACTAAAGGGCTTGCGCGAGAAATACGAGGAACACCACCACCTGCGGATTACCGACGAGGCGATTGAAGCGGCTGTTGCGCTTTCAATGCGGTATATCACCGGGCGTTTTCTGCCCGACAAAGCTATTGACGTTATTGACGAGGCCTCAGCCCGTTGCAGGCTGCGCGCGCTGGCCGCCACCGCGAAGATCACCGAGCTGCAACAACAGCGCGACGACCTGGAGCAAAAACAGCGCGAGGCGGCCGACACTGAGCGCTACGAAGACGCCGCCCAACTTAAGCAGGAGATGCTCGTGCTGGACCGCCAGATTGAGGACGAGCGCGAACGCCTGCAAAGCGTGGGCCAGGACGTGTCCGTCACGGCCGAAGACGTCGCGGAAATCGTCAGCGGCTGGAGCGGCGTGCCGGTATCGCGGCTCACGGAAACGGAATCCGCCAGGCTCCTCCGGATGGAAGAGGAGCTGGGCAAGCGCATCGTGGGCCAGGAACACGCGCTTCAGGCTGTCTCTGAGGTTATCCGCCGCGCTAAGGGCGGGTTGAGCAATCCCAACCGTCCGCTGGGCAGCTTCATCTTCCTTGGGCCTACCGGCGTTGGCAAGACCGAGCTGGTCAAGGTCCTGGCCGATTTCCTGTTCGGCAGCCGCGACGCCATTATTCGCATCGATATGAGCGAATATATGGAGAAGTTCAGCGTTTCGCGCCTTATCGGAGCTCCGCCGGGATACGTTGGCTATGACGAAGGCGGGCAGCTCACCGAGAAGGTGCGCCGGCAGCCATTCTCCATCGTGCTGCTTGACGAGATTGAGAAAGCCCATCCCGACGTATACAACATCCTGCTTCAGGTGCTGGATGAAGGACGGCTAACGGACAACAAAGGCGTTACCGTGAATTTCCGAAATACCGTCATTATTATGACCAGCAACCTGGGAAGTGCGGAAATCGCACAGATGTCTGAAGGCAAGAGCGATGAGGAGCTGGCGAAGCTCGCCCCCGAGATGCGCCGTGTCGTCTTTGAAGAGCTGAAGCGGACGCTTCGACCTGAGTTCCTGAACCGGATCGATGAAGTCGTCGTGTTCCATTCGCTCAACCGGCAGCAGGTGGGGCGTATCGCCAAGCTCGTCCTGAGCGACCTTGAAGAGCGCCTTGCAGAGCGCGGGGTAACTCTTGAACTCACAGACGCCGCAGTTGACGCACTGGTACAGGATGGCTATAGCCCCACGTTCGGCGCCAGACCGTTAAGAAGGACGACTCAGCGGATAATCGCTAACCCGCTTTCTGAAAAGCTCATTTCTGGTGAGATAACCGAGGGAAGCCACGTCGTGGTGGACTACGGCGGCGATGGTTTCACATTCAAAGTTGCGCAACACAAGCCTGCGGAGTAGAATGTTGCGCCCCGATAAGGAGCAGGTATCCAATGCCTATTTACGAATATAAATGCACAAAGTGCGGGCACGTGTTTGAGGTAATGACCGGCTTTTCAACCAACGGCACGCGCAAGTGCGAGAAGTGCGGTGCGCTTGCCAGGCGCCTGATATCCGCGCCGCAGGTCGTTTTCCACGGCAATGGCTTTTATGTAACCGATAACAAGCGCCCCAGCACGCCCTCGCCTTCGAGCAGTGCAACGCCGAAGGCGAAGCCCAAAGCAACCGAAAGCGCACCGGCAAAGAAAAACCCGAAAAAGAGCTGACCGGCGGACTCAAATGCTAAAAGGTATCACGACAGTCCGTACTGCGGGCCTTGCAGTAATGGGCGTCTTTATTCCAGCCTTGATAATGCTGGCAACCTCCCCCGGATTCGCTCAAGATGACACACCAGACACTCAGCCGTGCGTGAAAGTCACGCGCGTCGCCGGCTGTGTGCGGATCGAGCGCGGCGGAGCGGAACCGGTGGATGCTGCAATCGGTGATTTGCTTTATGCAGGAGATGTGCTCTCTGTTGAGAAGGACGCAAAAGTCCAGCTAGCCTTTCCCGGCAATACCCTGGTGCTGCTCAAAGAGAACTCTGTCCTTTCATTGAGCGAGCTGGTGCCTGAAGAACGCACCCGATGCGCGCTTGCAGCCGGTTACCTGCTGGCCAACCTAAAGGAGGCGCTTTCACCAGGCGCGACCTTTGAAGTCGAGACCCCAACTGCTCTCGCAGTGGTAAGAGGAACCGTTTTCGAGGTTGAAATACACGAGCCGGACGAGGAAGGCGGCACGCCGCCGGTCCACTTCTACGGACACCAGGGAGAAGTGGAGCTTCTATTCGCAGAGGAAGTGCTCCGGCTGGGCCCCGGCGCGCTCATTCAGCTGGAGGTTGGGAAACTGCCCCGTATCCTAAAGCATTCACGCAAGCTGGAAGATATCCTGCAGATGTTCGACCCTGAGTACTGGGAAGAACGAGCTAAGGAGGAAATCGAAGAGGAAATACAAAAAAGGCTGCCCAAGTTCTTCTAGCCATTGGCCGG
The DNA here is from genome assembly GCA_021163765.1 of bacterium. GTDB lineage: Bacteria > 4484-113 > 4484-113 > 4484-113 > 4484-113 > JAGGTK01. The sequence continues at coordinate 2,497 of JAGGTK010000099.1, forward strand.
CGGGATTCCCTCGCGCCGCATCAGTTCTTCTATGCGCTCATGCAATAGGCGGGCGACATCCAGATACACCTCGGTGTCCTCGCCTATCGGGTCTGGGATATCCCAGTCCTCATAACGGAAGTCCAGATCCGGGCCGAGAACCCGCTTCACCGGGAAGTCCGCGTCCAGGCTAACCACCAGGTCGTAATCGGCCGGCTCAAGACTTGAAAGCCCCTTTGAACGCAATCCTTCCGTGCTTATTCCCAGTGAGCGCAGTGCGCTCAACGAACCCTCACTAATGCTTCCCATAGGCGCGACACCGGCACTTGACACCTCCACCGCATTCCCGCAGAGATGACGACAGATAGCCTCCGCCAGCGGCGAGCGGCACGCGTTGCCGATACAGTAAAAGAGAATTCGGACGGGTTCAGCCACCGCTGCCTATTCTCGCATACTGACCTGCCAGAATGGAAGCCTAAGGTTCGGCAGCAACCTCAGGCCTGCTGACATTGGGAAGTGCCTTGCAGCTGTGCTACAATCTTTTATGGCCAGGTCGAGTATGGCAGGCTGCATATTGGTGGTTCTCGTTACTGCAAAATTCAACAGTGGGTTCCTCCATTATTGAGATAATCCCTGGGTTTGCCCTGTATAATAGTGAACCTATACGTAACGCGCCCTGCAGGAGGCTTTAATGACCGATATTCACGAAAGCGACTTTGAAGAACTGGTCGAAAAGAGCGAGATACCCGTGCTCGTCGACTTCGGCGCTACGTGGTGCCCGCCGTGCAAGATGATAGAGCCGATCGTCGAACGCATCTCAAAAGAGTACAATGGCACGCTCAAAGTGTATGAAGTTAACACAGACAACGATCCCGGACTGGCAAGAAGGTTCGGCATCACCGGCGTGCCCACGCTGATATTCTTCAAGAACGGCGAACCCGTCAAATTCATCGTCGGCTTTCGCGAATACGACGCGCTGAAGGCGATAGTCGACAGCATCCTCTAGCCGCACCGAGACAATCGCAATGCCTACCCCTTACCCCAGACCCGCTCTCCACTTCGGTTCCGATGGGTATCGGGGCGTCATCGGCGACACTTACTCGTGGGAACATATCTCCAGAATGACCGCTGGCACGGCAGGCTACCTGCGCGATTCCGGCGCAGAGACGGGTGCTCCCATCCCGATAGGATACGATACGCGTTTCCTCGCGCCGTATTTCGCGCGCGCGGTGTATCACGCATTGCGCGAAGAGGGATTCAGCCCCGTGATATCTACCACGTTCTGCCCTTCCCCCTACCTGTCGTTCACCGTGAAGCGGATGGGCGCGCCGATGGGGATAATGATCACGGCGAGCCACAATCCCGCCTGTTTCCTTGGCTACAAACTAAAGGGTCCCGAAGGCGGGAGCGCGCTGCCGGACGTTAACAAAGCTGTTGAGGATCTGGCCAACGAGGCCGAACCGGACTATGACCCGGAATCTGCATTCGCTTTCACACAGGAATACGATGAGTTTGACTTGCGAGACGAGTATACCGAGGTGATGAAGGGTTACGCCGGGTCGGCATTGACCGACGGCGCCTTTGACCTCACGATCGACTTCGTTAGGGGCGCAACTACTCACGTCTATCTGCGGACCCTGAAAAGCCTCGGGCTGGAATTCGCGGCGATTCACACGGAGCGGGATCCGCTATTCGCCGGCGGCAAGCCTGAGCCCACCCCGGAACAGCTGGAGGAGCTGACCGGCTGGGTGGGTGCCGGCAGTGAAACAGCCTTCGGCGCTGCCTTTGACGGCGACGGTGACCGCTTGGGACTGATAGATGAATCCGGCCAGTTTGTGCCGCCGGAGGACATATACGCCATCTGCCTGCTCCACCTCGTCGAGGACCGTAACCTGCACGGGCGCGTCATCAAGTCCGTGAGCTTCTCCACGCTGATTGACCGTGTTGCTCTGGAGCTGGACCTGCAAGTTATCGAGGTTCCTGTTGGATTCAACCACTCAACGAAAGAACTACTCCAGGCAGGGACGCTCATGGCGGCTGAAGAAAGCGGCGGATTTGGATTCGGCTTCCACCTGCCCGAGCGCGACGCATTGCTGGCGCTCATCATTGTGCTGTCCGCCATGACCGAGCGGAAAGCGCAACTCCACGAGCTGCGCGAGCGCATTGCAGAGCGCTTCGGACATCCGTATTTCCACAGGGAGGACATTCCTCTGGCTAACATGGCTCAGGCGGAAGCAGTCCGCCAGAGGGTTGCCATCATCAGGGACAACCCTGAGCTGGCAGGCATACAGACGGCTCGCATCTCCGAGCTCGACGGCATAAAGATGATATTCCCCGAGGGATTCTTGCTGCTGCGCTTTTCAGGAACGGAACCGCTGCTGCGCATTTACTGCGAGCATAAGGCAAAGAACCAGGAGAAAGAACTCATCCAGCGGGTAAGGGAATTCCTGTTTCAGAGCTAACGGTGGATCTACAGGAGATCCTCCAGGACTTCCAGCGCGGCATAGTCGGTAAGATCCCAGGTCAGCGGCGTTAGCGTCGCGCAGTACTCTTCTATGGCGCGGACATCGCTGCCCTCTCTCTTATCCTCTTTGACCCGTTCGCCGGCAATCCAGAAGAACGGACGACCCCGGGGGTCGGTCATCTTCTGCACCACGTCCTTGTAGCCGCGAAAACCGGTGAAGCAGGCTCGTACGGCTTGCACCTCGTCCCGGGGAACATCGGGCACGTTCAGGTTCAGGAAACGCCGGCCGTTGAACAGCCCTATCGTCCGTTCCTTATCAGGATGGGACCAGGGCCTGCTGGGGGGCTTGCCGAAGAACAGACGCTCAACCAGCTCCAGGAGCAATTGAGAAGCTGTGGCAAAGTTGCCGCGCCCGCGCGAATCCAGGGATATCGATATAGAAGGCACGCCCAGCATAGCACCTTCCATCGCGCCGGCCACGGTGCCCGAGTAGGTCACATCTTCGGCCAGGTTCTGCCCCTCGTTTATTCCCGACACCACCAGATGCGGAGGCCTGCCACGCATAAGCTCCAGCACACCCAGCATCGTGCAGTCTGTCGGCGACCCTGAGCACGAGTAAGCGCGACAGCCGCTGAGCGCGTCGTCCGGCCAGGGGAAATCGGGGCGTTCGTCCAGCCTTAAGGGTTTGTGCAGCGTTATAGAGTGGCTTGCGGCACTGCGCGGGCTTTCCGGCGCCACAATGGTGAGTTCGCAGATGGGCGAAAGCACCCTTCCAAGCTCCACCAGCCCCCGGCCCAGAATGCCGTCGTCGTTTGTGGCGAATGCCCTGAACACTTCCGCGTCTCCTGTTGCCACAGGCAATTCTAGCATGCCCGGACACGCCTGAATCAAAGACCCGCGCCGTTGAGGCGCACCAGTGGGTCTGCTACAATCACGGGCAAGTGCCCGCTCGCATTCTCATACTGACCACAACCGGCTCCTGGGGAGGGACGGAAAACCAGATCGCACACCAGGCACGACACCTGCTGGCGCAGGGATTCCAGGTTACTGCCGGCACGTTGATGGACGGCGATGGCACTCTCCTCCGAGAACTTTCGGCAAGCCCGGAGATAACCACGTTCTCGCTACACACGACAATGCGAACTCCCTGGCGCGTGATGGATCTTGCCACCAGGCTCGGTGATGACCGACCGAGCTTGGTTATCGCTTACCTGTTTCACCCATATCTGGTAGCGCGAATCCTGGGCAAGCTCTTCAGGCGGATACCGGTCATCAGCAGTTTCCGCTCCGGCGGACAGGAGAAGTGGCGCAGCTTCCTGGATCGCATGACGATGCCGCTTACTGATTTCTACGTGGTCCCGAGCGAGGATAGCGCACGCTTTGCCAGGGAAGAGCTGAGAGTCCCGGAGAAGAAACTACGTGTCATTCCTATCGGCCTGGACATCGCATGGCTGCGCTCCCCAAATATCCCGCGAGAACAGACGAGGGAGCAACTGGGACTGGCGGAACAGGATTTCGTCATCGGCTGTGTGGCACGGTTTCATCCGGTCAAGGACCACGAAACCTTGCTCAGGGCTTTCAAAGAGCTGAGAGGGAGCGAGGAAGGAAAATATTCCAAGCTACTGCTTGTCGGTAAGGGCGAAGACGACCTAAAGGTGCGATCGTTGACCGAGAAGCTCGAGCTGCTGGAACATGTTGTGTTCGCAGGCTTTCGTAGAGACCTTCCTGAAATCTATTCCGCGATGGATGCCGCTTGCTATACAAGCCGGATGGAAGGACTGGGCAACGCCGCTGTGGAAGCCCTGTCAGTTGGGCTTCCCGTTATTGCCACATCCGCGCCAGGCTTCACAACATACCTTCGCCATGAGCAAAACGCGCTTCTCGCGCCTGTGGGCGATCCGAAGGCGATTTCCAGGGCTATTGCCAGAGTTATCAGTGAGCCTGAACTTGCATCCAGAATTTCCCGGCAGGCATCCGCTGATGCACTGGAGCGTTACAGCCTCAAAGCGTGCTCCACCGCTTATGATGCACTGATCAGAGAGCTACTTGGGAGTCCCCCGTAGCGCTCCCGAACAATGACGTTGCCTGCACGAAGTCACCACCTTTCGTCTCTGTCCTTCCAGCAGCTTCCCCAGACGATGCATAGGATGTAGAATGTAGCGTATTTCAATGAAAATCAGCACGGTTGCCCAGGATGGAAGGATATCTAACTTTAAGCCGCCCTAACGCCTGGATCGCAGGCTTTTGCCTGCTTCTGGCTGTCGCGTTCGGCATTATGTGGTCTTACATTGCGCTGGCAGCGGTCGCCGCCGCCGGCCTGATTGTGCTGTACCTCCTTCTGCGCAATCCATTCTGGGCGTTTCTTGCGTTCATGTTCTCGCTGCCTTTCGCCACCCTGCGGTTGATTCCCGTCAGAGGTATATCGAACCTGGCGTTCATGGCAGTCATTGTGCTTTTTTTCAGCATGCTACTCAATCTCCGCAGACTTCCCGCCTTCAGGCTTGGCGACCTGGGCGCCAAGCCCTGGCTGTTCGCCACATTCATCGCGCTGGCAATGCTGGGTACGCTCTTTTCAGTTGACCAAGGCGTCGCGGCAAAGTTTACAGGCATGGCGGTTACAGTCTTCTCGCTGTATTTCGTTGGCACGCTCCTGCTGACAACCCCGGAGAGGTGGCATCAGGCCGCTAATAGCTTCCTCCTAGGAGCGCTCGCAAGCGCTATTATAATTCTCTATGACTTCTTTTTCTCAACCCGTGCTCTGCACGATGGCTTATACCGCGCTGGATTCTATACAGGGGCTGGAGCTATCGGTATCACAATTAGCTTCCTGGTGGCAGTCCCCCTAGCGCTCATACTAGTAGAAAAAGAGAAGCGCCCGCATATACGGGTCTTCTACTACCTGGCGGCGCTGACTTCCGTGGGTGTGATCCTGTTTTCGGCCACTCGTAGCGCCTGGCTGGCGCTGGCGGTCCTTGTGCTGATCGAGTTCATAAGGCGCCCGGGCAGAACGCTAGTTGCCCTGGGCCTAATCGTCGTCCTGATAGCCGGCATGGTGCGCGCCTATCTGCCATCTACGTACGCGCAGTACGCCGTTCGCATCTACAATGCCATGCATCCTGAGTACGCGCCGCAGGTCCAGATCGGCTTCCGCGTGGAGAACTACAACGTGGCCTTGCGTATGCTGGCGAGTTACCCCGCACTGGGCGTGGGAATGAACAACTTCGCAGCTCATGCCGAGCGCTTCGGTCGTGTCAGCATTCCTACCGACTTTCGCCTGAATGCTCATAACGCGTTCCTCGAGCTGCTGACAGGAGCAGGCCTTCTCGGAGGCATTGCGTACATCCTTGTCTGGCTGTTGACATTCTACGAATTCATTTTCGTGGCCAGACGCGGGCCGCCCTCAATGCGACCGCTCGCAATCGGCCTAGCGCTGGGCTTTTTGATGTTCACCATTCACTCGATGTTCCATTCGCCGCATTCAGTGCTGTTGCTCGCGCCCATCTTCGCGCTGGGGAGTGTGATGCGCCGCGAGGTGCTGCGAAGGCAGGTCCCTTCGGAGAGCGGTTAGAGTCTCACGACATTCGAGGGATTCGAGGCATTGCCCACTGCGTTTCGAGTATCCAGGATAAGTCGGGAATGCTCAACAACGAACTGCCAGTCGTAAGACTGGTGGTCAGTCGTAACGACGACAAGGTCCTGCTCGCTTAACAACTCAGGACTCAGCTCGACCCGGGACAGCTTCACTCCGTTGTATTCAAACTCAGGCACGTATGGATCGTGGTAGGAGATGGCGCCTTCGAGTTCCAGCAACTCCTCAATGATGGAGAGCGCAGGGGATTCTCTTGTGTCATCGATATCACGCTTATAGGTGATCCCGAGGATCAGGATGCGCGCACCGTTTATAGGTATCTTGCGCTGATTGAGCAGCTCGACGATTCGATCCACAACGTAACGAGGCATCGCCGAGTTCACATGATCCGCGAGTTCGATGAAGCGCGTCCGGTAGTTCAGCTTCCGCATTTTCCAGGACAGGTACAGCGGGTCGATCGGGATGCAGTGCCCCCCAAGTCCCGGACCGGGATAGAAGGGCATAAAGCCGAACGGCTTGGTCTTTGCGGCTTCAATTATCTCCCAGACGTCCACGCCAAGCTGATGGCAGATTATCGCCATTTCATTGATTGCGCCGATATTTATCGCACGAAACGTGTTCTCCAGAAGCTTGACCATCTCGGCCGCCATCGCGCTGCTCACCGGCACGAGCTCTTTTACCGCCTGTGAGTAAAAGGCGCTCGCAGTCTCGGTGCATCGCGGGGTGATACCGCCAATTATCTTTGGCGTATTCCGCGTATTAAAGCTGGCGTTGCCGGGGTCCACCCGCTCAGGAGAAAAGGCCAGGAAAAAGCCGCTACCGACCTTCAGCCCGCTCTTCTCCAGAATAGGCAGCACAAGCTCTTGCGTTGTGCCCGGGTAGCTCGTGCTTTCAAGCACGATGAGCATCGGGCGGTGCATTCGCTGAGATATTTCATTGCAGGCGCGCAGGATATGCGTTATATCCGGCTCGCGCGATTTGGAAAGCGGAGTTGGAACACAGATAGAGACTGCATCGAGAGAACGGACAACATCGTAGTCTGTCGTGGCTCGCAGCTTCCCGCTATCCACCACCCTGGCAAGTCTCTCGCCCTCTATGTCACGGATGTAGTTGTGACCTGAGTTTATCTGGTCAACCTTCTCCTTGCTCACGTCCACGCCTGTGACGTTAAATCCGGCGTCAGCGAACTCCACGGCCAGCGGCAAGCCGACATATCCGAGGCCAACCACCCCGACAGCCGCTTCGCGCGATACCAGTTTATCAATGAGGTCCATAATGTTTCCGGAGATTCTAGCAGAAAAGCGCCGCAGCCCGCCCCACGCTGTGATGCTCACGGGCGCGCAGACGCCCGGCAGCGTCCGAGGACTATCCCGCAGCTTGGCCGTGCACCGCGTGCTCCTCCTCAAGCGTGCGCATCTCTTCGGGCGAGTAGGTAACACGGTCGGTCACCCGGAAATCTTCGACTATCTTGCCATCATACAGGCGGATGATGCGCCGAGAGTGATTAGCGATGAACTGCTCATGGGTCACAACCAGCAGCGTTATTCCAGAGTCATTCAAGCGCTGGAATAGCTTCATTATTTCAATGCCCGCCTTGCTGTCTAAGTTGCCCGTCGGTTCGTCGGCAAGGATGATGGATGGCTCGTTCACAATCGCCCTGGCGATGGCTACCCTTTGCTGTTCGCCGCCAGAAAGCTCATTACTCTTGTGCGTCAGGCGGTCACCGAGCCCCACTGCCATAAGCGCCTTCCGCGCCCGTTCGCGGCGGTTCCCGGGCCTGGGCGAATAGACCAGCGGCAATTCGACGTTCTCCTGAGTCGTGGTTCTGGGCAGCAGGTTGAACGTCTGGAAGACGAATCCTACGCGCTGATTGCGTATACGGGCCAGTTCAACATCCGAGAGCTTGGTGACATCCTGACCATCCAGCAGGAAAGTGCCTTCAGACGGGCGGTCCAGGCAACCCATGATATTCATCACAGTGGACTTCCCGGAACCGGATGGGCCCATAACAGCGAGGTACTCGCCCTGCTCAATGGAGAACGAAACCCCGCGCAGGGCATGAACTTCGTACTTGCCCATCTCATAGGTCTTAGTGACGTCCTGGAGTTCAATTAGAGTTGCGGGATTGCCCATTGCTAGATGTCGCCAACCATAGAGAGTATCTTGAGATAGGTCGCCTGATAGTCTATCTGAGCATTAAGGCGCCCGAGCTCAGCCTCCAGAAGGGATTCCTGAGCCTGGATCACGTCAAGGGTTTCAGCAAGCCCGACCTTGTTTCTCTCGACCTGTATGTTAAAGTTCTCACGCGCTACGGTCACGTTGCTGTCTGAGAGTTCAAGCTGCACCTTTTTGCTTCCCAGCTCCCGGAACAGCCCTTCCCACTCCTGGCGAAGCTCCTGGTTGGCCTTTTCAAAGCTAATTCTGGCAGCCTCCAGGTCCTGCTCGCCCTGCGCCAGCCGTGCCTTGCCCGACCGCTTGGCCCAGGGGAGCGTGTAGACAAGCATCAGCGAATAGCTCTCGTCGTCAAGGTTTCGCATCGCCGCGCCCGCAGTGCCCGCTTCGCCCTGGCGCTCATAATCGACAGTCAGAGACAGGTCAGGGCGCAGCTCGCTGCGCAGATACCCCACCGACAGCTCTGTGTTGCGTAACACTGTCTGCGCATCTTCCAATCTTGCGCTGGCAGCCCGCACGCGCGGCCAATCCTCTTCAACGTCTACGTTGAGCTCTGCCGGCGAGACGTCCAGCTCCGGCAGCACGTCCAGCGGCTGATCAACTCCCAGAAGCAGCCCGAGCTCGTCCAGGAAGTCTATATACCTTTTCTGGTCGTCTACCATGCGCCCTTTCTGAGTCAGAACGTTGTTTACCGCCTGGAGGACATCAGCACGAATCGAGAGCCCAACCTTGTGCCGCTCATAGTTGCGCTCCAACAGCCGAATCGCAGCCTCCAGGTTCGTGCGGCGCACGTGCAGCGCCTGCTGCTGGGATACGAGAGTGTAGTAAAGAATGAAAGTCTGATATCGCAGGTCTCGTGTGGTTTCATCCAGCCGAAGCTTCTCATAGGGCTGCCGGTTAAGCGCCTGCCTGACCTCAAACCAGTTGGCGGCGCGCCCGAAGCCCCGGCCCAGCGGGTGCGTCCAGCGAAAGCCCACCTTTCCGCCGTATGATTTCGGGATGGTCTGCGCAGCGGCTCCGACTTGCGAAATCTCTGAGCGACTCAACTGGTGGCTCACACTGAACCTGTCACCGCCGGGGAACCGCTCGCTGAGTTCCACTGAGTAGTAAGTGCTCTTGCTGGTCGAGATAGAGCTGCTCGTGGCCAAAGAGCTGGCGCCGCTACGTTCGGTCGAATTCAGACCTGAAGTCACCTGAAGCACCGTGTCGAACGGCGCAAGTGCAAGGTCTACGCTGAAACGCGACCGCTCAAAGGTGGCGCGAGCCGCCCGCATCGTATAGCTCTCTCGCGTGACCACATCGAGCGCCTCCTCCAGGCTGATCACCATTCGCCCGGAAAGGTCCAGCTCGGGGATCTCAAAGAGCGAGGGGTCAATCTCATACGGCTCCGCCCCGGCCGGAGCTTCCGCCGGGGCTGCATCAGCACCATTACTGCCATGCAGGAACCGTGACTGCGTTGCACCAACTTCTATCGCGGACGAATCGTCCGCCAAAGCGAGCGTTACCGCGCATATAAGTGCGACCACAACTCCCAGAACCAAGCAAAGATGACGTTGCATCAGTCTTCAACCTAAGATGCGGCTAATGATGTAGAAGTTCCCTGCCGCGTTTTGTTCATGCGTAGCTTTGTGACCTCAGCCCATCGAGGAACCCTTCATAAATGGGTGCAAGCTGGTAGACAAATACGGCGGCAATGATGCCTCCAAGCACAACGCCCCATATGACAAAGACGACCACCGCCTGGGCCACCGTTATGTCACTGCCCTGGGAGATTGAAATCACCGAGTATGCCAAAGCGACCAATCCGAGAATGACACCGGCTATCTCAAGCCCGCCAATCGGAGGAGCACCGCCCTGCGCCACCAAATATGCGCCTACCGAGTGAATTGCGAAATACCCAACAACCACGCCGAAAAGCAAATAGTAGTACGCCAGCGTCGAGAGCATAACTTTCAGCGACAACTGATTCCCGAACGCTCTGGACAAAATCCAGTATACGTATCCGAATAAGAGCCAAAGCACGGGCCACAGCAGGACTATCCCGAGAATGCTCGACATCACCAGATCGAATACGTCTGTCATCCTGTTTAAGCCAAACTCAAACACCACCGGCTTGTAAGTCTGATTGGCGTATCCCACCAGCGCACCGTTGAGCTGGTCCCGCGCGAACTGTTCAAACGACGCCAGCAGAAAGCTCTTCTGCATTAGAGCGTACAACGACATGAACAGGCCGCCTACGACAACCAGCAACAGGCTGAAAAAGAAGTTGTCATCCTGACCCATGCTCTTCAAGGAGTACGTCGGCGCGGTGATTGCGTAGAAGACGTTCTTGAAGAACTGAAGGCCCATCGCCAAGATGCTGAGGATAATCGCACCCACGAGCATCCATTGGAGCAGTTGGTCGGTGTCCCCGCCCTGAAAAAGAAACGCAGGCGCAGATTGCCACAGCGTGAGTGCCATCATGAGTCTCCTGCTACTCGAGTTTCACATTAACGGATTCGTATACATCCACGTGCTTCAGGCCGGAGAAGTTGACGACAAAGGTTCCGGCCGCCATATCGTGCAATCCCATCGCACGCGGATGCACCAGCGCCACTATTATACTAAACCCTAGCGATACTACCAAAACCACCGCGCGAATCGCACAAGCGCCAAGACCAACGAAGTCTCCGTACGTGGACACAATGCGAAGGTTCAGCCAGCTCATACCGAACGTTCGATTTACCAGCGCAAACGAGACGAAGAAATAGATGTAGTCCAGTATAAGCACCAGTGGTAAGAATCGTAGCGTGAATAGTGACAACGCGACCTGCTTTACTCCGGCAACAAGCCCGCCGCCGCCAAGCTGAAGCACGCTCGGAACGGCTCCCTTGCTGATTCCGGCAAGGAATAATGAGACCACAACATAGCCCAGAATGTAGATAACCCTTGCTACCAGGATGTCCAGCGCGTAACCGAGAATGCGCTTGAAAACATTCGCCAGCCTCCCTTCAGCACCCACGCCCGACATAGTGGGACTGAACTCAGGCGGCGCGTCCGGCATGAAATCCCCCCTATGCCGGTAAGCATCCTCGCCGTGTTCGATGATCTCCTCTTCCGTGGGAGCGTAGACGGCTTCCGCGCAGGCCTTGCAGAGCAACCTGCCTTTCTTGATTACCAGGCAGTCGTTGCAGTAGTACGCGGCGCACACCGGGCACTGGGCAATGGCCGGAACATCGGGATGATTGCGGCAATAGACAACCGCCTCCTCCGGCACTGCCGGGGCCACCTCTTCTCGCGGAGGAGCAGCCGGCTCAACCACCGGAGTCGCAGGCACCGCCCGTTCGCTCTCTTCGAGCATTTCCTCCGGCGTGGTGAGTATGCGCCAGAGGTCGAAGTCCGTCTTTGAATCGGACTCCTTGCCCCCTGGGGCCCGGAGGTCGTCAGTCTCGTCTGGACGCTTCGTCCCCATCTCCTACAGTCTCTTCAGCCTTTCCGCGATCTGCGTTTTCGCGATTTCGTTTGTTTCTACTTTGAGATAGGCCTCCCATTGTTTCTTGGCCTTGTGCCGCCAGTCCAGCTTCTCATAGGCCAGCGCCAGGTAACGATGCCCCGCGGCAAAGGACGGATCCTCCTTCACCACCAGCTTCCATTGTTCCGCCGCCTGGAGGTAGTCGCCACGGTTGTAGTGGGTCATACCCATTTCGAAGTACGCCTTAGTCGTCGGATCAAGTTTAATCACAGGCATCACCCCCCGCTCTATTGGAGGTGAACGGATTCGAACCGATGACCTTCTGCGTGCAAAGCAGATGCTCTGCCACTGAGCTACACCCCCTTATAGGCTCAATAATTCTAACACAACCTCCATTAGATATGTTCCACAACGAGTCAGCAAGAATGGGTCGTCCTGGACTCGAACCAGGGACCTCATCCTTATCAGGGATGCGCTCTAACCACCTGAGCTAACGACCCGTCATGCGAAATATACCATCGCAATTCAGCCTCTGTCAACGCACACTGGTGCCATATGCCATAATAGCCCCGTGGATGAGCATTCGTGCGATTGCCCCGCCAAGGTCAATCTGAGCCTGACCATCCTCGGCTACGACCCAGACGCGCGCATGCACGTCGTTGACACGGTAATGGCCAAAATCTCATTGGCGGACACCATCTCGCTGCGGATTACGCAAGGGCACGGAATCAGCGTCGAGTTTTCTTTTGAGCTTGCTTCGGGCGCGCAGGCGAGCGTTAATCCAGAGGAGAATAGCCTGACCCGCGCATATTATGAGCTGGACACGCTCGCCGGCGGCGAACTGCCCGGGATGCTCCTGCGAGTCACCAAGCGGATACCCGCAGGCAGCGGGCTCGGAGGCGGGAGCAGCGATGCAGCCGGTTTTCTTCGTCTTGTTCGAGATCTTGCCCGAGACGATTCAGAAGAGAACGAACGGTTGCGGACGGTCACGTCGCTAACCGATATAGATTGGATAACACTAGCCGCACAGATTGGGGCGGACGTTCCCGCGTTCATGATCGACGGTACAGTGCGCGCTCAGGGATTTGGGGAGGAAGTCGAATCAGTTACACTTAGCGGGCTTGAAGCGTACAGGTGCGCCTTGCGCTTCCCGGATATCAAGCTAAGCACGGCTGAGATGTATGGGAAAGTCTCAGAATATTCATCCGCAAACCACACCGAGAGCTTTCTAGCACAGTGGCGCAAGAACGGCCCACAGGGAGCTTTCTCATTTGCCCGCAACGACTTCACGCCTATCGCACGCGATGCTTGCCCCGATGTCGCAGCAGCGTTGGACCGGATGGGCGCGGAAGGCTACCTGATGGTAGCGGTCTCGGGAAGCGGTAGTGCCGTATTCGGGATTCTACCTCGCGGAAAACATACGCAAGAGAAAGCGTCTCTTTATGAATTTCTCACCTGACTATGCGGAACGTCTTTTCCCGTCTTTCCACGATTTCGCGCGACGCCCGATTTCTTGAGCCCACACTTCTGTTGCCTCGACTTCTTTTGAAACCTGGAATTCCGACACTACGGGCAGTTCTCTACGCCCCCAGATGATGCGTATGAAATTCGGGCGCGCGCCTTTACGCGGCTTTACGCTCCCCTGCGGCAAAAGGCTGAAGACCAGGAAGAGCGGTAACATAGCTGGATTAGCTGCCCCGTGAGACAGCGCGATCCAGCGATGGGCTTCGGTCATTGTTCCCGGAGCTGCTTGCACTTCGTGGATCAAGGCAAAAGGAATCGCTATGGGTGTCTTTTGGCCCTTACGCAAGAAGAAGAGAGCCTCGTGTGTAAGCCACAGCATGCCCTTGCCCCGCTTCTCAAAGCTGCGTCCCCTAACAGGCAACATCGGAAACCTCCAAATCCGCGCATTAACGAACTGTGTGCCCGCGTACATACACGATGCGTGCCAGATGGGAAGCTCGTTGCCATCCCAAACGGGAACACGGTCGGGCAAAGCGTAAGTGCTTAGCTTGCTGGAACGCCGTAGTTGGACTAATAAGAGGATGAAAGCAATGATAGTGACGAGCGCAGCGACAAACTTCAAAACGTGCTCGATGTCATCCCAGTTAACCGCGGCTAAACTCATTGGCTGTTCTCCTCTTTCGACTGCCAGATCTGCGATCGGCAGGATATCTCACGCGCCCATTCCTCGCTGACGTCCCGCCTGCGGGATACCTGTATGCCCGAGATCATGGGCAACTCCTCGCGCCCCCAGGTTATGTGCAGCATATAGCCCGGAATGCGTTTGCCACCGAAGAAGCCGATACGCACATCAACTTTGTGGATGAGGGCGAAAGGGATAACCAGCGGCTTGCGGGTGAAATAGCGGTGCAGCATCACCGCCTCTTCGGATAGCCAGACCTTGCCGCTCCCTTTTATGTGGTGTCCTTTCCCCATCACCGGCACGGGAAGCACACCGAACATTTTCTGCGCGGCGAAAATCGTACCGGCGTAATACGCACCCCGCTTGCCGAATGCAGGGTCATCAGGCGGCTGCTCACCCGGCAGGAAGTCAGGCAGGGAGTATTTGCTCAGTTGCGTCCCGCGCCTGACAGTCAGCAGGAGCCCGACCATTACCGGAAGCAGCACAATCCCGACAATAATGGGCAGGACAATATCTACCGTGCTCTGGGCGATAAAGGCAGGATAGATTTCAACATTCATGCCATAGTCTCCTGATCAGCGGCAACGCCTTGCCCCCGGGAATCATGCTCGGCCAGCAGCCGGACGAAGCGCTCAGCGACGTTATACTCAAGCCTGAACACGACCAAGCGCCTTTTGCCGATTTCGTAGTGAACAACGAGCGATAGCGCGATTAGGACAAGCAATGGAATAGGTGCCCCGGCATACGAGAAGGCAGCCAGATTCAGCTCCATTGTGCTATTCATCTATTACATTATATCATTGGGCGGACCTGCCGTCAATCAACTGAGACGACCTTTATTCAGCACACGCTGAGTGCCAGCAGGGGATGGCGGGATATAATAGTCCAGATGCGTGGCTTCTTTGCATTCGCTGAATCCGTTGAGCACATCCTCATGCGCCAGTTCGGCAACCGGTTGCTGTGGGTAATCGCTGGCACGGGCTTGTTCATTGTCGTATACCTCAACGAGATCCAGCGGGCGACGATGCGCTGGCCCACGGAACACCTGCTTGCGCTCCTGAACTTCGTGATTGAAGGGGTACTGCTAGCATCGTTCGCTGTAGCGCTAATCTGGGAGAGCTATGCGCGGTCTCGCCATCCTCAGCCGGGCGGGGCGCACTTGCCCGGTGCGAAGGGCTACGCCATCAAGTTCCACCTGGCGATTGTGCTGTTGCTGCTGGTGGTGGCCGGGCTGCATCTGGCGCTGCTTAGCTACTTCCAGTACATCCATATCCTCACGGTCCTCCAGCGGGGATTCCTCATCTGGCTCACGGTCATTCTCGCGCCGACTGCTTATCTACTCGTCAACCCCAGGGCTCGCGGCGGATTTGCAGGCTTGGCAGCGTTTTTCGTCGCGCTGCTGGCGCTGGTCGCTGCCGAATGGGTGGTGGTGACGCTTTCGCTGGTCAGCCCGGCATGGGAGCGCCTGGGCGACGTTTATTACTGGAACCAGCTCTTTCCCCGGGTGGCGCAGGAACGCATCTGGCTCACCATCTATCAGCCGTATCTGGGGTGGTACTTCCTGGGATACCTCGGGGCGAACCTCGTTTTTTACCTTGCGCTGGTGCTCCGAATTAGCGCGCTAGCACGCGAGGACACGAAACACGAAGGTGGCGCGAGATGATACTCGGTATCGGCGTGGATCTGGTGAAGGTCGAGCGGGTGCAGCAGAAAGCCGGCGAGAATCTGGATTCGCCGCTTGCGCGCGGCGCGTTCACCGAAAGCGAGCTGGCGTACGCGCGCAGCCGCGGCGTGGCTGCATTTCAGAGCCTCGCGGGTTTCTTTGCAGCGAAAGAGGCATTTTTCAAGGCCACGCAGACCTGGCCCGGCTTCCATGAGATCTGGGTGGAGCATGAAGAAAGCGGGAAGCCTTACTTTGGCCTGAGCGAAAAAGCGAAAGCAAAGATGCTCGAGTTGGGGCTAGCCCCTGAGACCTGCAACATCCAGCTAACCATCAGCCATGAGAAGGAATATGCTGTCGCGGTGGTGGTGGTTTGCGCATCGAGCTAGAACATCCTATTGTGTTAGAATTGCCGTGCGTTTCTAAAGGGGCGACAATGGACGACCAGGGCATAATGATCGAAGACAGGATAAAGAAGCTGTTCGACACCTGTCGCTCAGGGGGCTTTCAATCGTTCGCAAGCGAAGAGGCAGTGAAGCAGGGACTCATTCTACCTGTTTTGCAGATATTGGGGTGGAACGTATTCGACATTAATGAGGTCAGGCCCGAGTACTCCTCAGGCAGAGGACGCGTTGACTACGCGTTGCTGCTAGGTTCGCAGCCAGCAGTTTTCCTTGAAGCTAAGAACGCGCTTGCTACGCTTTCGGGGGAGCACCAAGAACAGCTACTGAACTATGCTTTTCACGAAGGTGTCAAGCTCGCCGTACTCACAAACGGCGCAACCTGGGAGTTTTATTTACCGCTATTTAGCGGGAACTGGCAGCAACGAAAGGTCTACACGATTGATATCGAACAGCAGGATATAGGCGAAACCGCGTCTATCATTAATAACCTGCTCAACAAGTCCGCAGTCTCTTCTCAGGAGAATCAGGAGTATGCTAAAAAGCTGCACCAGAGTCGTCAGCGCAAAGCACGGATCTCGGACGCACTGCCTCAAGCGTGGCGTAGTTTGGTGGAGAAGCCGTCTGACGCGCTCATCAGCCTTTTAGCTGATGAGACCGAAGCTATCTGTGGATATAAGCCTGATGATGGCGCTGTGCGGGAATATCTTACAACAGCTTCTCTTCTTAGTGGCACGTCTGATGTCTCAGCCACACGTGCAATCGCTCGCGAACGAGGGAGGAGACCAGGCGTGCCAACCGGTCCCAGTGGCACGCGAGCTAGGTCCGTAACGCTTCTGGGCAAGCGCAAGGAAGTAAACTCATGGGTTGGCGCTATAGGGTTTATCTGCCAAGTCATGAAAGACCGGCACGGGCAACGTTTTGAGGAAACAATCCTGTCCATCAGAGCACCGAGGACGCCATTGTTCTCAAAGAACCCCTCAGACCTGCGTGCGCCGTCTGAGATAGCTGGCACCGGTTTTTACGTCGAGAACCAGCAGACGGCGCCTAAGAAACGAGAACTCTGTTATCGCATAGTCGAGGTTTTCGGCCACAGGCAATCCGAGCTCCAGATAGACTATCATTAACCCCGAGCACCTTCGCTGCGATGGCTTCTACACCTTCGCCCCTGTGATCCCATTCTGCGCCTGGTACTTACCTTTCTTATCGGCATAGGATGTGTCAGGCGGGGTGTCGGATTCGAAGAAGATGACCTGGCCGATGCCTTCGCCCCCGTAGATGCGAACCGGCACCGGCGCGGCGTTCACCACCGCCATCGTAATGAAGCCTTCCCACTCCGGCTCCAGCGGCGTGACGTTCAGGATGATGCCGCAGCGCGCATAAGTGCTCTTGCCGGTGACCAGAGCGAGAACATTACGCGGGATGCGGAAGTACTCCAGGCTGCGCGCGAGGACGTAGGAGTTCGCCGGGATTTCGCAGGTCGCGCCCTTCAGTTCGGCGAACGCGCCGTTATTGAAGTTCTTGGGATCAATCACCGTGCCCAGTTTGAAACCAGAAGGGACGCGGAACTCATCGGCCACGCGCAAGTCGTATCCGTAGGCGGAAAGACCGTAGGAGACCTTGCCGTCCCGCACCTGCTCCGGCACGAACGGCTCTATCATACCGTGCTTTTGCGCCATCGCGCGTATCCAGCTATCGGGCTTGATCATGATATCCAGGCACTAATACGCCGCTGTGGGCGCCGCTATTCTACGGCAAGCGCCCGTCAAGGGGAATGCTGTAGAGCCGGTTCAGGTTGTGGTCACTTCTGCTGCTTCCCGCGCATTAAAACCAGCACGACAATGACGATAACCAATACGACGATAATTGCAATTTGCCAGATCTGCATCTGCGCCCCCCAAAATGAGTTCAGTGACCATAATTCTAGCAGAACGGCGGCGTTTTGTATTATCACGCGGCCTGATGTCACTCCTCATGCTCGCCCTCGCCCTCCCCGCTGCTTAGCTGCTCGTACTGCTCCAGCTTGAAAGCGAAGTCCTGGAAATGCTTACCGGCCTCGTCATATTTATTGGCGGCGTTGCGGATGTGGCGACCCAGCACATCGTAATCCTCCTGCGCAGCCTTAAGGTCCTGCGTCAGCGCGCCCAGTTGCTCGCGGATGACCTTGGCGTGCTCAGAAACTTTCAGGCCCCGCAAGCCATATGCCAGCGCCACCAGATAAGCGTAGAACGTGAAGGGGCTGACCGGAATAACTTTGTGGGTGTAAGTGTAGTTCAGAAGGCTTTCGCCGCCAACCTCGGCGTTGACCGCTTCGTAGTAAACATTCTCCGCCGGGATATACATCAGCGCGAAGTCAACCGTGCCAAGTTCCGGCTTGATATACTTCGTTCGTATCTCATCCACTCGCGCCTTGACGTCCTTCATGAAATCTCGCCGCGCCCGGTTCCTGCCTTCCTCTGTTTCCTCACCGAGGATGCGCTCAAATGAAGGCAGCGGGAATTTGCTGTCTATGGGTACCAGACCGTCTGGCAACTTCACGATGGCGTCCACCCGGTCAGCGCCCAGGGAGTACTGGGTCTCATAGTGCTCCGGCGGCAGGACGTTGCCAAGCATCTGTTCCAGCATCACTTCGCCCAGGCCGCCTCGGGCTTTCGGAGCCTTCAGTAATTCCTTGAAGCTGACTACGTCCTTGGCGAGGTCCTCCACCCTCCTCTCCGCTTCAACCACTCGCGTCAACCCCTCAGCAACCTTGCCCAGCCTGCCTGATACGGAGTTCTCGCCGGTATGAAGGCTGGATTCCACGGAGCCTATCAGAGACTTGACGTTGCTGCTCAGCTCCTGAGCCGCCCCTTTTACCTGTCCCACCTCGCCCTTCAGGTCGCTGATGTCAATCGGGGGAGCCGGTGCGCTGCGCCGTGTCAGCAACACAGCGAGCACTGCAATCACTGCAACCAGTGTTAGAACAAGGAGAATTACGGATACAATTGCCATATTCATAGCGTTTCCCCCGAAACCGGCGACGGCCTGCGCTAGGCTATAATACCAAAGCGATGCCTTCCGCCGCAGAAGAGACGGTTTTCGCCCGCAGGAAACCCATCCCGCGCATGCCAAGCGCGTATCCACGCAGGCGCGAAGTCGCGATTGGCCCGGTCGTAATCGGCGGCGACAATCCCGTGACCATCCAGTCCATGACCAACACTCAGACGACTGATGTTAGCGCTACTGTCGCCCAGATCGGCCGCATGGCAGCACTCGGTTGCGACCTTGCGCGCGTGTCGGTGCCGGACGAGCAAAGCGCCGAAGCGCTCCGCGCAATCAAGCAGGAAATAAGCATTCCGCTCATCGCCGATATCCATTTCAACCCTGAGCTTGCATTGGCGGCTATTGATGCAGGCGTGGATAAAGTGCGCCTGAACCCTGGGAATATCAGCACCCGCGAACGCATAGCTCCGGTGGCAAAGGAGCTTGCGCGGAAGCGAATTCCGGTCCGCGTCGGCGTCAACGCGGCCAGCATAAGCCACGACCTGAGACAGCTCCACCGCGAGGATCCAGTAAAGGCGATAGTGGAAAGCGCGCACCGCTATGTGGAAATCCTGCGGGGATTCGGCGTCCACGACGTTGTCGTAGCGTTGAAGAGCAGCGATGTGCTCAATACAATAAAGTGCTATCGCCGGTTCGCCACTGAAAGCGACCTGCCGCTGCACATAGGCATTACAGAGGCGGGACCCGGCCTTACGGGAGCAGCACGCAGCGCTGTGGGCATAGGAATACTGCTCGCGGAGGGCCTGGGAGACACCGTGCGAGCCAGCCTGCCAGGCGACGTTGAGGATGAAATCATCGTATGCCGGGAGATACTCGCCAGCCTGGGCTTGCGGGAAGCGCCGCGACTCGTCGCATGCCCGACATGCGCCCGGGCGGAGTTTGACGTCGCGGCGATGGCTGATGAAATCCGACCGCGCGTGATGGCACTAAGCAAACCCGTTAGTGTGGCGATTATGGGGTGCGTGGTGAACGGCCCAGGCGAGGCGGAGCACGCCGACCTGGGGATAATCAGCGTTAGCGGCAAGTTTATGGTTTACCGCAGCGGCAGGGTTATTACCAAGGGGCTCGGCCAGGCAGCCGCCCTGAGCGCTCTCCTCTCGGAGCTTGAAGCCCTGGAGGCGGAGCCGTGAGCTGGACGCCTAGAGTGTCGCTCATTATCCCCGCATACAACGAGGCCGGAACCGTCGGCGACGTGGTACGTGCCGCCGTGGAAGCGCGCATATTCAGCGAGATCATCCTGGTTGACGACGGCAGCGACGACGGCACAGGGGCAGCCTACGAGCGCGCGCGGAAATCTCTCCTATCCGGAGCAAAGCCAGGTGTGGTCCTGCCCCAGATGAAGCTGGTAGCACACGCCAGGAATCTGGGCAAGGCACTGGCAATGCGCGATGGGTTGCAGCTCGCCACCGGCGAGGTTGTCATGTTTATTGACGCGGACCTCATCGGCCTCGAACCGTCGCACCTGCACAGCATGCTCGCCCCGCTTACCGAAGGAAGCGGCTACAAGGCGAGCCTGGGCGTGTTCGTCGGCGGACGGCCTGTCACGACAATGGCGCAGAAGATCGCTCCATTTATCAGCGGGCAGCGCGCGTGTTTCCGCAAAGACCTCAAGGGTTTCACCGCCTGGGAGCGCGTCGGCTTCGGGGTGGAGACGGCACTGAACCGTTACCTGAACGAACAGGGCATAAAGGTCCGTGTCGTCGAGCTGACAGGCCTCACGCACAGGATGAAAGAAGAGAAACGAGGTTTCATTAAGGGCTTCCTTGCGCGTATGAGGATGTACCGTGAGATATTCAGCGCCTGGATGGGAAGCAAGTTCAAGCCGTATCCAGGGGAAAGGGAATGAAAAACTGCACGCTTTATCTGCTGCCGCTTCTTGTTGTATTCGCACTTAGCAGCGCCGTCCTGGCTGGAGAAACCTTCACCATCATCATTGAGAACCAGCGCGACGGGCGCAT
Organism: bacterium; assembly: GCA_021163765.1. GTDB lineage: Bacteria > 4484-113 > 4484-113 > 4484-113 > 4484-113 > JAGGTK01. The sequence goes on from JAGGTK010000099.1 coordinate 23,359, forward strand.
ACTAGTGCAACGCGGTGCCGATGCCACCGAGGTGGGGCATGTGCTGGTGCCCTGCAACGCGGTAAACCACAATGGATTCACCGCCAGCGCGTGGGCGGCCGACGGCACCGTATGCGCAACAGCGGTAAACGCGATACATATCAAAGTTGGAAACTCGACCGAGACGGGACGCGGCATTGTGTTTTCACTTCAACCGGCTGAGTTTCTGGATTTCGATCCGGCAGATTACGGAAGCTATTACTCCGAGAGCGCCTCTGTGTTCACCGACATCCCCGCCGGTACCGGCATTTTCGGCGGCCCGTTTGCGCCGCTCGTGGGAAGCCCGCTATCCGTGCTGGAAGAATCCGCCACAGACGAACTCGCGCAAGCAACGGAAGTGTCTCCCGAATACGTGCCACAGGCGGGCGACACATTGCTCATCGCTGTGTCGCGTTCGCCAGCGGCAGACTATATCGAGTTCGATAACGGCTTTGGCGGGCTGATTAGCTTGAAGCGCGCTGGCGAGGAACCCGAGGTTATCGGACAGGTGCTCAAGCCGGTCGCGGGAGTGGGGAGATTCGGCGGCTCCATCTATGCGGGCGTGGGGCGCATCCGCGCCAATCACCCCGGTGTTGTTTGCGTAAGCACTTCACCCATTGGCGAGATTGGGGGCTTTCAGATAATCCCAAGCCACCACGCGATGAGCCCTGAGATGACATTTGCGCGAACGCTGACCCAGTGGATGGTTGTTGGGCCGCTTGACGCCCGCGAGCCAGGCTGGGAAGGCGCTGCGCCGCTTTTCTTCGGAAATCTGTACCCAAGTTACTTGCCACTCGTCAGCGACACGCCGGAACTAAAGAGCATAAGCGCTCTCAACCGGTTGCTGGGGCGGTTCCACGTTCTGGGCAGGATGCGCGGAAGCGATGAGTGGACTGCGCTGCCAACCGTAACCGGGCGGGCTGACGACGCGCTGGTGGACCTTGCGGCCATCCGCATCTACTTCCCGATGCCTGTCGGGGCCAATTAACCCAAGAGCCGCTTGCTGTTACTCCAGGCGGCCGATATCACGAAGAAGGAGCCGGCGCGCGATGATTTCGAGCGCGGATGGCTGCTCCAGCCCGCGCAAAGGGCTTGGATAACCGACAGCCTCAGCACTCAGCATGTCGAAGATATCAAAGACGTTCCGCTTCTTCTCATATGCCACGACTTTCGCGTCTTCGGGGAGTCCGGCAAGCTCCCTGGCCTTTGCCTTGGCAGCTTCCAGGCCTCCCAGCTCGTCCACGAGCTTTAGCTCAAGCGCATTCTCGCCGGTATAGATCATCCCCGTAGCCAGCTTCCGCACGTCCTCCACTTCCATTCCCCTGCCCGTGGCAACAGCGCTTATGAACTGATCGTGAACCTGGTCCAGCATCCTCTGTAGCATCGCGCGCTCGTTTTCCTTCATCTCGCGCGTTGCGCTGCCGATATCCTTAAACTCGCCCGCTTTCAGTGTTACGCTGCGAATCCCGTATTTCTCCAGCAGGCTTGAGTATTCTAGGCTGTCCCATATCACCCCGATGCTGCCGGTCAGCGTGCTCGGGTTGGCGAAAACGTATCCGGCAGGGGACGAGATGTAATAGCCCCCGCTGGCGCACACGTCGCCCATACTGACTACCACCGGCTTCTCGGCATTCACCTTTGCGACTTCCTCAAATATCTCGTGACTGGCGGCGGCGCTGCCGCCCGGGGAGTTGACGCGCAGAACGACGGCGCGAATGTCGTCGTCCTCGCGCGCTTTCTCGAGCATTTCAATCAGCTCTACGGAAGATACGTACGAACCGCCAAACAACGACCTACCAGACTCCGCATCTCCCGTTATCGCACCCTCGGCATACACAAGCGCAACACGGTCGCCGTGCCCGCCAAAGCCGTCCTTGCCGGTCATACCCACCATGAATTGCCTGCTCAGCAATACTAGCGCGGCCACGAACAATAGGAAAATTACGAGACCTGTTGTGAATTTTCTGCTCATATTCCTCTCCGAAACACAGTCATTTTACCTTAGTTCCGCTCGCAGCACACAGGATATTACCATCATCGCCCAACTCAGCTATAATCACGCGGCGGGGGCTGTAACGTGGCCAAGCTGCTGGAACACAAAGCTAAAGAAATACTTGCCCGATTCGGAATCCCGGTGCCCCGGGGGGAGATTGCCGCCGATGCGGACGAAGCCGCAGCGGCAGCCGAGCGCATCGGATTCCCCGTTGTGCTTAAGGCTCAGGCATTCGTAACCGGCCGAGCGGGAAAAGGCCTGATACACTTCTGCGATAGCTCTGCCGAGGTGCGCGATGCCGCATCCGATGTGCTGGGGCGTACGGTCGGCGGCTTTCCCGTTGAAACCATCCTAATCGAGGAGAAGCTGCGCATAGCGTCAGAGCTCTTTGCAGCGTGCATGGTTACGGACGAAATACCGGGGCCGCTTGCCCTGCTCGCGGACCGTGGCGGCAGCGGCGTCGAGCAGATGGCGCGGGACGGCAAGGCCACGCTCGCAAGCCGCCCCTTTGACGCCACAACGGGCCTGAAGCTCTACGAGGCCAGATCGCTGGCAGTTGAGTGCGGCATCACGGGAAAACAACTGTCCGCCGTGTCCGGCTTCCTGGTCAGGCTTGCGAAGGTGTTTCTCACCGAAGAAGCGAGGAGCCTTGAGGTCAACCCGCTCGTTATGACCGAGGGCGGGAAGGTTTTTGCGGCGGACTGCCATTTCTCAGTCGACGACTACGCCGCAGGCCGCCACCCCGAGCTGGGAATCGAGATTGCGCGCGAAATCGGCCATCCCCCGACCGAGCTGGAGAAGATTGCCGCGGCATATGAGGCAACCGACCATCGCGGGACTTTCTACTTCCTGGAACTCAGCGCTGAAGGAGACCGGCCTGTGGGATTCCACGGTGCGGGCGGGGGTGGAAGCATGATGAGCATGGACGCGCTCGTCAGGCACGGCTTCACCGCCAAGAACTTCTGCGACACCAGCGGCAATCCCAGCGCAGCCAAAGTCTACCGCGCCTCCAAGCACATCCTCGCGCAAGGCGGAATCGTCGGCTATTTCGCCAGCGGCAGCGGCGTTGCCAGCCAGGAGCAGTTCCACTCGGCCCGCGGCATGGTCAAGGCCTTCCGCGAGTGGCCGCTCAATGTCCCCGCGGTTATCCGGCTGGGCGGCAACAAGGAGGAGCTCGCCATTGAGATACTGGGGAAGTTCCTTTCCGACCTGCCGGTTCCCGTTGAAGCGTACGGGAAAGACGACAGCGCAGCGTTCTGCGCCGAGCGCCTGGACGCATTGGTCAAAGAGCATCCGCCGGTCGAGCCATACGACTGCATTCCCACTGCCCGCACCGAGGTCGCAAAGGACGAATATGCATTCGATGTGCGCACCGGCACCATCAGTATCGACCACGCGATCTGCAGGAATTGTGAATCCAGGCCCTGCATCGAGAGCTGCCACGCCGAGATCCTGGAGATCGCTAACAGCGCCCCGCGTTTGAAGGAACCCGCTGAAGAATCAGCCCACCGCTGTACCGAGTGCCTGGCCTGTGAGCTTGCATGTTACGGGGCTGGAATGCGCTCAATCGCCATCAACCTTCCTATTCCCGGATTCGACGAGTATCTCGCAAAGCGGGGTGGGCAATGAGCATCCTGGTAAACGAGAATACGCGGGTCATTGTGCAGGGGATTACCGGACGCGAAGGCCAGGTGAGGACGCGCCTTATGCAAGGCTATGGGCCGAGCGTCGCCGCGGGCGTCACACCGGGGCGAGGCGGCGAAGAAACGCTAGGGCTGCCCGTATTCGACACCGTCGCCGGCGCTGTGAATCAGGTGGGTGCGGTTGACGCAAGCGTGGTGTTCGTCCCGGCCACCTTAGCCGCAGACGCGGCAATGGAAGCTATGGACGCAGGCGTTAAGTTCGTCGTTATCGTGCCGGACCGGGTTCCGCTGCACGATGTGATGAAGCTCTGTAAGTTTGCCGAGGAGCACAATGCTCGGTTTCTCGGCCCAAATACACTTGGCTGCCTTTCGCCCGGCAAGGGAGTGCTGGGAATGATGGGCGGAAGCCCGGAGGCGGCGCGCGACTTCTTCGCGCCCGGCCGCGTTGGCGTGACCAGCCGCAGCGGCGGCATAACATCAAGCATCGCTTATTACCTGAAAAAAGCAGGCATCGGCACGAGCACAATAGTCCACGTCGGCGGAGACAGCATCGTCGGCCTGCCGCATCCAGAAATCCTCAGGCTGTTTGAGGAAGACGCAGAAACCGATGCTGTCGTGATGTTCGGCGAGATTGGGACGACGCAGGAAGAGCGCGTCGCTGAGATGATTAGGCGGGGGGATTTCACCAAACCGCTCGTTGCCTACATCGGGGGCAAGCAGGCTGAAGAAGGGACACGCTTCTCGCACGCCGGCGCCATCGTTGAAGGCGGCCGCGGTGACTACCAGAGCAAAGTCAGCGCGCTTGGCGATGCGGGAGCTGTCATCGTTGAGAGATTTGAGGATCTTCCGTCCGAAACCGCCAGAGTCCTTGCGGAGTTGAATGGAAAATGAACGATCAGACCTGGAAAACCGCCATCACGTCCATTGAGCCGAACGAGATTCGGCTGCGAGGATACCGCCTTGACGAGCTGCTTGGCAAAGCTAGCTTCGCGGGCGGCGTCTTTCTTCTCTTTCATGCGCGGCTGCCCGAACCCGCAGAAGAGAAGCTTTACGACTCCATGCTGCTTGCAAGCATTGACCACGGTATAACCCCGCCGTCGGCTCAGGCGGCAAGGCTTTCGGCCTCCACCGGAGCGCCGCTGAACGCTGCGCTCGCAGCAGGAATCCTGTCAATTAACAAGTACCACGGAGCTGCAATCGAACCCGCGATGCGCGCACTCCTCGAACTGAAGGAGAAGCTCGATGCCTCCGGCCAGACGACCGGAGAGTTCGCCCGGGATTTCGTATCGCAAGCACTCGCGGAGAAGCGGCGCCTTTTCGGATACGGCCACCGCATCCATACGCAGGACCCGCGCACCCAGCGCCTGTTCGATCTTGCCGCGGCCGCAGGCAAGGACGGCGTTTATCTGAAGCTCGCTAGAGCTATCGGCGAGGAGCTGAGCAGCCAGAGCGGGCGCAAACTCCCGCTTAATGTTGACGGCGCTATCGCGGCGCTGCTGTGCGAGCTGCAATTCCCCGTGGAGGTGTGCAACTTCTTTTTCATACTTCCCCGAGTCGCAGGCATGACGGCGCACTTCCTCGAAGAGGTTACGCGGGAAAAGCCTATGCGCCGGATTGATTCTGGCAAGGCTGAGTATGACGGGCCGACCGCAAGGCCGCTGGGGGGCGAGTGATGAAAGACGAATTACTGGCAGCCATTCCTGAACTCCGCGAAATAGAGAACGAAATCCTGCGAGACCAGTGCGTGAGCGCTTTCCTGGACGCTATGCACATTGCAGGCAGGACGCCTGCCGAGCTGGCGGAGATGCCGTTTACGCTGCTCATCAGCCCGTGTTCCATCAGTTTCGTGGATCACACACGGCGCGTGACGCGCACCGCCCTGGCAATCGCTGAAGTTCTTGCGGATAACTGGCAGGGCGAGGACGCGATGGAGTTTGACCGTGATATTCTGCTCGCGACCGCGCTGCTCCATGACGTGGGCAAGATCCTCGAATACGAGCGCGAGCCCGGCGGCAACTGGCGCAAGAGCGAATGCGGCAAGCTCCTCCGGCACCCGGTGTCCGGCGCGGGGATATGCATGAAATGGGGCCTGCCCGACCGGGTTGTGCATGGCGTGATGTACCACAGCCATGAGGGCGACGGCAATCGCGCAACGCTGGAGGCGGTTATTGTCAACCACGCCGACTTTCTGAATTTCGAACCACTGAAACTCAAGTATGGGTAAAACGTTTTCCGAGAAGGTCTTCAGCAGCAAAGCGGGCAGGGACGTTAGCGCCGGCGAAATCGTCACGCTGGAGCCCGACTATATACTGACCCACGATAACACTGCCGCCATACTGAAGAAACTTCCGGAAATCGGCGCGGCAAGGCTAAAGTATCCGGAACGCGCAGTCGTCGTGCTCGATCACGTTACGCCCGCCGCCGATAGCACGCATGCGGCAAACCACAAGTCAATACGCGCGTTCGTCGCCGAGCAGGGCATCAATAACTTCTACGATGTCGGGCGGGGAGTGTGCCACCAGATCATGGTGGAGGAGCATTACGCGTACCCGGGCAAGCTCATACTGGGCAGCGACTCGCACACAACCACAGCGGGCGCCGTCGGAGCCTTCGCCGCGGGTATCGGGCGCACCGAAGCTGCTGGCATCTGGGTGACCGGCGAACTATGGCTGCGCTGCCCCGAAACGATGCGGATATCGCTCAGCGGCAAGCTGCGCAGCTATGCTTCGGCAAAGGACCTGGCGCTGACGCTCATCGGCCGCATCGGCGCGGATGGTGCCATATACCGCGCAGTTGAGTTCTCCTGCGAGAATGATGACCAGTTCTCGGTCTCCGACCGTATGGTCCTCTGCAACCTTGCAGCCGAGATGGGAGCGAAGAATGGGTACTTCGCCCCGGATGAAACTGTTGCGGAATACCTGGGTGAAACCGGCAGCGACTTCAGCCACCTGCGCTCTGACGCGGATGCTCATTACATTGAGGAACTGGCTTTCAACCTTGCCGAGATTGAGCCGGTCGTTGCCGCCCCGCACGCTGTCGACAACGTTCATCCTGCTGTAGAGCTAGCTGGGAAACGCATCGACCAGGCCCTACTCGGAACGTGCACTAACGGACGCATTGAGGACTTGCGGACAGCGGCGATAGTCCTGGAAGGGCGAACAGTTTCCAGCCATGTCCGGCTACTCGTATTCCCCGCTTCCGCGAAAGTCTACCGCCAGGCGCTGGATGAAGGGATAGTGCGCACGCTGCTCGACGCGGGTGCTGTCTGGATGAACCCCGGATGCGGGCCGTGCCTGGGCGCACACGAAGGCGCGCTTGCGCCCGGCGAAGCCTGCATTTCCACCGCTAACCGCAACTTTAAGGGAAGAATGGGGCATCCTGACTCGGAGATCTACCTTGCCAGCCCGGCTACGGTGGCCGCCAGCGCCATCGCAGGGGAAATCGCGCCACCGGAGGAGTACTTCTGATGGGCCGCGTCTTCAAGTATGGTGACGACGTGAACACCGATGTGCTGTTCCCCGGCAAACACACCTATACCGTCAGCGATCCCCTGGAGATGGCGCAACACGCCTTAGAAGACCTCGATCCGGCGTTTGCGAAAGAGGTGAAGCCCGGCGACATCATCGTGGCGGGGAGCAATTTCGGGTGCGGCAGCAGCCGCGAGCAGGCTGTCCTGGCACTGAAATACGCAGGAGTCACCGCAGTCATCGCAGAAAGCTTCGCCCGCATCTACTACCGCAACTGCATCAACAGCGGCCTGCCAGCACTGGCGCTGCCCGAAGCTGTTAGTGCGCTAAATGACGGAGACGAAGCAGAAGCAGATTTAGCGGCAGGCGTGGTCAAAACCAGCAAAGGCGATTTCTCATTTGCTCCCTTACCGCCCGAGGTCCAGGCGATACTCGACGCGGGCGGGCTTATAGAATATTTGCGCAAACGGTTCGCCCGATGAACCACCAGGAGGATTCTGCATGGCCAAATACCGCATAGCCTGGCTGCCAGGCGACGGAGTCGGAAGAGACGTAATGGAGGCTGCGGGCATAGTGCTCGATGCCATCAGACTCGATGCCGAGCGCATCCCCGCTGACGTCGGCTGGGAGTTCTGGTGCAACGAAGGCACTCCGCTGCCCGAACGCACGAAAGAAGTCCTGCGGCAGACGGATTGCGCCCTGTTCGGCGCCATCACCAGCAAGCCGCGTGATGAAGCCGTACACGAGCTAGCACCGGAGCTGCAAGACAAGGGCTACTCATATTTCTCGCCCATCGTGCAGATTCGCCAGGAGTTCAACCTTCACACTAATCTGCGGCCCTGCAAGGCTTTTCCGGGTAATCCGTTGAACTACCGGGACGACATAGACCTGGTTGTGTTCCGCGAGAACACTGAAGACCTCTATGCTGGCGTCGAGTGGTTCCCGCTGCCCGATGGCGTAAGAAAGGCCATAGACACGCACCCGAAGATGAAGCGCTTCGCCAGTGTTCCCAACGAGGAGATTGCGGTGAGCCTCCGTCTCAACACGGTGAAAGGATGCGAGAGCATTGCGCGGCAGGCCTTTGAATACGCCCGCAAGCACAACCGCAAGCGCGTGACCATTGTTGAGAAGCCGAACGTCATCCGCGAAACTAGCGGCCTGATGGTGAGATCTGCCAGGAAGGCCGCTGCTGACTATGCCGACATCCGCTTCGATGAAGCTAACATAGACGCGATGTGCATGTGGCTGGTTAAGAACCCGCAGGATTATGACGTCCTCATCGCTAGCAACATGTTTGGCGACATCATCAGCGACCTGGCGGGCCAGCTCGTTGGCGGGCTGGGCTTTGCCTGCAGCGGGAATCTGGGTGATGAATACGCGCTGTTTGAGCCTACGCACGGAAGCGCACCGAAATACGCCGGCCTGTACAAGGTCAACCCCATGGCTATGTTGCTTTCCGTGAAGCTGATGCTCGACTGGCTCGGCGAAACAGGAAGTGCAGGCCTATTGGAGCAGGCGATTGCAGCCGTGATTGCCGAAGGCAGGATTCGGACGTATGATATGGGTGGCAGTAACTCTACGCTTGATGTCGCGGAAGAAGTAGCACACAAAATTACGGGGGGATAGATGAAGGCTATTGTTCTCGGTTGCGGCCTTGTGGGAAATGAGATTGCGCGCGACCTGGCGCGGGGCAACGATTTCGCCGTAACAGCGGTCGACATCAATGCGGGCGCGCTGAGTGCACTGGGCGACGTGCCCGGCATCACCACTATTGAGGCGAATCTCGCTGAGAGAGATAATCTCATCCAGCTTGTCAAGGAACACGACATCGCAGCAGTTGCAGTCCCCGGCTTCATGGGGTATCAGACGCTTGAAGCTGTCATCGAGGCTGGGACACACGCTGTAGACATCTCCTTTACGCCGGAGGACACGCTGGAGCTGCACGACCGCGCACTCAAAGCGGGTGTCATCGCCGTTGTAGACTGTGGTGTTGCTCCGGGGCTGTCCCACGTCCTGGTTGCAGACGCATCCTCACAGCTTGATACCGTTGAGCTGGTAGCCATATACGCAGGGGGATTGCCCGCCAACCCGGAGCCACCCTGGAATTACAAGGCGGTTTTCTCGCCGCTGGACGTAATCGAGGAGTACACACGGCCTGCGCGGATCGTCCAAGAGGGCGAGATTGTTACCGTAGACGCGCTATCGGAAGTGGAGTTCATCCAGCTCCCTGGCATCGGGACCCTTGAGGCTTTTGCCAGCGACGGTTTGCGCTCGCTGTTGACGACAATAAAGGCCGACCGGATGTTCGAGAAAACTCTGCGTTATCCCGGACATGCGGAGAAGATGCGCAGCCTTCGTGAAGCAGGAATGTTCGGCAAGGATGCCATAGAGGTAGGCGGCGTTGCCGTCAGGCCCATCGAGGTTATCAGCAAGCTGCTCTTCCCCAGCTGGAAGCTCCGCGAAGGCGATGAGGACATAACCGTCTTACGCGTCATCGTAGAAGGAATGAAGAACGGCCAGAAGCTCAGCTATACATATGATCTAGCTGACCATTACGACAGAGAGCATCAGATTACATCTATGGCGAGGTCGACGGGCTACATGGCCACATCAGTTGTAAGGCTCATACGCGATGGCGCTTTCACCCGCAAGGGCATCTCCCCACCGGAGTCCCTGGGCATGGAGGAGAGCTGCTATCGCACGCTAATGCAGTTGCTCGACGCACGCGGGGTCGTAGTCAAACAGCGCGCCGGTTGAGTTTGCACTACCGCCAACTTCCACCCAGGCTATCTCCAAGTACGTGGGTGTGTCATAATAGAGCACTAGGTTTCTTCCCAGGGAATAGCCTTAAGCCTATGCTTTGTTCGCCTGGCGTTGATTGCTTCTAGGTGGGATCGCGCTTTACTCCGATTAAGCGCACCAGTTGCTATTAGCTTCTTCAAGCACCGCACTGTATTGAACATCTTAGACTGGTTAATTCCTACATCACGAGCAACTTTGCTCATGGGAGTATCCTCAAACAGCAGAATCATCCCTCTGCAATATGCTAACGCTACGACCTCCCTGTCTACTTCGCTCACCTCCTTTCCAAAAGCTCTCTTCTCAAAGATGGCGGCACGGAAGCTCTCATCAATAGTGGGTTGAATGACACTAATAAGCCCCCGACGTTTTAAGTCCCCAACAAGCACACGCTGCTTAGGTCTTATTATCTCTCTTTCAATCTGAGGAGTAATGGCTAAACCTCCAAATGCAACGGCTAATTGCTCCAGGCAGTTAATGTTGATGAAGCTAAAGAGGATGCTTGAATCGACAAGAACACGAGCCGATAGAAACTCAGGCCGGTCGCTTCCCCCACTCGACCTGTCACGCATTCTCAGCTCTGTTATACTCCATCAGGAATGAATTAAGCGCTTCGCGGTCGCACATCGCCAGTTCGCAGGCTCTACTGAACGTAATAAGGTCCTTCTCTAAAGCCTCGATGACCAAGCGTAACATCCTCGGAGTTGACTCTATTTTAGTCGCCCACATGTGAACAACTTCTGAGAGCTGTTCCGGGATGTGCTGCGAGGCTCGCATCTCGAGCTGGCTGTCTTTAATTTGAGCATAGTGCTTCCAAGTGATGAATCCAAGATGGGCAAGCGTTTTCGCTGCAGCCTGAAAGCTCACTTGAAAGTGCTTCGCCAAGCGAGAGATGTCTTCTGACCGTATTGGCCCCTTCAGCTGAAACCGCCCCTCAGCAAACTCACGAATAGACGACTCCGGCATAAGGAACACTCCGGCGAAGTGGTTTGCGCGCAGCTCCTTGTTGTCGTCTATAGTCCTGCCCCGCCTCTTGTCCTCTCCGTAGCTCCGGGTTAAAACCGCGTATTTCGCAGTGTCGACCAGAACGTGGGCCAACTCGTGAGCCAGCGTGAACCTCTGTCTCTGTTCATGCTCGCGAGCTTCCACGATTATGAAAGGCCTTCCGTTGTAGCGCAGAGTTAGGCCTGATACTCCTTCAGGCAAGTCCCAGGTTGTCCAAACGATCCCGTTGTCCTCCAGTTTCTGCTCGAAATATTCGACAGGCCCATCCCTTGCCCCGAGGACGTTACGCGCCCAGCCAGCTAGTTCTATAGCCTGTTCTCGTGCCCTTTCAGAAGACCTGTTCTGCGGGTAGCGCTTATCCAGCGACGGAAGCTGACTGGTAGGCTTGCGTCCGAGAGTCTCCTCTATCTCGCTAATCCGTTTCATCTGGCGTTGCGCTCTACGTACGACCCGAACCAGCTCTTCGTTATTCGCATCGTCACCGCGCAGACAGGCACCCGCAGTGACCTGCAACGGGTCTGGCTCAAGCCCGAACAGCTCTGCGAGCGTACACTCCATCTTTTCGCAAAGAGCTTGTATCTCCGAACCACGCAGTTCTCGCTTACCGTTCTCCAGCTCAGAAATGGCACGAGGGCTACGCAGGCCGATGGCTAGCGCCAATGCCGTCTGGCTGAGATTGCGCGCTTTCCTTAGAGCCTGGATGGACTCGCCTAGTTGACGGTAATTATACGACCTCATACAACGATATTATACCATAATTTTCCGAATATCGGAAATATATAGGAAAAGTATTTTCTCTACTCCATGCGCAGCAATCCGCCAGCCCGGTAGATCTCCACCTGCACGGAGGAGATGGGGGGCTCGGCTTGAAGCACGGTATTCGTTCGTTCATTGGTAAGCGTGCCAGCTTCCATATCCAGCGCCAGCACGTCGCCAGGCTCAACCGCTCCGGCCAGATCGGGTATCTGTGCAGCCGGCATTGCCGCGTTTATGGCGTTTCGTAAGTAAATTGGCGCCACGGATATGGCGATAACGCCAACACAGCCCAGGGCTTTGAAGCAGTCCACCGCCTGCTGGCGGCTGCTCCCTGCCCCGAAGTTGCGGCCGGCCACCACCCATGAGCCGGGCTTAACGCGCGCGGCGAAATCCTCGTAGCCCTCCAGATTCCCCAACGCGTGCTGCGCCATTTCAGAAAGCTCCGTGATATGCAGCCAGCGATTGTGGAAAATCATATCCGTGTCGATGTTGTCCAGCAGCGCGCCGCTTGCGTCCACGAGCGGGAATGCGCTGCCCGTTATCCGCATCCGGCTCACCGCTTTGCCTCCGGGACAGTGATACGACCCGCACGAACGCTGGCAGCCACGGTCGCCGGGCTTGCGAGATAGGTCCGGCCAGCGCCCTGCTTGCCTCGGAAGTTGCGATTGGACGTGCTCACCTGCACCTCTCCTTCGCCGGTCATTCCAACCTGGCCCGCGGCGCAACCTCCGCATCCCTGGTTGTGAATCAGCGCCCCAGCCTGGAAGAAGCCTTCAATCAGCCCTTCTGACAGTATCTGGCCGTAGACCTCGCGGGTCGCGGGGACGAGTTTCAAAGTTACACCCGCAGCAACGCCGCCATCCTCAAGCTGGGCATAACCCTCGTTGAAGTCCTCAAAGCGCCCGTTGGTGCAAGAACCGATAAACCCCGTATCTATTCGCACGCCCTCCTCTGCCACAATACGCACCGGACGGACGCTGGCGGGAGAATAGGGCTCGGCTATCATCGGCTCGATCACGCCAAGGTCCAGCGTCACTTCGTCGACATATTTCGCATCAGGATCCGCAGTTATGGTCTCGACGGGAGAGTTCGTACGTCCGCCGAGCCAATCCAGGACCGAGGCTCCAGGCGGGATGATGGCGATTACGGCACTCATCTCGGTCGCCATCGAAGCCAGAGTGATACGCCCCGGTAAGTCAAGCGTTTCTACTACGTCACCATAAAACTCGACCGCCCGACCCAAAAGGCCGCCGCTGCCAAAATGGTGAACGATAGCCAGAGTCAGGTCTTTCGCGGATGCGTTCGGCGCGAGTTTACCGCTGACATTTACCCGCACCGTCGCCGGGACTTCGAACCACACCTGCCCGGTGTGGAACGCATAGGCGACATCCACATCACCCATTCCCTGGCCGAGAGCGCCCACCGCGCCCAGTATGTTGTAGTGGCTGTCAGTGCCTATCGCGGTAATCCCTGGGATCGCAAGGCCCTGCTCGATGAGCAGGTGGCTGCCGATTCCCGCATCCACGTCGTGAACCGTGATGCCGCGCCGTCTTGCAAAGTCACGGCATATCTGCTGGTTAGTTGCATAGCCGGCCGTATTCGCGGGAGCGTTGCAGTCAAACGTGAACCTTATCCCGTCCGCGTTGAATACGGCTGCGTCAGCACCATAGGCTGCAAGGAAGTTCTTGACAACATTGGCGCCGCCAAAGTCGCGCGCCGTAACAACGTCCTGAGGAAGCCAGACGACGTCACCGGCGGCGGCTGGGCTGCCCAGTTTCGCAGATACCAGCTTCTCGATTATTGTCTGTCCCACGGGCTTAACGATTCTACCACCGGTCTGCTGTTATAATCGCGAGCGTGAAGATTACACTGGCGCACAGTCCGGATGCTGACGACGCTTTCATGTTCTATGCATTGGCCAAAGGCCTTATTGACACGGGGCGTTACAGCTTTGAGCACACGCTTTCCGACATCCAAACGCTAAATAGCCACGCCACAAAAGGCGTATTCGACGTGACAGCATTGAGCGTTGCCGCATATCCCCGCGTGGCCGACAGGTACCAGATTCTTTCTTGCGGCGCAAGTATGGGCGACGGCTACGGCCCGGTTGTCGTCTCAAGGGCACCCCTGAGCCGCGATGAGCTGGCTACGGCGACCATCGCCATTCCCGGATTGGAGACGAGCGCCTATCTTGCATTGCGCCTGTATCTCCATCCCGATGAACCTGCTGTACACGCGGTGAATTTTGACGAGATCGGGGCGCGTGTTCTCGCAGTCGACTACGACGCTGGGCTCCTGATACATGAGGGGCAGTTAACTTATACCAATGAGGGACTGAACCTCGTGGCCGACCTGGGTGTCTGGTGGAAGGAGGAAACAGGCCTTCCGCTCCCGCTGGGGATTAACGCAATAAAGCGTGATATGCCGGAAGAGGCGAAAAATGACGTGGCCAGATTGCTAAAAGAGAGTATCGCCTATGCGCTTAACAACCAGCGCGACGCGATCAAATATGCTATGTCCTTCGCGCGAGATCTCCCAGAAGCCAACGCGCAAAAGTTCGTCAATATGTACGTGAATGACCTTACACTGAACCTGGGCGATACTGGTCTACAGGCCATTAAACTATTTCTTGGTGGCAGCGATGCTTGGACACCTGCGAAAAGCAAGACCTTGGACATTCTCGTAGCTAATAACAACTGCTAGGTCTTCTTTGACTTTCAGATAAAACTTAGCATTTATAAATCCAGAAGTCGTAGTAGTAATGGTGTTGATACGGTGGACACGGGAGCCAGACACATGCGTGGACTCAGTTCTGGTGCTAATTCAGAAGAGATAGTGGGGGCTCACAAGTGTGGCATAACGTGGCGCGCTTTATAACCGGCCAGGATCTTGTAGCGCTTTTCGTTGGTGTTTGAGGAAACGAATTGGATTCGGTGGACGACTTGCAGAATGTGCAAACGGGCTGACAGCAGCCTGTCCACCGGTTGTCAATATACTATAAACACGCAGCTGATCAGGCAGAGCAACGTGTTCGTAGTGGAATCCAAGACGGAAAGAAATCGCCGGTGGCCTTGGGCTGACCTACGATGGCGGCACTCCGATGTAGGAGATGGACGCGTGCCGCCGACGCAAGCGCAGGTAAGGCTGAGTGAACAGATGTGCCTTCGCTTCCGTCCCGGTTTGCGTCCCGCAAGCTCAATTTGCTAGAATCAGAGCCGCCTTCCCGGGAGGAAGGCCATTTCGGGTTATGCTCAAACGGCGAGTTACAGTAGTGGTGCTGGTCGGGATTGTCCTGGCGCTGGCGCTGGGCAACCCCCGGGCTGAAGCTGCCACGCCGTCTTACCTGGCCCAGCGGGGCGTAAGACCGGGACCCGCCGCTGCGACTTCCAGTATTTCAGTCAGCACACTACAGATAGATATCTCCCATGCTGTAGTGAAAACCCTGAACGGGCGCCAGTATCTCGCCCTGCCATTGGAGAATGAAAGCGGCTGGGTGCTCAGCAAACTTGGGCCGCCGGGCAGGAGTGGGAATGGCGTCTCCAGCCCCGCCATTGGCGCGGCTGATGAAGAGGAGGAGACGAATCAGCAAGACGTTTCGGATGCAGTCGAGCCCGAGAATAAGGAAAGCAGTAAGGAGACTGAGCAGTCCGTAATACCTGAGCTTGACCCGGAGCGTGCGACGGAATACCAGCCGGAATGCGCGCCCATCGCGCTGATATCGGCTGATGACGTGAATATCCGTGAGAAGCCAGACCTCAGGGCTACGGTCCTGGACATACTGCCCCGCAGGACCAAGGTCTATATCATTTCTGTCTCTGGCCCCTGGTATTACGTAAGCGTTCCCTATAACAACCTCAAGGGTTTTGTTTTCGGCTCTTTTATATACCAGCTAAAGGAAGTCATGGTTACCGCTGACGACGTGAACCTGCGGGAGGAGCCTTCTGTTGAATCTGAGGTCTTAGTGGTGTTGGGCAGGGATGAGCGCTTCGTTATGCTCGGTGAAACAAGGGATTTCTACCGCGTCATTTCGCCTACAAAGGGTTTTGAAGGCTGGGTGGCAAAGGAGTACTCCGAGCTTGCGGAGCCAAAGCTTCCCAGGTATAAGGTTGTTGGCAACGGCGTGAACTTCCGACACACGCCCAACGTTGACGCGGAGATTATCGGCCAGCTTGATGCAGGAACTGAGGTAGAAGCCCTTGGGCGCGACGAGAAGTGGTCTCTGGTAGACCACGAAGGGCAGCGCGGGTGGATCTACAGCGAGTATCTGGTCTCCGCTGAAAAGTTCGGCATGGCAGCAGGCCGTGATATCGGCAGGCGGCTGGCTGCGCGGGGACTCGACCTGCGTGGAGTGCGCTACCGCTGGGGAGGCAGCAGCCCTTCCGGATTTGATTGCAGCGGATTCGTCTACTTCCTGCTGCGCGAGCAGTTCGGGCTGAAGAACCTGCCGCGTCGCGCCAGCGAGCAGTATTACCAGATGGGGACGCCCGTAGACAAGGAAGACCTGGAAGTAGGCGACCTGATCTTCTTCACAACCTACAAGGCGGGGCCGAGTCACGTCGGCGTCTATATCGGCGACGGCAACTTCGTTCACGCATCAAGTGCCGGCGGGAAAGTGCGGGTTAACTCATTGTCGGAAGGATACTACAAGCGGCGTTTCATCGGTGCGCGCCGCATCACCGGAGAGGACCTGGAGAAATACGGCGGGAAGTAATGGCAGGGGCTAGCTGGAACGCTTACATACTAACGCTCTAAACTCACAGGTTGGTTCCTGCCGCAAGATAGCTCCGCTCACGTGCGGACTAGAGGCCCTTTAGCCGCGCCCGAAGTTTCTGTTCGGCTCCCGCTTCTTCGAGCCGCGTGATCGTGGCAAGGTTGATGTTGGCGCGGTCACCGCGGAAAGCGCCCCCTGCACGTTCAGCGCCCGAGGCGGGTTCAACGACGATAAAGTCGTCGTACGCCTCTGTGATGAGCACGCTGTTGTAGTGGATGCCGGAGTTGCCCGTGATGTTGAGCACAGTTCCGTCGTCTCGATATTTGTCCACCAGCCTCATAGCCAAGGGTGCCTCCTGAGCGGAATCGCTATGATATGATTATACTTGAAGATAGTGTGTCCGCGAAGGACCGGGGGGAATAATGCCCAAGCTCTGGCTTGCAGCAAACTGGAAAATGAACAAGACGGTCAGTGAAGGCCAGGCGTTTGTCGGCCGACTCGTGGAACAGATCCCGGGCCTCATCAAGCCGGGGGCGGGAGAGGTTCAGGTGCTGATATTCCCTGGCCTTGTCAGCCTGCAATCGGTTGCCACAGCGGCGCGCGATACGACGATACGCGTCGGCGCTCAGGACTGCTACTTTGAAGCACACGGGGCGTTCACCGGCGAAGTCAGCCTGCCCCAGATTAAGGATGCAGGCGGCAGTGCGGTAATCGTTGGGCATTCGGAGCGGCGGCATGTTATTGGGGAGGATAACCGGCTTGTTGCGGCCAAGCTCCGGGCGACGATAAACGCGGGCGTTCTTGCGGTCCTCTGCGTAGGGGAACTGGCTGAGGAACGTGACGCAGGTGGTGCATTCCGTGTTGTTGATGAACAGCTTGAAACCGCGCTGGCAGGCCTGGCCGGCGTCACGGAACGCACGCTGGCGGTTGCCTATGAGCCGGTATGGGCGATTGGTTCAGGCCGGAGTGCAACCGTCCCCGATGTTGAGGAGATGGCGATATTCATCAGGGAGCGGCTCGTGGAGCATATCGGCGAGGAACGGGGGAAAGATGTCGCAATTATGTATGGAGGCTCGGTAAAGCCGGGGAACCTCTCTGGATATATGAGCATCCGCGATATAACCGGCGCACTTGTTGGCGGCGCCAGCCTGGACGCAGACAGTTTTGCAGCGCTTTACCGCGAGATGGAGGGGCAGTAAGGCAACGATGAGGACGCTTTTTGCCATCGTACTTATTCTGTTCGCGCTCACGGGTAGTGCCTGGGCCTGGGACGAGGGGTTCTACGACTTCCAGCACATCACGGCCGACGGGCTTGGGAGTGCTATGACCCTGAGCACGCTGCCGGAAAGCCCATCAGCTTTCCTTTACAATCCGGCGGCAATGTCTGGCAGCATGTTGCCGCGCATCTCGCATAACCATTCGGCGCGGCATTTCCCTGCGGCGGACGTAAGGCTGGAGATGGACCAGCTGGACAACGACTATGAGTCGGCGGTTTTTCCATTGGCGATTGGTTCGGTTGGCTGGGGATTCACGCTGGTTGATGAGCACGGCTATGACTATACAAACCACCCGAAAGGGGAGTTCCCGTATCCTCGTGAGCGCGTGAAGGGGGATGAAAGGTGCCTGGCTTATTCGCTCGGCTCCTACCCGCTCAGCGTGGGCACATCACTGCGGGAATTCCGGCGCGAGCACTATCCGGAGAGAAGGCCGGCATTCTCCATACCGGCAAGGCCAGCACCGCAGTTTGCGGATTCGCTGGTCAACGGAGAGGATTACAGCGTCGGGGTTCTTGCAGGGCTTCCGTGGATACGCTACGCCCTGGTACGGCGGCAACTCGATGCGCGAAAACTGCAATTGCCGGTCGGCACACAGCTCGTCTCAAGGCAGAAGGAGAGACGGCAGGGGTGGAGGTTCAACCCGGTGGCGTGGGTCAGCATTTCGGGGGAACAGGCGAAACTTGCGAAGTGGTCGTTTGCCGCGGAGGGCGCTCGTGCCGAGCCTGAAATCGAAGTCTCGCGCGGGCGCTCAATAACTGTGCGCCCGCTGGCGTTTCTCGAAGTGAGCTTCGGGGATGTTGACGGCGAGCGCGCATGGGGGTGCAAGCTGGTGCTGCCGGCCCTGACGGGGAAGTACGCTGAGATCAAGGGATTTCTCGGCAAGATCGTGGGTGGCACGGAACGTTTCTTCTCCGACTTGCACTATTACGGTTTCGATATCACCCTATGGTAATCAAGGTGGATGCCGGAGCGGGGGACGAAATTACCTGCGGGAACGGATATGGCTGCTAAGGTTGGGTCATTCAAGGAACTGGTTGGGCGAGTAACCCACGGGGACTGTTTTGAGGTAATGAAGCAGATCCCGGATGGAGCGATAGACCTTGTCTTTGCCGATCCGCCGTATAACCTGCAACTGCAAAACGAGCTAATCCGCCCCAATAGAACAAAGGTGGATGCCGTAGATGACGAGTGGGACAAGTTCGATTCATTCATGGAATACGACGCGTTTTCGCGCGCCTGGCTCGGCGAGTGCCGCCGCTTGCTCAAGCCCAACGGCACTATCTGGGTTATCGGCACTTACCACAACATTTACCGGCTGGGCAAGCACCTGCAGGACCTGGGCTTCTGGATATTGAACGACGTCGTGTGGGTGAAGGACAACCCGATGCCCAACTTCCGGGGCGTCAGGTTCACTAACGCCCACGAGATACTCATCTGGGCGGTCAAAGACAGACGGCGCAAGGACTACACATTCAACTACCACGAGATGAAGGAACAGAATAAGGGGAAACAGATGCGCAGCGATTGGCGCTTCCCGCTGTGCACAGGCGGTGAGCGCTTGAAGGACAGTAACGGCAAGAAGCTCCATAGTACCCAGAAGCCGCTGGCACTTCTTGAGCGGGTTATCAATGCCTCGACAAAGGAGGGGGACATTGTTCTTGACCCGTTCTGTGGCACTGGCACGACGGGAGTGGCCGCGAAGCTGCACGGGCGACGTTACATTCTAATAGACAGCGAGGAGCGCTATGTAAAGGCTGCGCGACAGCGTATCGCGGAGGAGTGTCCAAGCGAGAGGTAAACGCTTTGTTGAAACGGCGCAAATAACGCGTAACGGTTTTATGATTGACAAAGACGATACGAAGATATAATATTTGACGTGTATAATTTACAACACGTTATTAATATGAGGAGTCATTTGGCAGAAAGAAGGCGCATGGCTGGGGGGATGACCCAGCAGGACCTGGCGGGCTTGGCCGGGGTGTCGCGGCAGACCATTGTCGCTGTGGAACGGGGTCGTTATAACCCATCGGTCAAGCTGGCTTTGAAATTGGCACGGGCATTGCTTGTCCGGGTGGAGGATATATTCGAACTGACGGAGGAGGACGATGGATAGTGTGAAAGAAACGTGGAAGGAACAGGCGATGGGGCGGCTGCGCAGGATGACGGCCTTTCACTGGACAATGGCGGGTATTTGCCTGGTTGCAGTGATTCTGGGCCTGGCGCTGCATCCTGCGTACCTGTTGCTGCTCGTGTTGCCGGCTTTTCTAGGGCCGCTCGTTCGGGAGATTGGGTTCGTAAAAGACCAGGATGAGCGTGTCCGCTTTATCTCGTATCGCAGCAGTCACATAGCTTTTTATCTCACCCTGGCTGTGATAGCAGCGATATTCATCGCGCGGACCATCACCGCTGGCAGGTCAATCGAGCCCGAGTGGTTCATAATATTAATTACCCCGGTCGCTTATAAGTTCTTTGCAGCCCTCGGGCTGACCTACGACACAAGGACGCTAGCCCTGGCAATTGGATATGTTGTAGGCGGCATCCTGGCAATCTACACGGCTTTCAGTGGCTATTTCTTCACCCCGCAAATATACATCCCGTTGCTGATTATACTTGTGACTGTTGTCGCTCACTGGCTGCCCAAACTAAGTGGTGGCCTCCTGTTGCTTCTTGGCGCGGGTTACCTCGTTATGATTACGAAGAACTGGGATCCCGATAACCCGCTGGGTTTAATACTCAGCGCTCTGCTGCTTGGGGTGCCGGTGCTGCTGGCGGGCCTTCTATTGCTCTTCCATCAGCGGATGGCCGGGGTAGCGTCCGAGGATTTTATCGAAGAGATTCCCGGCGAGACTGAGCATTAGGACGCGCCTAGGCGTGGAACCTGCGGCGGCTACCGTGTACGCGCGCGGCAAACAACACCGGGTCCTTCGCCTGGAAGAAGCCTTTGCCCGCGACTACCATATCGACTCCGAGCTGGCGCAGTGACTCGAGGTTCTCCTCGCACACCCCGCCGTCAACTTCAATGGTGAACATCAGCTCCCGGTCTTCGCGGTACGTGTGGAGCTTTTCTATCTTGTGGAACATCGTCTGGATGAGTTTCTGGCCGGCGAAGCCGGGGTCAACCGTCATCAGTAATACGTTATCCAGCAATGGCAGGATGTCCTCGATCTCTGTCAGCGGGGTCTGGGGATTGAGGGCGACGCTGGCCAGCATTCCGTGCTCCTGTATCCTGTGCATCAGGCGAGGGGCGGCCTTAATTGTTTCAATGTGGAAAGAGATTATCTCAACACCGAGTTCACTCAGCAGGTCGATGTAGTCGCCGGGGTTGGAAACCATGAGGTGCACGTCAAAAGGGATCTTTGTTAGATTGCGTGCGAGGGAGATAAGCGGCGGGCCGAATGTGAGATTAGGGACGAAGTGACCGTCCATTACATCAAAGTGCACGTATTCGCATCGTGCGTTCTCGATGAGCTTGAAAGCCTGCGCGAGGTTGGTGAAGTCCGCGGCTAGGATGGAGGGTGCAAGTCTCAAATCGTGTCCTCCCTTATAAGCGTGCCGTTAAAATACACCATTATGCTTGCCCTGCCCTGGACAACGAGTATTTGCTCGACCGTTTCGCCTGCTTCAACTTCATCGCGGTACACTACAGCCTGACCCAGCTCGTCGTGCGCCACGAGCTTCAGCTCGCCGCCGGGCAGGCCGGAGGGCAGGCGAAATTTAAAGCGGAAGCGGTGGACAGCGCCTTCTGCAAGCTCACGTGGCACACTGACAGTTAGGTCCACTCCAGCGCCAAATCGAGCGGATGTCCCGGCTTCCAGGGATTGCGAGATTACTTCCCCTGGTTCGCCCTGTGGTGAAGCTATGTATGCCACGTTTCGGACTGCAAGGTTGGAGTTGCGCAGCAGTCTTTCGGCCACATAGAGGGGCCGGCCCACTACCTGAGGGACAGGGATGGCATAGTCGGCGTCGGTGCAGGCGACAGTGAGGTCCACTCTCACCGGAGAGTTAAACATCTTCCCAGGCTCTGGATTCTGCTTGACTACCACGCCCTGTCTGCGCTTCTTTAAGTAGACCTTCTGGACTGTTCCGACAGAGAGCTTCGACAGACTGAGTTTCTTCTGGGCATCCGCCAGCGTACTGCCGACAAGGTCGGGTACTTTCAGGCTTTGCTTGCCCAGACTGCGTACAACCCCAACTACTCTGCCCTCCCGCACCCTGGAGCCGCTGGGAGGTTGCTGCCTTAGGACGACGCCTGCGGGCTGTTCGTCAGAGAACGTGGAGTCCACCACCCGGAGGCCCAGGTTGAGTTCGTTTAAAGCGCGCTCAGCGTCTTCCACCGTCATTGAGAGCACGGAGGGAACTGTGACTTCCTGTGCTGCACCGGAGCCGCAGGAGCGCACGAAAACAACGGCTAGAACTACGATGACGCCAAGCGCCAGGAGGAAAAGCGTGACAAGAAAGCCACCTAGAAGCCTGGTGGCTCTGCGGCGACGGTCGGTGTTGCGTTTGCTCATCATCTGCGTGGTTTTCGATGCGGTGACTATTATACCGTAAGGATGTGAGGGAGCTTCAGTTACGCGGGGTTTGGCAGGCAAATGCCAAAGGGTATATACTCTGTGGGATGAAAGGGTTTGTTGCCAGGGTTTTCTCCGCTCTGCTGGGCGGGCTTGTGGGGTTTGCGATCGCGCTCTACTCCTCCAGCCTGTTCGAGCCGCCGGTCCGAGCGTGGGAAGGGATACTGCGAGATTACGCGACTTCAATTCCCCCGGTATTCCTGGAAGGTGAAGGTGTTACTGACTTTCTGAAGTCCCTGGATAGATTCAACGGCTACGTGATCATAGCCTTTGTAGTGCTGGGCTACTTGATGACGCCGTTTGTCGAGATAGGCCTCACGGCGCTGAGTGGTTTGGTGCAGAAGTTGCTTGCGGGGGTCACCCGCCAGCGTTTCATCGCAGGCGCGGTCGGCTTTCTGGGTGGAGTGCTGGTATCGTTCTTCCTGCTGAATGTTCCGCTTTTCTTCTACCTTAACAGCCTGTCAAAAGGTTTCTGGAATTCCGAGTTCGTGATTGTGTTGTTAAACGCGTTGGTGCTAATAAGCTTCGGTTACATCGGCGGTTTCATTACGACGAACATCTTTTACCCAACAAGCAGCCGTGAGTCGATCCTCTCGCTTTACGAAGTGGAAGCGAAGCCCAGGATACTGGACACTTCAGTGATAATAGACGGCCGCATTACAGAGATTGTGCGCAGTGGATTCGTCCCCGGGCTGCTTGTTGTCCCGAATTCCGTAATAAGAGAAATGCAATTGATAGCGGATTCTTCAGACCAGATAAAGCGGAACAAGGGGCGGCGGGGACTGGAGATCCTCAAGAACCTCCAGGAGAGTGCGGCGAACCCGGTGCATATCTACGATGACAGCAAGTACGACCACGACCACGTAGCGGTCGACGAAAGACTAATACTGATTGCAGACGAACTGGGCGGTGAAGTTGTTACAAACGACTACAATCTCAACCGCGTTGCAGGCATAAGAGACATCAGGGTCCTGAACATCAACGAGTTAGCTAATGCGGTGAAGCCGATGGTCATACCCGGCGAGACGCTGGTGGTCAGCGTGATCCGCGAGGGCAAAGAAACGGGACAGGGCGTGGGTTATCTAGATGATGGCACGATGGTTGTCGTTGAACAGGGGATGCGCCATATCGGTAGCGTGTGTGAAGTGGAAGTGACTTCAATTATGCAGACTGTGGCCGGAAGGTTGATTTTTGGGCGGGTCCGCAAAGTGCTGAAAAGCCAGGTGTGATCAGTGGATAGTCAGCGAAGAGAGTGCGGGGTCAGCGTGATTCTTCTCGCCGGCGGCAGCGGCAGGCGCTTTGGCACGACCGTTCCGAAACTCCTTGCGAGCGTGAAGAGCAAACCGCTTATTGCATATCCCATAGAAATTGCGCTATCGCTGGAATTCGTGGATGAACTCGTGGTTGTGTGCCATCCCGGCATAAGAAGGCGAACGGACGAAATAGTCTCCGATATAAAAAGAGCGCCCGCGGGGTCGGTGGATAAGGTTTTGATCTGTGACGGGGGCGACAGCCGGGCCGCATCGGTTGAGGCCGGCCTGATGCACGCCTCCGGGCGGTGCGTGATGATACACGATGGCGACCGTCCTCTTGCGACGGCAGGGCTGTATCGTAGGGTCCTAGACGCGCTTAGGCCGGGTACCGGCGTGGTGCCGGCGATGAGGCCAGCGGACTCGGTTATTCAGGAGGATCAGGCAGGACCCTCGATTGGCTACCTGCCACGACATAAAATGCTGCTGGCACAAACCCCCCAGGCGTTTTTCACCGAAGAATACCGCGCGGCACGCAAGGGAGTGCAGTCGCGCGGCGAGCAGCACACTGATGACGGAAGCGTTTTCGCTGCAAACGGCGGCAGTCTGGTGACCGTACCGGGCGAACAAAGCAACGTTAAAGTGACGTTCCCCGTGGACATACGCGTCGTTGAATTTTACCTGGATGCGATGAAGGATGAGTAGACGGGTACGAAGGCGAATTGGCACCGGGTTCGATATTCACCGCACAAAGCGGGGTGCGCCGCTGATGCTGGGTGGCGTGAATATCGAGTGTGATTTCGGGCTGGTCTCGGAGACCGACGGTGACGTAGTCCTGCACGCGCTGGCGGACGCGGCCCTGGCGGCTGCTGGCGAACCCGATATCGGAATACTCTTTCCCGCCAAGGACCCGCGCCATGCAGGAATGGCCAGCAGCGAACTCGTGGCGGCTGTTATGGTGAGAGTAACAGAACGGGGACTGGAGCTGGAACAGGTGGACGTGACGATACTTGCGGATCTGCCGCCGCTGTCCGGGCATTATGGCGCTATGCGAGAAAAGATAGGTGAATTAACAGGGCTATCCAGGGAAGATGTATCGGTTAAGGCTCGCACCTGCGAGGGGCTGGGCGATATCGGAGCCGGTAAGGCGATTGCAGCCACAGTCATCGTGATGGGTGTCATTGTTGATGTGGAGGCTGGCTTGAGCGACTCGGACAGTAATGATGTGTTTGACGGCAAGTTCCCTCTGGAACACGTGGGCGAGATACCGCAAGGGGCAGTGGTCGTGAACGTTGACGGCGGCAGCAGAGGCAATCCCGGTCCCGCCGCAGCCGCGGCGGTTTGCCGCAATGCAAGCGGTGAAGAGCTGTTCTCGGATGCTAGATATCTGGGCAAGACGACCAATAACGTTGCAGAATACGAAGGAGTAAGGCTTGGTCTTTCGTTGCTCTCGGAACGGAACCTTCAAGATACGGAAATCGTGATATGCCTTGATTCTAGTCTAGTCTTCAATCAGCTTATAGGCAGGTATCGCATCAAGGATGCACGGCTGAGAGAGCTGGCGCGTAAGGCGCTAGGCGAACTTAAGCCGTTCACCAAATTGAGCCTGAAGCTGATTCCCCGTGAGGAAAACGATGTGGCTGACAGGGCAGCGAATCGCCTGCTTGACAACTATTCTAAGTAATCACGGGTTACCGTGAGGTTGTCATGCAGGGCTATCGCCTCGGGGTCACCAATGTTCCTGGCGATAGCTTTTCGCACCGACCTCAGCCGACGGCCCAGGCTTCGTGGCGTTACACCGATCATCCGGGCCAGGTCACGGCGGGACAGCCCCGTTAGGTAGACGGCTTCAAACAGAGCGAAGTCCTTTATTGAGTGCCGCAGATGTTCGAGGAGCCGCGCGAAATCAGGATGATACAAGGCAGTACACCTCCTGCGCCGCCGAAGGCCCGGTCGACGTTGTAGAGAGAAAACAGGACCAGACTTGACAAACGGCGCACATCATTATAACATACCCTACAACCGTATAGTAACAGGTGCCATATGGACCTCAAAAGCATTGTGCGAAGGGGGCGGTTGGAACTGGGGTTGTCCGCTCGAGCGCTCGCGCAGACTATTGGCGTGTCGCATTCTTACATCTCGCAAATCGAAAGAGGCGTAATCAAACGTCCGTCGCCAATGGTCCTAAAGCGGCTTGCCGAAACACTCAAGGTAGTGCCGTATTGGGAGTTTCTGAGAGCGTGCGGTTACACGTACGGAACAGAGGGTGAAGAACGAGGGGAGAGCGCCATAGAATCGGTTGAGAGGCTTGGGGATAAAAGGAGACATACGCTAGCCAAACGCCTGTGGGAGGTGGCGGCTGAGCTTGGCCATACTGACGCCATGCCTCCAGTCGCAGGCGCGAGTGCATATAGGCGGGTACCTGTGTTTACCACGATACCGGCGTCGTTCGGTGCAGGATCACAGGCTGTCGTTCTTGAATACGACGAGGTTGAGACCACTAGAATCCACGAAAGCAAGCTGAATGGCGACAAGGAAGCGTTCGCGTTGCGAGTAAAAGGCGACTCTATGGTCGAGGCAGGGATTCTGGAGGGTGACCTGGTCGTTGTGAGTCCGAATACGCCGCACAGGAGCGGTGATATCTGCGTAGTGCGGATCAGTGGCGGCGAACACAGCATCAAGCGGATTGTGCTGCAGGATGATATGGTAATTTTGCAGCCGTGCAACAGCAACTACGAGCCAGTAGTGATTGAAGAAGGCAGCAAAGATGACCTGCATATATACGGCAAAGTCGTTCACGTAGAGCGCTCATTTCTCTAGGCGGCGCAGGATGGTATCATTGCCCTATGCCGCAGGCAAAAGAGTTTGTGATGCGCCCCATAGGCCACGTTAGAAGCCCGCACGGCAAGCACACTGATGTGCCGAAGGGGCTGGGGGCCAGGCACGTGGCTGAAGGTAAAATTGTCGTAGAGCCGGAATATGAGCTGGGGCTGACGGATATAGAAGGAATGTCGCACCTGTATGTCATCTGGGTTTTCAGCGAAGCTAAGGGCTTCTCGCTGCAGGCGCGCCCGCCTTCAAGTAGCAGGCCGCACGGCGTGTTCGTAACACGGTCTCCGCGGCGCCCGAACCCGATAGGGCTAACTGTGGTAAAGCTGATTGCCCGGGAGGGTAACGTATTACATGTCAGCGGCGTGGACATGCTAGATCGGACACCGGTTCTGGACATCAAGCCTTACCTGTCCAGCGTGCCTTCTGAAGAACTGCGACGCGGCTGGCTGGATGAGGAGGAGGCGCGACAGGGGAGCGCGGAATGAATGTTCCACGTGGAACAATCCGGCACTGCGAAAGGCTGCCTGGACGGCAAAGGAGCTGGCAATGAAGCTAAGTAAACGGGTCACTGAGCAACCACCTTATCTATTTGCCGAGATCGACCGCGCACGTGACAGGGCTATCGAACGGGGCCTGGATGTGGTATCGATGGGGATTGCCGACCCCGACCTGCCCCCGCCCGATTGGATGTACGAGCTGCTGGCCGAGGAAATCCGCCATCCGGGCTATCACCGGTATCCTGACTACAAGGGCTTGCCGGAATTTCTAAGTATGGTGGTTCAGTGGATGCAGGAGCGTTTTGGAGTGGCAGACCTGGATCCGCGCACGGACGTTATAACGCTACTTGGTGGCAAGGAGGGAGTGGCACACGCGGCCTGGGCGCTGTGTGACCCGGGCGACATAGCGCTGATTCCTGAACCGGCCTACCCCGTTTACAACACTAATTGCCTTTACGCTGGAGCTGAAGTTCACTTCATGGGGCTGACGCGGGAGAACGATTTCCTGCCCGATCTGGGTGCGGTGCCGGAGGATGTGGCGCGACGGGCAACGGTCATCTACGTAAACTACCCGAACAATCCGACCGGTGCGAGTGCTCCGCCCGAGTTCTACAGAGACCTTCTGGATTTCGCGCGCAAGTACGATATAGCTGTGCTGGCGGATAATCCCTACTCTGAGGTTTACTTCGACGAAAGCAAGCGTCCCCACAGCATACTGGAGTTCGCTGGCGCCAAGGACATATGCTTGGAGTTCCACAGCTTCAGCAAGATGTTCAACATGACAGGTTGGCGAATCGGCTGGGCCGCAGGGAACCCGAGGCTCGTGAAGGCGTTGCTTACGGTGAAGAGCAATGTGGATTCCGGCCAGTTCAATGCCATCCAGCATGCAGTGGCCAGGGCGCTGAGTCATCCCGATCGCGACGCATTCCTGGAGGGTAACCGCAAACGCATCAAGGCACGTCGGGATTATGTTGCTTCTGCGCTTAATGAAATGGGCATCTGGCATCCGAATCCCAAGGCGACACTGTATTTCTGGTGTCGCCTGCCGGAGGGACACGAGGATAGCATCCGATTCGCTGGTGACCTCCTACAACAGGAGGGCTTTGTTATCGGACCGGGCGTTGCCTACGGGCCTCATGGCAAGGAATACTTCCGGCTTTCGCTCACTACGCCGGATGAAGACATCCGGGAGGGGCTTGCCAGGCTAAAGCGGTTTCTGGGTAAATAGGGACTACATAGCTAGAAGGCGCGAAACTCGTTCCTCAATAGGAGGGTGGGTTGAGAACAGGTTCGTCAGCCAACTGCTGCGCTTCGGCTTCTTCAGAGGGTCATCAATGAACATATGCGCGGTTGCTTTGGATGCCCTGGCAACAGGCACTGGTGCCGCGGAGATCTTCTGAAGAGCCTTGGCGAGGCCCTCTGGATACCTGGTTAGCCTGGCTGATGTTGCGTCAGCGAGGAACTCCCGTTTGCGCGAGACTGCAAGCTGGATGAGCTGGGCTGCAATAGGGGCGAGAACGAGGAAGATTATGGCGATAGCCAGCATAACCAGCACCGCGGCGCCGCCACCGCCACCACCGCCGCCGCGCCTGCGTCCCCCGCCAAAATACCACATCCAGCGCCAGAAGAAATGGCTGATCAGTATGACGGTGCCTACTAGCACGCTTATTAGCGTGGCCAGCAGGATGTCGTAGTTGAGAATGTGACCCATCTCGTGGGCCAGCACACCTTCAAGCTCGTCGTTCTTGAGGATATCTATCAATCCGGTGGTCACAACGATAGCGGAATGGGATGGATTCCTGCCAGTAGCGAAGGCGTTCGGAGAGGGGTCATCCATAACGTAGAGCCTGGGGATCACAGGAAGTCCGGCTGCGAGCTGGAGCCCCTCAACCATGTCGTAAAGGCGCTTGTGTTGGACAGGGTCGGCCGGGCGTGCCCCGACTGAAGAGATAACAATCCTGTCCGAGTAGTAGTAACTTCCCCAGCTCGATAGCAGCGTAAACGCAAGGGCGCCAATGAGAAAGTAAGTCGCGATATCAGGATTGTCGTAATGGTAGCTGAAGAACCAGCCGAGTAGGTAAATCAGGACAGTAAAGAACACGACGAACCCGATAACGAGAACCCATGTCCGGTTAATGTTACTGCGTATTTGATCCTCAAACATAGCCAATGCCCGAATAGAAGCTTAGGTGATTCTAGCAAGATTCTCCAGTGTATGTTGTGGAAGGTGCCACTTTGAGGTAAATTAGATAAGCAACACGGGGTGGAACACATTGGAAGTAATACCAGGCAGGTTAACAATTCGAAAGGGCGACATATCACAATCCAAGACACAAGCTGTTGTTAACGCGGCTAATACAGAGTTGTGGATGGGTTCCGGGGTAGCGGGAGCGCTGAAGGAGCGTGGGGGAGATGCCATTGAGCGGGAGGCGATGGCTCAAGCCCCCATAAGGCCCGGTGGCAGCGTTATGACGCAAGGGGGCGAGCTGTACTCGGACTATGTGATTCATGTAGCCACGATGGAAGTGGGAGAGCCAGCCACCCAGAGGAGCGTCAGGATGGGCACGATGGGAGCTCTGGCGCTGGCGAAGGACAATGGTGTTGATACCATTGCGTTCCCAGCTCTGGGTACCGGAGTCGGCGGGATTTCACTCGAGGAATGCGCCCACGCGATGCTGCCTGTTATATCGCGATGGCTAAGAGAAAATGAGCTGCCAGGCATGGTAGACGTATTGCTTTTTAGCGATGATGACCTGAACGCATTCCTGAAAGTATGGGAAGAGCTGAAGCTGGAAGGGGAGCTGTAGGACGCGCCTGGCGAGTAGCTTGCGGTGTTTCGCTGAACTAAGAGCGCCTGAAAGTGAAGTGCACGAGGGCCCAAGTATCTCCAAGCAAGCATGATACATCGGGGCAGCTAGATTACGCGGCATTACTACACTGCTGTTACGGATGGCTGATGGGAATCGGCTTATTTCGATGCTATGAAACTATCTTATTGACATTCATTTTGAACGACTATAAGCGAACTAAAGTTTTGCCCAGGCAACATTAGCGAAACGATATCGGCACATTGCTTTAGTTAGATGGTATAATTCCCGTGTGAAATTCGTTGAAATCGAGCATGGGTTAAAGGCCTGTATACCTGATATCAAGCTGGATACGATTCAGCTCCCTGCAGCAAGCGTAAACGAGCTTGCTGAGGCCGGACGGATGCTAGGGAAGCTGGATGGGATAACTGAAAGGCTTCGTAAGGAGGGGATACTAGTCTATCCCTCACTGCTAAAAGAAGCAAGTGCTAGTACGCGCATAGAGGGAACGCGAGCTTCTTTCACAGATATTCTGGAGTATGAAGTGCAGCCTTCGCTGTTCAGGCCAGAGCATGAAGTCCGCGAGATATCTAACTACGTATGGGCAGCAAGAAACGGGTTCAGTCGGCTTAAAGAAGAACCGTTATCGCAGAGATTGCTGAAAGAACTACATCGAGATCTCTTACGAGATGTGAGGGGTAGGTACCGTAGCCCAGGCAACTACAGGACATTGCAGGTTCACATCGGAAACGGGGAAGTTTCGAGCGCTCACTATGTTCCGCCACCTGCTCAACACGTCATTCCCCTGATGAGTGAGTGGGAGAAGTATCTTCACGGAGAGACAGGGCAGCACCCACTATTGAAGTGCGCGGTTTTACATGCGCAGTTCGAACTTATACATCCGTTCTTTGACGGTAACGGTAGAATCGGTCGCCTGCTGATTTCGTTTTATCTAGCGCATTCCGAAATTCTGAAGCATCCCGTTCTGGTCCTAAGCGAATGGTTAGAGGCGAGGAGGATGGAATACTACGACAGCTTGCGGCTAATAAGTTCAAAAGGCGATTGGGAGCATTGGATTGCTATGTTCCTGAAGGGTGTGCGGGAGCAATCGGTCAGACGAATCTCTATTGCTCAGAAGCAGCTTGAGCTATATAGCGATTATCGTGACATGTTGCAGAGCAAAACACGTAGTGCAAAGGCGTTGGGAGCGTTGGATAGTGTATTCGAGTCTGTAATGGTTAGCGCGAAATCCCTTAGCGCTGCGATAGGCGTATCTGAGGTATGGGCACTAAAGATAATAAAGAAGCTCGAAGCCTGTGGCGTTCTTAAGGAAACTGGGGTCAGGCAACGGCGTAAGGTGTTTGTCTGTGGTGAGCTTCTGCGACTCCTTGAGAGTTAGGCTTACTCCTCCAGGTCCCAGCTCGTAGCGCCGAGGGTCTTATCAGCTTTCTCGACCTCTCCCGAAGCGAGCAGATCTGCGGCGTTGGCGATCAGTGTTGCGTCCCCTTCACGTCCAGCCTGCATCAGGACTGTCTTCGCGCGGTCTATGATGACAGTGGCCGTGCCGGCATCCTCAGAAAGAAGCTGCTTTGCCCGGCTTATCTCGGCAACGACGTCTTTGACGCGCATCACCGAATCCACTTTGGCGTTGATGGAGTCGAGGATCCGCTGCCTGTTGGATGTGAACTGGACAACAGCTTCAGCGCTCATTGAGGTGCGCGTTGTCTGGCCGAGGTATTCGAACGACAGGGCTGTCTGAAGGATCCTGAAACGCGCGGCAGGATGAGAATCGAAAGCCAGCTTTAACAGCAGGTTTTGGGGGTCGCCCGCAATAATGTCGGGGAGTTCGACGGTGCTTGCGCCGTCTTCGGTTGTGACTTCACGCCCGTAGAACTTTTCCAGGCGTGCGCCCTTCGGGAGATCAACGGAAAGGCGTACGTTCTTGGCCACAACCTCAAATAGCGTCGCAAGTTCAGTTTCAAAAACTCGGGGTATTTCGCTGGCGGCATCTACATAGTAGTAATTGCCGATGGTATTTTTCGCGATACCGCGCATCAGCTCCTCGTTGTATTCAATCCCGACGCCTACACCCGAAATGCTGAAGCCGTCGCGGCGTATCTGTCGAGCCTTGGCGATGATTTCGCTGTATTCGGTAACCCCTTCGTTGGCCTCACCGTCGGTCAGCAGGATCACGCGCGCCAGATGGGTTGGAGCTTTAACGGTGGCAAGCTGGTTGGCGCCGGCAACCATCCCGCCGTAAAGGTTGGTCGTGCCGCGTGGTCGTATGAGGTCAAGCTGAGTCTTTAGCGCTTCCTTTTTCGTTACAGGAGACTGTGCAAGCACCACGTCTACACTTTCCGCAAAGGTCACGATGGAGAGCGTGTCCACGGGGCCCAGCTTGTCTATGAGCTGACGGCACGCTTCTTTGACGTACTCCAGCGGCTTACCTTCCATTGAGCCCGATTTATCGAGAACCACAGAAAGGTGAACCGGGGGACGGACTAGCCTCTGCCCCTTAAACGCTCCAGACAGCTCACAGAGCAAGTAGTTCTCGCTGCGGGCGTTCGCCAACGCGTAGGGATTGTGCAGCGCGAGGTTCAGCGTAACCTCTGGCTTGAGCTCCGCCAGATCCACTGTCTCAAGGGTATGACCAACAACCGTGGCATCTTCGTCGAGCAATCCGGGTGGCATGCCGGCGACTACGGTAGCGTCTCCGCTGCCTTGAGACACGATTGTGGCATCGCCACTGGTTTCGGGAGAAACGATGGTGGCATCATCAGTTTCTGCATTTCGGGCCATATGTCAATTAGACTAGCATTTTGCGGCAAGGTTGTAAAAGAGGTGCCCCGGCCGGAAAGATGGATATCGAAAGAATAGTTGCTAAAGCTGGTGTGTCAGCCTAAGATACTGGATATGCCCCGGCTGCTTATGGTGGATAACCTTGCACACACCTACCCCGACGGGACTCGGGCATTGCGCGGAGTTTCGCTTGCGCTGAATCGGGGGGAGATACTTTCGATAATCGGCCTGTCTGGAGCGGGGAAGTCCACTCTGCTTCGCTGTATCAACGGATTGGTGCGTCCGACGGAAGGCAGCGTCGAGTTTGACGGCAGGACTGTAGACTGGGATGCTGGGTCGCTGCGACATCTGCGCCGAATGATTGCGATGATATTCCAGCATTTCAACCTGATAGGCAACCTCTCGGTGCTGTCTAATGTTCTTATGGGACGGCTGAGCTATCAGTCATGCCTGATGCAGCCTTTCTATAGCTTCTCGAAGCGCGATCGCGAAATAGCGGCGGCTGCGCTGGATAAGATAGGCCTGCTGAATGAATGGGACAAGCGCGCAAGTGAACTTTCAGGCGGGCAGCAGCAGCGCGTTGGGGTTGCGCGTGCGCTTGCGCAGGAGCCGAGACTACTGCTTGCTGACGAGCCGGTGAGCAGCCTGGATCCGCTAACTGCGGATACTGTGCTGGGGCATTTCGTAAAGATAGTACGGAAAGAGAAGTTGGCAACATTGATGAATCTGCACGCAGTGGAGCTTGCGCGGAAGTACAGCGACCGCATACTGGGTGTCCGGGAAGGACAGTGCGTCTGGCAGGGGCTCCCTGACGAACTCACGACTGCAGTGCTGAAGAGCATCTACGGAGAAGAGTATGACGGCTGAGAAGGCTGCCGGCGTGGCATTGCCCGCAAGGGCGGAGAAGCCCTACGCCAGGGCTGTGAGCTTCGCTAAGTGGCTTATCGGTCTGGCTCTGGTTGCCTATACAGCGCTCGCAGTCGTCCATACGGAGTTTAATCCGCTCAAACTTCTTGCCGGAGCAGCGAGCGCAAAGGAAATCCTCAGCGAGATAGTGCATCCTGATTGGAGCGTCCTGCCGTCTCTTCTCAGGCTGATGAACGAAACGGTAGAGATGGCGCTCATCGGCACGCTCCTGGCAATAATCATCAGTTTCCCGCTCTCGTTTCTCGCCGCGAAGAACTTGATGCTCGGATCGGCCGCGGGGCGCGTCGTCTATGCTGTGGTTCGGCTTATCTTCAATGTGCTCCGCGCCTTTGAGCCAATGCTGCTGGCCCTGCTTTTCGTCCTTATGGTTGGCATCGGGCCCTTCCCCGGCGTTCTCGCGCTCGGCTTGCACAGCGTGGGAATGCTGGGAAAGCTCTTCAGCGAGTCGATAGAGGCCATCGACCCAGGCCCTGTTGAGGCGATTCAGGCATGCGGCGGGAACAGATTCCAGGTGATATGGTACGGCGTTTTGCCGCAGGTCGCGCCGACGTTTCTGGCGTTCTCCATCTACCGATGGGACATTAATATTCGCATGAGCATAATCCTGGGCATCGTGGGCGCAGGCGGAATCGGATATTTCCTGCTGCAATACCTCAGCTTGCTCCAATACAGCAAGGTTAGCACTGCGTTTATCCTTATACTTATTGTGGTAACAGCGCTTGATTCTGCAAGTGCCTGGCTGCGAACAAGACTGGGGCAGAAGTAATAGCGCAGAGGGGATGCAACATCTGTTGCCGCCTGAGGGTTGCTGGTGTAGAATGAACCTGTGGCACTTCTCCGGTCAGGCTTTTGTCTGTTCTTCGCGGCGACACTTGCGATTCTCCTTGCAGGGATGCACGCCTGGGCTGATGAGGCTTCACCTGATCCCGAAATGGTCAACTTCATTGCAGGAGAACTGGCGCCGGACAACGAAGCTCCAGTGGATAACGGGGCTGTGAGCGAGGAGACAGAGCCGGGGCAGGAGGAGTCGACAGAAGAAGACGCGGCGTTGGAGTCGACTAACGAGCACTATAGCGATACAGCGACAACAGAAGAACCAGCGGCTGAAGCAGTGCTTTCAGAAGACATCGCCCAGGAGCCGGAGCAGGAAGTTTCAGAGGGCCTGGCGATTCTGAAGGACCAGGAGCCGGAAGAGGTTGCCGGGGAGCCTCGTGAACTGGAGGTGGCCCGCTTTTTCGGCCCGCTGCCCACGCGGAACCAGCACCCGCTGCATCTCATGTTCTACAACTTCCCTGCTGAACGAGCGCAGGTGCTCTGTGACGGGGACCGGGAGTTCGTGTTCCGCTTTGAGGGGTCCAGCGATATCGTGAAGAAGGCAGAAGCAGGGACGATTGTAGACCTGGACCTGGAATGCTGGTATTACACGCTGGAGTATCGGCGGGGCACGCCCTGGGGTGAGCTGTCAGTGCAGGTACCCGTCAGGGACAACACGCACGGTTTTATGGACAACATAATTGACGGATGGCACGGCCTGCTGGGGCTGCCGCGCGGAGACAGGCCGGACTATCCGGCGAATGATTACCACTTCTTCGTTCGAAACAGTGATGGCGGTGTGTTGAATTTCCCTTCGGACAGATTCGGACTGGCTGATGTGTCGCTGGCGTGGAAGGGAGAGATCAGCAGAAGCCCCGGGAGCACGCTGGCTTACCGGGCGGCGGTGAAGCTGCCGACAGGCGACCCGGACGACGGCCTTGGCTCTGGCGGGGCAGACTTTGGCGTCGGTCTTGCTTACGAGAGAGTGGCGTATCGCTGGGCGGGCTATGCGAATCTCAACTACATCATCATTGGAGACCCGGACTTTGCGGGCTTTGAGGCTAACAATATCTGGACCGGGTCTGTTGCGTGCGAATACAGATTGCGTCCGACGTGGTGGCTGGTTGGCCAGGTTAACTTCGCACAGTATCCGCTGTCGACGGGCACAGGGACTCTCGACCGGGACTCCAACGAGCTGTTGTTCGGCTTTCATAAGCTTCTAGGAAAGCGGCTCCTGTTCAGCGGGGGTTTTACTGAAGACATGCGGACCGACACCGCGCCGGACTTCGGCATCATTGGTGAGCTTAGGTGGCGCTTCTGATTGTGAACAAAGACACCGGCCAGCCGTCATAATTATGTGATGGCTCTGGTGCTTTCGGCTGAGCTGATGGCTGATCGCGACGCAGCGAGTGCGGCTACGCCCCTGCCCATTGAGGCAGAGCTGGTGGCGCGCACAAAACGGGGCGACGACGCGGCTTTTGCCGAGCTGGTTGAGCTGTTCCAGAACCGCATCTTCAATTTCGTGCTTGCGCGGGTGCGCCACCGCCAGCTCGCGGAGGATGTGACACAAGAGGTCCTGGTGAAGGCGTATTTCAGCCTGAACAAGCTTCGAGAGCCGGCAAAGTTCAAGTCGTGGCTGTTCAGCATTGCGCACAATCACCTGCGTGACCTGTTGCGGAAACGCAAGCTGGAGACCACGGATGTGGAAGAATGCCACACAGAGCACTATGTGGATCCGGATACACCGGAGAAAGAGCTGAAGCGGCAGCAAACGCGTGAGGCAGTTTGGAACGCGCTGGTACAACTGAAGCCGGAGCAGCGTGAAATATTGGTGTTATGCGATATCGAGGGGCTGAGCTACAGGGAAATCGCGGATATTATGCGGGTGCCACTGGGTACTGTGCAGTCTCGAATATTCTATGCGCGAAGGAAACTGAGAGTAATACTCTCTGGGGAGTTTTCCTATATGGGTGAGGAACTATGAATTGCGCCGAAGTGAGAACCTTGTTATCTGCGTTGGCGGACGGCGAGATTGCCGATGACCGCTTGCGCGAGAAAGTGCAGTCGCATATGGATAACTGTGAGGCGTGTCGCCAGGAATATGCTTTGCAGCTGGACATAAAGTCTAAGCTGTCGGAACTTGAACCTGAAGAAGCCTCGGTTTTTCTGGCAACGCGGGTAACGGCTGAGATCAAGCAGCTTCGCCGAAGGCGCTCGGCCTGGAGATGGAGCTACGCCTACGCCGGAGCGGCGGCTGTGATTGCCCTGGTGGTTATGTTAGGCGGGGGTCTGCTTGTCCACCCGTCGGCGCAGGGCGTTTATAAGAGCTTGCCCGATGTCGCGCCGGCTACTGTAGCATTGCCGCGCTCATCAAATGGGGATGGTTACGGCAGCTTCACGGAGCTCGTGGTAGGGCGGCATGAAGAGGCGCGCGAATTGCTGAAGGTGCGGGAGGAATGGGCGCCGGAATTCGAGCAGATCGTTCAGCGTCTTGGTGGTGAAGAGGACGATGAGTCGCTGTATAAGGAGCTGCCCAAGGAGAACACAGAAGACGAGGAGGAGCTTGCAGCAGAGGAAGAGTAGGCCAGAAGGCGCATACTGGTAGAATCCTTGAGAGTCATGAAGGAAAACTGGCTGAAACTGCTTCCAGCAGCGCTGTTCACACTGCTTGTGTTCGCACAGCCTGCGGCTGCGGTTGCCGATGATGCAACCGAGACGGCCAACAGCCTGTTGCGTACGTTTCTGGAGACCAGCTTCAAGGCTGACGTAGTCTTCACGGTTGTCGGGAAGGAGAGCCAGGGCCTTAGCGGTCGTCTTTACAGGCAGCCGCCCAACCATTTCAGGTTGGAGTATTACGAGGGCGAGGAGCTCGTGGGCTACTACTTGGAGGATGGGAGGACCAGCGCGCGCGTGTTCCCGCGCGAGAGAAAGGCAGTACTCATGATGCGACAGAGACTCTCTCCCATCTTTGCTTTGATCGCCGGCTGCCTGGAACGTGCGGCAAAGGAGAACGAACTGGCTCTCACGGAAGAGTATCGGGAGGGGCGAGAGTCGTACGTTTTCAGCGGTTTTGCAGGAGCAGGAGCTTTCTCTGCTGTGTTTGACGCCGAAGATAAGCTGCTTAGAGTGTTCAAGGCGGACGGGCAGAAGGGGGACCTGGGATTCAATATGGTATTGAGTAATGTGGAAGCCGTAGCACCGGGAGGGTTTGCAGCGGGGTTCTTCTCGGCGCCGCCCGATTTTCAGGTTTTCGGTCCCGCAGCGCGGGTAGCCGAAGGCGAGCGTAAGCGGTTAAGGACATTCCAGAGGCGGTTGCCCCAGCAACAGCATCATCCTAAAGCGCTGGAGGAGTCCCTCAATGCAGAAGAAAGCAGCAATGAGGATTTCCTTCCGGCGCTGCCCACCCAGCTTCCCAAGGGCTTCGTTATAGAATCGGTTACGCCGCTGTTCTTTTCGGGGCGTCTGCTTTATCACATTGAACTGGTTAACGTGGCGGATGTGCAACTGGTCTCGGTCTTTGAGACCCGGCATGAGGAGTTCCGTAAGGAATTTCAGAGAACATGGCGCAAAGATGGGAAGCGCTTTCTTGACCTTCCTCTAGGGGATAGCGGTATCTACGTGATTCTCATCTCGGAAGACATAGCGGAAGACGCGCTCCGGGCGATCTATGACTCCATGGAATTCCAGCCGGACCTGGCGGTTCAGCTTATAGATAAGGCGCTTGCTAGCATACTGTCTGAATGAGCACCGCGTCAGCACGTCCTGAGCTATAATTCTTTAACGTGGAGCACGAACGAATCGCGCATTTCGAGCTGTTGGAACTCATCGGGCGGGGCTCGATGGGCAAGGTGTACCGTGCCCGGGATGTGCGCAACGAAGAAATCGTTGCCCTGAAAGCCTTCTATCCAGACACAAGCCTATCCGATCAGCAGCGCGACGAACTGCTCGCTCGCTTCCAGAAAGAGGCAAACATACTAACGACGATCGAGGATACAAACGTCGTTGGAATTCGCGAGGTAGGCACCCACGAGGGCCAGGAATACATCGCGATGGAGTTTCTCGATGGCCCGAACCTGAAAGA
Source organism: bacterium (assembly GCA_021163765.1). GTDB lineage: Bacteria > 4484-113 > 4484-113 > 4484-113 > 4484-113 > JAGGTK01. The sequence continues at coordinate 61,605 of JAGGTK010000099.1, forward strand.
ACTGCTCGCGATGGGCGTATCGTTTACGATTGAGGATATAGTCGACGTAGGAGTCCAGGTTCTCGCGGGGCTTGAGGCGTGCCATAGAGCGGGCATTGTTCACCGGGACATTAAGCCCGCTAACATCGTGAAGCTGCCTTCAGGGACGGTCAAACTTGCAGACTTTGGAATAGCCCGCATCCTGACCGACGCCACCATCAGCCGCACCGGAACAGTTGTAGGCACGCCGAACTACATGTCCCCTGAGCAGGTAAGCGGGGGCGAGGTAACACCACGCTCAGACCTGTTCTCTTTGGGCGTAGTGCTCTACGAGCTTACGACGAAACACAAGCCCTTTGACGGTGAGAGCATTACGGCAATTATGTACAACGTGGTGAATCTCACGCCGCCAGCGGCATCGCACTATACGGAGGAAGTACCTGAAGCTATGGACCAGGTGCTGGCGCGGGCTATGCACAAGCGGCCGGAGCAGCGTTACCAGGATGCGCATAGCTTTCAGAAAGACCTGCTGGCAGTGGAAGCAAAAGTGCCGGTTGCGGAGAGCACAATGGCATCTGCTGCCAGGCAAGACCGGGACGCAGCTGCGCCGGTTCAGGGGATGGGCGATACCTGTTACTGCGTTGACTGCGGGACTCCAAACAATCCCAAGAACCTCATCTGTGTGAAGTGCCACCGCCCGCTTCTGAAGCGCGAGATGGCCATGCGCTTTGCGGACAGGGTTTTTCGCGTTAGCCCGGAACTGCGGCTGGATAGAACACTAACGGCTGTGCTGAACTTCATCCTTGCACTGCTGGTTGTGTTGTTGATCTACTTCTTCTTCAGAAGCGGATAGCCCGTATCGGTTGCCGTTAGCTGGCTCCCGTAAGCCTTATGCCTCTTGGGAAACTTCGGCTGCGCGCGGACGGTACTTGAGAAACGACACCATATTGCCTCGCTCATTGAAGTTAACCTCATCCATCAGGCTTTTGATGAGGAAAAGCCCGCGCCCGTAGGTTTTCATAAAGGATTCCGGATCGATATGCTCGCTTATAGCGGAGTGGTCGAAGCCGGATCCTTCGTCAAGCACCCGGACTTCAGCGCGGAGCGGGTCGATCGAGACGAAGACGGTAATGGTTTTTTTCTTGTTCTCCTCTTCAGCCATCTGCTCGAGCAGGTATTTGCGGTAAACGCTATGGCCAAGGATCAGGGAGCTTTCCTTCACGCGCTTGTCTACCTGAAGGTTGCCGTGCTCAAAGGCGTTCAGCAGGGCCTCGTAAAGCGCCACCTTGATGTCGTTGAGCTGGCCTCCCTCCATTTCCCAGCAGTCACGAACGGAAGCGAAGACGTAATTGATGACCTTTGAAAGGTACACATAGTTGGTGGGGATGCGTATGGTGAAGCTCTGGCTGCGGACAAACGGGACGATTTCCTGTACGTCCGCCGCTTCCTGATGCACGGTGAAGATATTTTCGATGAGCGATATGACCTCATTTATGTCAAACGGTTTCTTAATGAAGCTCTTCGCACCAAGCCGGATGGCCGAAATCGCATCTTCCATCGTGCCGTAGCCCGTCAGGATAATCACAGGCACATTCAGGCGGCGTTTGCGTATCTCTCCAAGCAACTCGATTCCGCTCATTTCGGGCATCTTGATGTCGGTGACAATAAGGTCAGGAATGGCTTTCTCGACGTGTTTGAGGGCTTCGACCCCGTTTCCCGCTTCAACAACCTCATATCCGAGTGCTTTCTGAATCTTATTGGAGATGACGTCGCGGATTATCTCTTCGTCGTCCACAACCAGTATGCGTTTGGGCAGGAGAGCGAAATCCATAGCGGGTCAATGTTAACGATGAGACGGGTAACAGTCAATGTGCTGCCCTGATTGAACTTATCGGCAGCTGGAACGAAATTGCCATTATTTAGCGAAAGTAGCCAAATAGGTGTCCCCTTTTCGTAAATACCTGCTATAATGTAAATAGGCGGCGTGATCCGTCGGGTGGGATGGTTGGGTACAGAATGACCGTATAGCGATGATGCTTATGCAACAATTTCGAAGAGTCTCCGATACTGGCCAGCCGAAAGGCTACATTGACACGGCGGCTGGGCGCGAAGAGCGGCAATCGCGGAACGCGAAGTTGAGCTTATACGCCCGCTACTATAGCGGAGATGTCTACCGGCATCCAGCAGAATGGGCGAGTGGAAACGGCTATGCGACAAGCGTTTCGCCGCCTGACATCTACATCAACTATGCGCGTTTCCTTATTGACCGGCTGGCTTCGTTTAGCTTCGACCGTGCGGTCGGCGTGAGAATGCGGCCCAACGGTGAAGTGGTGAGTGAGGACTCAGAGACTGTGTCGGAACGCTTCCTCGCAGATTTCATTCGTACTTCCCGATTTCTGTCAAGGCTGACTCCCGTAGCCAGGGAGGCTCTGTTGTTCGGGGATGTCCTGCTGAAATTGCAGCACAATGCGGGCGGCGTCTTTCCACTAACGTTTGCGGTAATCCCCGCTGAGGAATTCGATTTTGAGCACAGCCCCCGCGACCTGGCGGAAGTCCGCTTCATCCGGGAGGAGTTTACATACTACGATGACGCGGGTGCGCGCGCGATCCATCGAGAGGAGCTGCATTCCGATCGCGTGGTTTACTACCGCGATGAAGCCCTGTCAGAACCAGCGGGGAAGCGGCTATGGCCTGCGCTGCTGTCGCACGTGCTTGCAGAGCGAACCCCGTTGCTCGCAGTCGAGCGGGAAGTGGCGCATCCGTTCGGGCGGATTCCGGCGGTACACGTCAGGAACAGGCCGCAACTCGGCGCTAAGTTTGGCGTAAGCGAGCTGGCGGACCTTACGCCGCTGCTTGACGACGTGAACTGGAAGATGGCCCAGCGTTCGCGCAACATCTCTCGCACGATGAACGCCATCCTCAAGAACATAAACGGGCGGCTCGTTAACGATCAGCTTGACGACACACAGATAGTCAGCGTCATCGGCGACAACGCGGAGCTGGAGTACCTAATCAACGACAGCGATCTGTCGCCGGTACAGGCGCACATCAGCGAACTTAAGCAGGCGCTCACTGACCTGACGGGTGTCGTGATGCTCAGTCCGGATAAGCTGACCAGCGTTGGCGCAATGTCGGGGTTCGCGCTGTCGATACTCTATGAGCCGCTGCTGAACGCTGCTCGGGCGAAAAGGCAGGAGATAGGGCGCTCGGTGGAGGACTTCCTGGAACTCGTGCTTGACGCCGGCGTCAAGCTGGGGCTCGTCCCGGAGCAAGAAGTGCAAGCCGCCAGGCCATGCCTGACGTATGCACCCGATCTACAGTTCACGGAGCAGGAGAAGCTTACGCGCCTGCGCAGAGAACTGCTGGCGGCAGAGTCTGGCCGGACTGAGCTCGACGAACACTAGGAGGCCGAGATGGAGGAAACAACGAAGATCAACGAGAAACCGGAAGAAAACAAAACAGATACAGGCGCACACCAGGAGCCGCCAGGTGAAGCTCCCACCGAAGAGACTGAACCGGAGCGGGATTCCCCGACGGACCCTACGATCGCGGAACTCGTTCGGAGTGAAGTCGAGAAGCGCGTGGCCGAAGCATTTCCCGCGCGCCGGGAGAGCCCAAGGGTGGAGGCCGGTCGGACGCACCTCTCCGCTAACGACTATCTGCGGCTTGGCTATGGTGTGCGCTCACCCCACACTTAGGAGGGTAGGGAAAAATGGCATTGACACTGGCTGAAGCAGCCAAACTGGAAACCGACTACTTGCGCCGTGGCGTCATTGAAACGTTCGGCGAGTACTCTCCAGTCCTGGAAGACCTTCCGTTTATGGATGTACAGGGAAACTCGTACCGCTATAACCTGGAAGGCACATTGCCCGACGTGGAGTTCCGCGCCGTGAACTCGGGTTACACTGAGAGCACGGGCACGGTCACCGATGCCAGCGAATCGCTGGTCATTTTCGGTGGCGTCGTGGACGTGGACCGGTACCTGCAGCAGGTGCGAGGCTCGATAAACGACCTGCGCGCACTTCAGACTCGCCTGAAGGTCAAGTCGCTTGCGCTGGCCTTCACCCGGGAGTTTTTCGAGGGTGACAGCTCTGTCGACCCGAACTCGTTTGACGGCCTTCAGAAGCGGCTCTCCGGCGCTCAGGTTATCACTGCTGACAGCGGCGGCGGCAACGGTGATGTGCTCTCGCTTGAGTACGTTGACCAGCTAATCGATTCAGTCTGGGGAGGCCCGGACGTGATCTTCCTTAGCAAGGCTAACCGGCGCAAGCTGGTGCAGCTTGGCCGCGAAACCGAGCTTATCGCTGTCGAGATGGACGGTGCGAACAAGGTTAACACGTACTACGACGGCATCCCCGTTAAGGTTGTGGACAAGGACAACAACGACGAGGACATCCTGGGCTTCGACGAGACGGTGGGCACGGAGACGGAGTGCTCGAGCATCTATGCTGTGCGGTTCGGCGCTGACGAGTTTCTCTGCGGCTTGAGCAACGGCGGTATCCAGGTTGAGGACCTGGGGCTCATCGCGAATCCGCCCGTCTATCGCACTCTGATCGAGTGGTATGTCGGGCTCGCCGTCTTCAACCCGAAGTCCGCCGCGCGGCTGCGGGGCATTCACCAGTAGTGAGGCGATGAGCATGGAGCGTACCCGCGGCTACGTGCGCCTGGCATGCATGGTTGTCGGACATTCCAAGGCGGAAAGCCAGCAGATGTTCACGGAAATCATGGATGCTATGGACCTGGACGGAAGCGTTTTTGAAGTGACGCTGGGAAACCGTCGCTACACCGGCCCGCAAATGGGGCACTGGTTCGAGAACGGCGTGGCCCAGGTCGGCGCTGTAGCCGCGGCGCGCTTTGCTGCCGAGGGTTACGAAGTGCGCAAACTCGCCCCATCGTACTGTGAGCAGGTAGAACCATGAACACCAACCTTGATTACATCCGGGTATTTTGCGGTGAGCGCGACGAGGCGGATCCGCTATTCTCGGACGAGGAACTGAAAGCGCTACTGTCGATTCACGCTCACCACGAGGTCACACAGCGCCTTGCGCGGCACCTCGCTGAGAACAGCGTGGATTATCAGGAGCTGGACGCAGGTCTTCTCCGGATACGCCTGAGGAGATTGGCTAATGTCGAAGGCGCGTATTACGCGGGTGTCGGGAACTGGCTTGACGACGCTTATGCGCTGGCGATTGACGGCGTGGGCTATACACCTTCGCCGGACGACATTGTGGATACGTACGGCGGTCGCGTGGTCTTCGCGACGCCACCGGCGGAAGACGCAACGGTGATAGTAGAGACGTATCTGATAGACCTGCGGTCGGTACTCGTTGAACTCCTCAGCTTGGTCCGGGCTGCCCGGTCCCGCCTGGCGCTGCGCACGAACCTCTCAGGAATGAGCGTAGACCTGACGAAGGTCTGCGAACGTCTGCAAGCGGAGATTGACCAACTGTCCAGCGGCTACAGGATGCCTGTGGCGCCAATGGAAGACTATCCACACTGAGATGGGCAAGCAAGAATTATCAAGGGTATTCAGTGAGCTGTTGCGGCATCTTGGCGGGAGCCGTTCGCCGGTCTTCCTGCGGACGCGCCAGCTCTCCGGCGGCCTGCCGGCAGCGGGTGAGCCACCCAGCGGGCCTTATGAGGATACGGAACTTGTGCCTATGCCGCTTGTGCTCGATGCAGGCAACAACAGAGGGGAGGGGCTTCGTGAGGTTATCGCGAACCACAGGGAGAGAGTCGGCCTTAAGAAGCTCGTCCTTCACGGCAGCAACCCGGTGGAGATTGGCAGCCGCCTTTTCTTTGAAGGCGCCGAATGGGAGGTCGTGCGGATGCAGTCCCCGCTGGTCTTTGGCCTGGAGCCGCTCAAACTCGTGCTGGCCAGGAGGCTGATCACGTGATCCTCTACACCATATACAGTGTTAACCTCTGGCTCGCTGACAAGCTCGCCGGTTATGGCGAGATAGCGTTCACAGAGGAGCAGGACGCAGCTTTTCCGTGCTTCCGCGTCGTATGGGGAGAGCAGCGGGAAGCGAGCGTGCGGCCCAAAGGAGTGCTTAGCGGCGCGCGCTTCACAATCTACTGCCTGGCATCAGGCGATATGAGCCATCTTGCGCGTCGGATGGCAACGGTGGCGCTAACAACGCTGCGTTCAGCCGGCCCGGGCTTCACGATTCCCCGATACTTTTATCCGCGCGAGCCTTCTGATGAGCCGATTGACTATATCGCTTTGCGCGACATCACGAGCCGGGAGTTGCACCTGCAAGACCAACCCGAACTGGCGGTGCACGTCGTGCAGGCCACCGCGCTCGCATTGAATCTGCCTGTGAGTTGAGGAGGAGCTATGTCAACTAACTACTATGCGCTCACACTCGGCGACTCTGAGATCTACCTGAATGACCAGCATATGGGTCTCGCAGTCGGGCTTACGCTGCACAAGGTGGTCGAGCGCCTGGTCGTGGAGCAGCCCGTGGCCGGGGAGCTGGCGGCACGACACCTTGTGCCCCTTCGTCGTGCTCTCACGCTGGAGGTGCGCTTCAAAGAGCTGAGCCCGGCCGCGGTATCCTTCTTTGCGGGCGGGACCAATACTCGCTTCGACGCCGCAAACCTTGGGGTGACCGATTACATTCGGCTTTATGAGCAGCGGCCGTCGCAAATCCGCTTTGTCCCCCACAGCGCGCCAATTGTGAAAAGCGCGGACGGTTCCATCCTCTACACGGACGAGGTTGACTACAGCTCGGACTGGGGGAACAGGCAGTTCTCCCTCGTCTCAAGCGGCAGCATTGAGCCGGGTCAGTTGCTAAAGGTTCTGTATGCGACCGACTATCCTGAAGGGCGCGAGGTGCCGCTGGCGCACTCAAGCGCTGCCACTGCGAAGCTGGAAGCTGTCCATCGCTATCCCGACGGCCAGAGCTTTATGGTCCTTCTTCTAAGGCGGGTAGAGCTGGATGCCTCAGGCGTACTGGCCACGGGGACAGAAGACTTGGTTGACGTGCCACTAATCGGCAGATGCCTGGCGGATGACACACACCCCGACTCGCCCTTCGGATATGTCCGGTTCTACGGCGAGATGATGTCAAGGATGGAGAACCGCCCATGAGCATACTAGTAGGCGATGTCCTAAGGCGGATCAGGCAGCGGTTATCTCATCTCCCGCTGGCGGGTCCCGGCGCGCGGATTGCCCTGCGCTCCGGGCGCATCGTTCGCGTGCGGCCGCTGAACCTTCACCGCGCCCTGTTACTGCTTGACCTTGCCGGCGGGATGATAGAACGCGTCGGATGGGATCACCTCAGGCGACTGCCGCTGGTTCCCGCGCTGTTCAAGGTTATCAGGGGGAGTCCTGAGGAACTGGCTGAAGCGCTTTCGTTGCTGACAGGTGAATCGCCGGACGTGGTGCTCTCCGAGTTTGCGCCGGCGGATGCAGTGCAAGTCTTGCTCAAGGCCTGGGAGCAGGAGTTCTTGCGGCTGCCTGCACAGAAACTCAAGCCCTGGATTGACGGGGTGAGCGATGTCTGAACTGGCGCTTGCCGGCTGGGGTCTGCTGCTGAAAGACGAGTTCCCGAGGCTTGTCGCAAAGCTGGCGCTCGCCCTGGGGATGACTCCGGCGGAAGTTATGCGCCGTCTTACGCCCACCGATGCTGCGATGCTGCTCGACGAACTCAACCAAAGCGCGAAAGATAGCGAGGCTGAAGAGCGGCTTGGCGAATCGCCGAATCGCGACGCAGCGCTGTTCTCGCGGATGTTTGGTGACTGATATGTCGTTGCTGTTCAAAGATAACACGCAAGAGGAGCTGGATGATCTGGCGCTGCGCGTCGAAGAACTCTCACAGCGCCTGGGCGAGTTGTGGGCTCGGATCACTGGAAGCTCTGGGGAAGCCTCACGCTCAGGTGGTGCGCGCGGATCCGGCATTGACTCCCTGTTCGGCATAAGCCTTGAATCGCTGGCGCGCAGAACGGGCTACCAGATTGCGGGCGGCGAGAGCCTGGACGTCGTGGTGCGCACAGCGGTGCGGCAGGTGGAGCGGGCTGCGGGCCGCCGCCTGGAAAGGCTGCTCGCCGGCAAACTGGGTTATGGCTTGCTGGCCAGCCTCGCAGGGGGCGGAGCGCTGGCACTGCTGGACGCAGGTTTTGCTGCCATCACCCGGCTCTTCAAAAAGCGCAGGCTCGATCTGCCCAGGTTGGAGGAGCGTCCGTACGGAGGCTTCCCCCGTTTCGCCGAGCGCACGCGTCTCATTCCGCCCGGTGCAGAGCGCGATGACCGGCTTGAGCGGGAGCTTGTGGGAATGCTGGCGCGTTCGATCGCGGAGGAGAAGTAGATGCTGAGACTATGGTTCGGTCCATCAGTTGACGACACGATAGATGTGTCTCCGCTGGCGCTGGAGACGGAGCATGGCGTGGGTTTCGCAGTCGCCACCGATCTCGCGGGAAATGTGCACAAGGTGAATTTCGCAAGCGGGCGCTATCCGGTAATGGCGCTCATTACTCTTCCCCCGGCGCAGCTTGGGGTGACCGGCGTCAATGTGGGAACGCTCCGGGAACGGCTTTTAGACTGCCTCGAGTCCGGCAGTAACATAACGGCGTTCGTTGAGAGCACAGGGCTGGCCTACAGCCTGGTTCTCACAGAAGCCTCGCCCGCGCTTCTTGCGGACGAGGACCTGAGTGAGATGGCAGCGCGGGAGACCATCAGGATTGCCGCGCTGGTTCTCGACGACGGCGTTTTCAGTGATTACGCGCAGCTCGGCAGCGTTATCTGGCGGGGGAGGAACTGATGGGTTTCACTGAGACTGCCCGCCAGCACCTTCAGCAGCTTGACAAGCGGGTCTGCTACACGCTCCTTGCGCGCAATTCGCATCCTGAAGGAAGCGATTGGGTTGAGCTGAAACTGGCCAGCGCCGGCTTCGTGCTGGTCAGCGACCGGACCGAGTTTGCGGCGTCACTTGAGTTCACGATCCCCGCTAGCGACAGCGCGTGCTTCGCCGAGCTTGACCCCGGAAACGTCCTGGCGCTGTTTTCAGAAGTCAAGCTCGTATGTGAGGTGGCCGGGGAGAGCGAGATTCTCTTTCGCGGGTTTGTAACAGAAATCCGTGAGGAAGGCGCACATATCCGCGTGTTTGCGCGCGACCACGCACTAAAGCTCTCGCGTACCATCTGTGCTGTGGAGATAGAAGGCGACAGGACAGACGAGATTGAGAACGCACCGCTTATCGCTCTTGCTGGTGAGTTCGACGACCACACGTATGGATTTGACCCCAACGTCACGCCTTTGGGTTTCTCCAGTGAAGGGAAAAGGCGTGCCTGGAAGCCGGGAGACATCAGAATATATGAAAACGGCGAAGAAGCTTCTCCTGACTTCTACCGCGTCTATCCGATGAGCGGCGTGGTGAAATTCCTTGACCCGCTACCCGCGTCGCCCACGGTAAGCGGCGTTCGCTGTTATATCGAGGCTACGAGTGACGCGGCGAAGGCTGTGGCTGAAGCGCTTCAGCATCCTGAAGATGATGGCGGTATAGGCGCAGCATCCGGCGAGCTGGATTTGCCAGACATCGGGATAGGCCTGCACCTGCTTGAGTGGAAGCGCGGGGATGGGCATACCTCGGACTGCGTTTCCAGGATCGCCGACAGGCTGCCACGCAACTACTTTTTCCACTATGACAGTGAAGCCGGCAAGTACACGCACGGGTTGCTGGAGCAGAAGGAGACGCCAGCGCGGCCACTCATCAACGTTTCGTCGTTTGCGCGTATCCGCACAAGAGAACGCATCTACACGCGGGTCGTTGTGCATGGCGCACGAACAAATCCGCCTAACCTCGCTCTCAACGCGACGGTGGCAGACCTGCAGGCTGGAGTCGGCGAGAAATACGAATGGAACGGCAACGAGAAGCACTTCGGCGAAGGCTCGGTTGCACTGACCTGCGATGGCGACAGCAACCGGGGATTCGGGCGCCACGACGCGCCATACTCGTACGAGTTCTACGACTTTGCCAAGTATGACCTGGGGCTGGACGGGAACGGGCAGCCACCACGGGTCAGCGCCGTAGGCATCGTCGCTGCCAATTCCAAGAACGTTAACAGCCAGAAGTCTGCCAACAGCAAGTTCAGCTACGGCTATGAGATTCTGGGAAGCACCGACGATATAAGTTACGAGCGGGTCTCGCCTGATGCGCACTTGCTGCTCCCGCCGCTGGCAGAAGCGCTGCTGACTAATCTGACAATGCGGAGGATGCGCTACGTTAAGGTTCGCGTGAAGCCGGCCAAGGACGGCGTGAGCAACGAAAGCGATCCTGGCCTGGCGCTAAACGAGATACGCATCTTCGGTGAAGGCGATTTCGTTGTGGAAGCGGCTGTGCAGGCGACAGACCCCGGTGAGCCTTACTACTATCCGGAGCTGCTCGAGAAGACGGACGGCGCGGGGCCGCAAGTGCTCACGGTTGAAGTTGGTGATGAGCTGCCGGAAAGCGAGGCATTGAAGCTCGCAAGGGACCTGCTGGAAGAGTCGCTTTACGCTTACTTTGGCTACGAAGCCGTGTGTATCGCCGATCCCACAGTTCGTGTTGGCGACACGGTGTCCTGCACCCATCCTGTTACGGGCAACGCTCAGGCGTTCCTCGTGGAGCGCGTGGAACTTGCGCCGGCGCGCACGCGCGTTTTCGGAACAGACTACAACGCGGAGGTTCTGCGATGACCAGGAATGCAAGCCTTCCGCAGGCCCTGAAGTCACTGGTGGACGAGCGCCTTGAAGCGCAGAAGAAGCGCATCACCGGCATGGGCAGCGAGCTGAAACCGCGCGCGCCCTACTTCGGGGGGCCGGGCGGCGGCGACGACTTCGAACTCGGGGGAGTGAGCAGCCTTTCGGTACCCGGCGAAGATGGCATAGAAGGGGATGTTGAAATTGCCGGGGGAGAGGGGCTTGTGGCCAGCCAGTCCACCGACACTATTACGCTGGCTGCTCCGCGCATCAGGCACTGTCCAAATCCGCGAACTCCGCTTGCCCTCGCAACTGCGGCTTCGTTGATAGGGAGTCGCATCTATTTGCATCCGACAGAGCTGCCGGGGAGTATGCAGGTTGCGGCGTATTTCCTTCAGATAGAACGCGCCGGCGACCCGGACGATCAGGTGTCGCTCATCGAAGTTGCGATATACAAGCGCAACGTAAGTGACGACGGCTTCACGCGAGAGGCTCACTTCGGAGCGCCCTGTTTCAATGATTTCAGCCAGGTTGCCACGGGAAACGTCTACAGGTCCGCTCTGGGTTCGAGTGTCCTCATTCCGATGGGGCAGCATTTCCTGGCGTTTCTATACAAGTACTCGGGTGTGGACGGTTACAGGTTTGGAGTGTGTGAAGCCCCCGGCGCCCACTATCCGGGCTCAGGCATCTACCAGGACGGAAGCGCCACAGAGCTTCCCGCGTCGATACCCGACTCGGATCTTTGCGCAGGGTGCACCGCTATTGTCTGGACTGAACTTGCGGCAGACTAGCCGCCATTAACAAGGAGGAGAGTGTGGATCTCAAGAGAATCGGCAGGAAAATACTCGTGTTTGTACTCAATCTGCTTTTCGCCATTTACGAGGTGGAATCTGAACTCGTTATGGCCATAGTCGCCGAAGTGCGCGCCGAGGGTCTGGCCGGCGATGAAGCCCGCCGCGAAGTGTTCAGGCGCTTCCGTGAGCGCTACAAGGACGAGCTGCGGGACAGCGTGCTCAATCTTTTAATAGAAGCAGCGGTTGTCGTGGGCAAGCCCTAGCGATGGAGCAGTGGCCAATCACCATCGGGAACCTCGGCATAGGCGGAGGCTTGGCGTTCTTCTTCGCGTGGTATCTGGTGCGGGTAGTTATACCCTCGCTGACCAGGGAAAACGGTAAGCAGCGGCAGGCGTTCCTTGCAGAACTAAAGGAGCAAAGGCGCGAGTTCATCGCAGCGCTGCACGAATTGAAGGAGAGCGGTGAGCAGTCAGCTAAATGCGTCTCGCGGGAGCTTTCAGGCCTGGGAACGGCGATACAACGCAACAGTGAGCTGATTGTGCAGTTTAATCGCGGGCGCGAGGTCGGCGGAAGGTGAGTGGATGCGAATTATCGACATCCGTGAGGACCTCGCACGCAGCCGTTCAAGGAAGTACGCAACAAGGCCGCTGCGCAAAATCGAGAAGCTCGTGGTGCATCATTCGGGCACGCGCGGTGGCACACCTAAGTCTTTTGCCTGGTATCATGTCCACGCGCGTGGGTGGCCGGGCATCGGCTACCACTACGTGATTTCGCCCGACGGCGTGGTCTTCAAGACTAATGCGCTCACGACAGTAAGCTACCACGCGAGGGGAGCGAACCTCGGCGGTGTGGGCATCTGTCTGGTGGGCGACTTCAACCGGTCTGAGCCAACTGATGCCCAGATGGAGGCGCTCACCGAGCTGCTCGGCTTATTGCTCCACCACCATCCAGGGGCTGAAATCGTGCTGCACCGCGAAGTGAAGGGCTCACGCACAAGCTGTCCGGGGCTGAAGTTTCCGGCCGAGGGGCTTCCGCGCTAGATGGGGGCCAGCCCCAATCGCTCCAGCAGGCCATTGACGTATTCCTGCGGCATCTTCCAGCCTGAATAGGGTCCGCCGGAGAAGCCGTGAAAGTCGCTGCCGCCCGTAACGACGAGCCCGCGTGCTCTGGCGAGCCGGAGCAGTTCATCTTTCATCGATTCCTGGCCTTTATAAAAAGTCTCAACGCCGTCAATGTCGGCGGAGAGGGCGGCTTCTCTCACCTTTGAGGACACGATTTTGCCTGGATGGGCGACAACCGCCAGCGCGCCGTGGCGCCTTATCCAGGTGATTCCTTCAGTAAAAGGCAATGGCGGAGGCAAATACGCCTTGCCGCCGGGCCCGTATGTTTCCTCCTCGAAACGGTCGAACCAGCGCCTGACGCTGCCGGTAGCCAGGCCTATGGCCGACCACAGAGGGCGTCTAAGCAGATAGTCCCGGACGAAATGGGCAACCATAACCGGATCCGGTTCCGCTTTCCGCTGCAGCCGTTCAAAGTCGAAGTCATAGCCTTCTGCGCGCAGCCTTTCGCAAATCCTCGCCTGCAACTCGTTTCGCTGCCGCTTAATCTGCTCAAGCCCGTGTGCAAGCTCCTCGTCAGCACGCAGTCCCATCGCCAGAACGTGGACCTCTTCGCCTGCGCCGTCGGCTTCGAGCCAAGTGGTCAGTTCGAGCGCAGGAATCGTGACAATGCCAAGGTGGAACGCCTTCTCGGAAAACTCCAGGCTCCCGCCAAATGTGTCGTGGTCGGTCAGGGCGGCGACGCGAACACCGCGCTTTTTCAGGAGGCGTGCCAACTGCGGGGGGCTGTAACGTCCGTCTGAATGCGTGGAATGAAAGTGCAGATCGCAGGTTATATCAGACATGTCGGCTCGCCAATTATATCAGCGAAACCCGGATAAAGCGGACAAAAGGAAAGGAAGATAGATTGTCACAAGCGCGATGATCAGGATAAGCACCACGAGTGCAATTAGCAGGCCAATTGCAGCGCCGGGCTCAAAGGGTGCTCTTTGAATGTAATAGGTTACCGAGTGGGTTACGGTTGGGCGTTCGGCCCATCGCTTTTCCAGATGCGCCCTCCACTCGCGGATGAATCGCTCGTTTTCTTCCTTGCGGCCAGGCATCTGCATGTACAGGTGGTATGCGGCGGCGAATACCGCGCCGAAGACCACGACCGTGACCAGCGCCGGGATGAAGAAACCAATCAGGAGGAAGCCGAAAAAGAGCGCGAAAAAGGTGGCGAACCAGGCAACGACTACTCTTGGTTCAAAAACCATCATATGGGCTTCCTCTGTATGATTATACCTTCCCTAAGCCCTCGGCGGCGTATTGCCGCACGAAAGCGTCAGCTTCGTCCACATCCTGCACCGTTCCCTCAACCTGCGCTTCGAGCAGCGCTTCCTTCAAACGTCCTATGTCGGGACCTTCCGGCAGACCGGTCACCTCCATTATCTGATCGCCCGTAAGCAGCGGTATCGGCTCCACCGTTTCTTCGCTGAAGTAGTGGTGCCAGAGTATCGCGTTGACCACCTCTTCGTGCTTCGCAAGGAATTCCTCGCCGGCATCCGGGCCGCGCGTCGCTCTGGCATCCGCCAGCGCATGAATGCAGCTCATTGTGGCAGCGTCGCCGAGCTTGCGGTGAAAACGGTAAATGAGCTTGTTCGTGAGCTGCGGCTCATTGCAGTAAAAGCCCACCCGGAGGTGCTCTTCAATGAGCAGGAGCAGCACATTACGCTCCCAGTTTGACAGGCGCAGCCTTTCGAGTATCGGCTCGGCGATCTCGCGGCCTGCCTGCTGGTGGCCGTAAAAAGTGAGCTTACCGTTTTCCTGCACTTGCGCGGTCTGGGGTTTGCCGACATCGTGGAAGAGTAAAGCGAGTTTAACCAGTGATGCCCGCGTGGCCGGTGGCGAGACAACCTCGCGCATCTCCGCAAGCACCGTGTCGCGCACGTCATCAGCCAGTCCTTCCCCGGCAGAGAGGATATGCTCCAGCTCCCGGATCGCTTCAAGGCTGTGTGCCAGCACAGGCAGATGGTGGAAGTCGTTTTGCCTGAAGTGCCGCATCGGCTCGATTTCCGGGAAGAGCGCTGTCAGCACGCCCGCCTTGTCGAGCGCCGCCAGCCCGGCGTGTGCACGAGGCTGTCGCAGCATCAAGAACAGCTCTTCGCGGATCCTCTCGCCGGCGGCTTGATTGACTGCGTCCGCGTGAAGCCCAAGCAAAGACGCCGTGACTTCCTCTATCTCGAATCCCAGCTGGACCGCAAACCTGTAGGCTCGCAGGATGCGCAGAGGATCCGCCAGGAGGTTGTTCTCAGCTACGGCAACGATCCGGTGCTGCGCCAGGTCTGACAGTCCATCAGCAGGATCGATTAGCGCACCGGCTATGTCTTTGTCACCAAGGCGGCCAAAAGGAAGCCCGATTGCATTGACCGTAAAGTCCCGCCGCAGAAGATCCTCTTCCCAGCCACTGCCTTCCAAAGGCGTTATGTCAAGTGTCCCGTGGAATAGCGTAAAACGGCGCGTCTGAAACCGGTCGCCCAGGGCGAAAGCATCCTCGCCCAGAGCCTCTGCGATTGCCGAAACGCCAGAGTCGTAATCCCCACTCAGGACGATATCTATATCAGTGGGGGTCCGGCCGAGCAACGCATCCCTTATGAAGCCCCCGACAAGGAGGGCGTCCAATCCGAGCCCGCTAATCTCCGCGATAACGGGATGGTGCCGGAGGACACGTGAAAGGTTCGCGACATCAGGCATAAGCTGATATTAGCACAAGGCATTGACGGCTACTTATGCGCCCTGGCTCTGACGCAGCGCCCCTGGCAGCGTGCCGGTTATGCCCGTTTCCGGCTGCCTAGGTGCCAGGGAAGAGCGGCGTCCTGCGGCTCTCAGTCTTCAGTCCCTGCACTTCCTCTCGGAGTTTCCCGCGTTCTATAGGGTCAGCGCCAACGTAGGCGGCGTAAAAACCCTCAGCAATGACTTGAGTCTCGCCATATATGCGGTAGTACATAAAGTAAGTGTCCTGGCGAGGGAATTTCGTCTGTTTCTTCTCGGGCAATTGCAGCCAGAGCTGGTCCACGACTGCATCCTCGTTGATAAGGCGGAAATACCCGTTTCCCGGCGAAAACTCCTCGTGCCAGGGCTCGAAAATGCGGTTTGTAATGGGGCTGGTGTATTCGCACATCCATCTCTGGACCCAGCGCTCCCATTCCTTGCCCTTCATGCGCCTTCGCGGGTCGAGCAGATAGCGCATATCGTAATAGTCGATAAAGAGCTGGTCGGTGCGTTCAAGGACCGTCTTGCTGTGGTTCTTCCAGTAATTGCGCATGAGAGCTGCGAACACAGTGAACAGCGTGTCGCTTTCCCAGTACTGGAGGTCGTCTCCGGGGAGAACATTGAAGGGGTAATAGCGTTTCAAAAGGAGCCTCTCGTTATCGGTAAGGGTTTCGTACCGCTTGCACCGTCCACAGTACTTCACTCCGGGAATCCGGATCTTGCGGATATAGGTGGGGGGGCCCTGGGTGCGCGTATAGACGTTCATAATCGCGGCCCGGATCTTCTCTTTGTACTCCTCCTCGGTCCACCAGTTCTTGCGCTCAGTAACCATAGGAATGAACTCTTCTGCCGGCAGGCATTCATCCCAGAAGTCCGGGGGCATCTCAAACGACTGCATGATCTTCGTAACCGCAGCCTTGGCCTGCTCGTCGGACAGCGACCTTGCGTAGACGGGCTTATCGTGGTACCAGGGGCGCTCTTTCTTCACGTGGACCGGTCCTACGTCAGCTACCGGCAGATAACTCGGGCGCTCCGTCTCACTGCAAGCGCAAGTTATCGCTCCGGCGAGAATCGCTATGATAAATGTAATCCCAAACTTCATTACGCCTTACCTCACGTAAGCGTGATTGGCTGGACTGCAATCCATTATACCGCAATGCACGGGCACCCGGGATGGGCAAAGCGGCGAATGATAGAATCGTTCAGGGTTATGGCGAAGGTAACGCAATTGCTGGACGTGCGAGATCTGGTTAAGCACTTCCCGTACGTCCAGCGGCGAGGTTGCTTTCCCAAGAAGGTGGCGCTCAGGGCCGTTGATGGCGTGAGCTTCTCGCTGGCTCGAAAAGAAGTGCTGGGTCTTGTAGGCGAGTCCGGTTGCGGCAAGACAACCACAGGGAAGATGATTGCCGGCCTGCTAAATCCGACCGATGGCGAGATACTGTTTGAGGGTGAAAACCTCACGGGCTTGTCTTCGGGTAAAAAGCGCTTGCTCCGCCGCCGGATACAGATGATCTTCCAGGACACAGTATCTTCCCTGAATCCCCGGATGAAAGTCGGAGCCATTCTCCAGGAGCCGTTGCTGGTGAACCGCATCGGGACGGCAAAGGAGCGGCGTGAGCGGCTGGCGGAGATACTGGATGAAGTAGGCCTGCCGCCGGATTCGGCGGGGCGTTATCCCCACGAGTTCTCCGGTGGCCAGAGGCAGCGCATAGGCATCGGTCGCGCATTGATGCTGCACCCGGACCTGGTCATTGCAGACGAGCCGGTCTCTGCGCTTGACGTTTCCATCCAGGCGCAGATAATAAACCTGCTGCTGGAGCTGCAAGACACATACGAGCTTTCGATGCTTTTCATCGCACACGATCTTTCGGTAGTTCGCGCGGTATGTGAACGTGTGGCGATAATGTACCTTGGGCGCATCGTGGAAACGGGAGATACCGAGAGCATTTTCGCTCACCCGCTGCACCCATACACGCGGGCGCTTCTATCGGCGGTGCCGGTGCCGGACCCGGCGGTGAAACTGTCGGTGCCGCCGACCAGCGACGAAGCTTCCTCGCCTGTGAACCTGCCTTCGGGCTGCCGGTTTGCCACGCGATGCCCCCAGGCTATGCCGCTCTGCCACCAGAAGGAGCCCGGGCTGATACCTGACCGCGCTGAGCCGTCGCATTCCGTGGCCTGTTTCCTGTATGATAATAATGGAGATGGCATATGAGTGAGATCTATGAGAGGAATCGATACCTGCGGCTGGCGGTGAACATCGCCCTGGTCGCGCTGTATGTTGTAATCGCGACATGGCAACTGGGGCTGCTGCGCGCCGAAGAGCGGGAGATCAGCACGCTTGACGGCCAGATACCTATTCTGGAAAAAGACGTTGTCCTGAAGGAGCAGAACTTCCTCACCGAGCAGACGCTCCTGGAGATGACACGGGAGAGGCTCACGCCTCAGGAGGCGGTGAAACAGTCCCAGGAGCTTCAGGAGCTGAGAGACAGGCTTGAAGGCAGCCGCAGTCAGCTGACCGCCAAGCGCGAGGCGCGGGATGAACTGCAAAAGCGCAGGCGAAGCCATAACATTATCCTGATTGTGGGTCTTGTAGTACTGGCGGTACTGCTCTGGGTAAACTGGGTGATTAACTACTGAGCCGCTTTGGCTTCGTCGAGCCGCTTGAGTACAGCGGAAACGAATCTGGGCGCGAAACCGGCACGCTTTATCTTGCTGGGCGTTAGCTTCTTCTCCTTGCGCAGATAAAGGATTTTATCCACTTCCCGAATGACTTCGCGTGGCTCCGAGCCTTCGGCGGGATTGCGCCAGAGTTCAAAGCTCGGCTGGCGGATACGGATTTGCTCGGGAAGGTCCAGGTAGTCGGCGATTTCGAAGATGTGTGTCTTGTAGAGTTCCGCGAGCGGCTGAGGAACAGGCGAGAAAGTGCCGCACAGCAGGCCCAGGCCCAGCAAGCGCTCGGTGAGATTCAACGCGGACAGGTGGGCCATGCCTTCCTGTCCCGCGATATCCAGCACCAGCATCGTGCGCAGGCGGTCCATTATCTGGTATCTCCGCAGAGCGGCCTCTTCGCCGTGGAAAGGAACCCGGAGCATCTCCGCCAGCGTCTCAACAGGAGTGGTTATATCGATCATGCGCATTCGGATGCGAAGCTGGCGTGCCAGGATTGCCCCATCCTTAACCTGCAGCTCCTCGTCATACGAATGTACGAGCTGCAGGCCGTAGACGTTTTCGCTGCCCAGTGCGCGGCAGCAGAGGTCGGCGAGCACCGATGTGTCAATGCCGCCGGATATGCCCAGCAGCACTTTCCCCTTGCGGCTCGCGCTGACGGCAGCCCTGATCTTGGAAGCCACTGACTGCACGACACGGGGGATGTTTATCTCCGGCAGCTCAGGGGTTTCCTTGGTCCGTACAACCATAATCTCGCCCGTTCTCCGTGCGGGCGCAGAGATTGTAGCACACCCGGGCGTTAAAGCGAAAAAGTGGAACCATTGTTATATGAAAGGCAGCGGAGTGCAGGTCACAGTTAAACGATTGGCTGAGACAGGTAACGTTCAATCAACTCGCGGGCAGCCTTTTCCGTAGCCTCGTCATCCGGAAGTTCGCCGTCAATCTTGCGCCACCACAACTCCTCCTGCGCTTTCCCCACGAGTGGCCCGGCTGGAAGGCCAAGGCTGATAAGGCGCTCACCTGGGAGAACGTTGCGCCTGGGGGAAAACTCGCGGAGGTGTTTTATAAGGTTCGTTCTGAGCGGCTCCGTATCCTTTGCCAGGTAGCTGCCAAACGCTATAAACAGGAGCGTCTTCCGCGGATACTCCTGGCATACACGGTAGATTCGTGAAGGCTGGAAGCCGGTGTGGTTCATGCGTGCGGCTACTTCATCGAACTTCTCGCGGGCTTCCACTATGCTTTGCGCCAACCGCGCGTGCACGCCGATGCGCTTGAGTACGTCCGGCAGTGCGCTGACCCGGACATTCGCCAGAGACCACGAGAGCCGAACCAGCCATTGCGGAACCATGTCCTGTTCGAGCAGCTCTTCCTGGTTGCGGATGCCGAGTTCCAGGACTTCCGCGTCAGAGCCGGACATTGTCGGGAGCTGGTTCCACTCAGGATGTAACGAAGCCAGCAGGTCGCTCGTGTAAGCCGCCCAGAGGATGCCGAACCAGAAATCCTCGCTAAGCATGCACTCTAGCTCGTAGCGTACTCTTTCCGGGCTCAACTGGTCAAAATAGCTTTCCTCAAGGCCCTGAGTGAGGAGCAATGCGGTTTCCTCGTCAATCCGGTAATTAAGGCGCAGGCTATAGCGGATTGCGCGCAACATGCGCGTAGGGTCCTCAAAGAAAGACTGTGGGTGAAGTACCCGCAGAATCTTGCCGAAAATGTCCCCCACGCCGCCGGTCGGGTCGTATAGAGTCCCGAAGTCCTCCTTGCAGATTGAAATGCCGAGCGCGTTGAACGAGAAATCGCGCCTTAGAAGGTCTTCGTATATCTCTGCTTCCCCCAGCACTTCCGGGAGCTTCCCGGGAATCGGGTAGTGCTCGCGGCGGCACATCGTGACGTCGACTGCGTAACCTGAATCATCGATCCACTTAGCGGTCTGAAAGCGGTCGTTGCGGATGACCACGCCGCCGTGTTCTTCGGCCAGCGCCTCTGCAAGCGCTATCGCGTCCCCCTCCACGGCGATGTCAATATCGAAGACGAAATGCTGCAATTTGTCGGTGGATATCTGCTCAACGAATGCGCGGGCCACTTCCCGTGCGCCGCCACCGACAAGATACGCCCTTAGGCTCCTTGCTTCCGCCAGGGCGCTGACCTGCCTGATAATCTTCAGCGCGTATGCCGGCAGGTATGTCTCAATGAACTGCGGCAGTTTCGCAAAATCCCAGCGCGACACCGGCGCGATTATATCAAAGGCCTCGATTCTCGCGCCCCGGCGGAATGTGGGTCCAACATAGAGACAAGACGGCCCCAAGAGCCTACAGCGGCGGTATAATAGTTGTTGGCCACGGTCTGCATTCTGGGATCATGCGCGAACTTCTATTTGAGGGCGGAATCGTATGCTCGTGAAACGACTATGGGTCTGGGTGCTCTTCCTCTCGCTGTTTGCGGTCTTTTCTGGCTGCGGCGGATCTTCGCATAAGAATCCAGGTGTCCTGCCATCTCTTTCCGGCCGGGACGCCGGCTCTGGCGAAGTGTCACAGCTCGATGATTACGGCTTCGGCACCGAGGGATTCGTCCCCGGCGTGGACTACTACCCCGACCGCTTCGTTGTCGGCTTTAAGAACGGCGCAAAGGGCACCAGCGGTTCCCCGTCGCCGGTTGATTACAACCCCAACTCAAAGCTGTATCGCAACACTGGCGTGGCATCACTGGCACGCGAGATCCGCGACCGTTACGCCGTGGCGCTCGACAAGGAAGCCTACGTTCGCGGGGTTAACTTCGCAAGCTACCAGACAGAGGGCGGCTCGTGCGCCAAAAGCGTAATGCAGCAAATTCAGTCGGACTACGCCGACGCAATCGAATACATCGAATACGACGGGATTCGCTATCTGCAGTACGTTCCCAACGATCCCGATTATCCAGATAACCTCTGGGGCATGGTGAAGATTAACGCCGAGGACGCGTGGGACACCGAGAAAGGCGACAGCAACATAATGGTCTGTGTAATCGACACGGGCGTGCGCTACTCCGGCGATACCGTGGACGACGCGCCCGACCACGAGGATCTAGCTGACAATTACCTGCACCCGCCTGACCACTGGCCGGACGAGCAATTCGATCTCTACGACGAGGATAATGTCCCTGAAGACGAATACGGCCACGGCTCACACTGCTCTGGCACCATCGGCGCGGTGGGCGACAACAGCAAGGGCGTCGTCGGCGTCAACCACGACATCACGATGGTGATGATCCGCGTGTTCGGGCCCAGCGGCGGCTGCCCCGATAGCTGGGTGGCGACAGCGATTGAGCTGGCTACGGAGATAGAATCCGATGTCATCAGCATGAGCCTTGCCGGTAGCTTCCCCAATCTGGCGACCAAGGAAGCCTGCGAGGACGCCTACGATGCCGGGATATTCATCGCTTCCGCAGCGGCAAACTCCTATACTGACGAGCCTTACTACCCCGGCTACTACGAAGTCTGCTGCTGCGTGGGTGCGACGACCTCATCGGACAACAGGGCCAGCTTCAGCAACTACGGGCAGTGGGTGGATATCGCCGCGCCAGGTGTTAGCATCAAGTCCTGCGGATATCTTTCAACCTCCTATTACATGTCTTGGAGCGGCACCAGCATGGCCACGCCCCACGTTGCAGGCGCAGCAGCCCTGCTGCTCAGCTATGACAGCACGTTGACCGTTGACGAGTTGCGTTCGGCCCTGGAAAGCACCGGCGCTGACCTGAGCGACTCCCAGTGGGGGAATCCGGATATCAAGCGCCTTGATGTGGACGCGGCGCTGACATTTGTGGTGGACGATGAATTCGGCACGCCGCCCACCGTCAGTATTGACAGCCCCGACGGCACTTCTTCCGTCAGCGGCACCGTGACGATTGAAGCCAGCGCGTCGGACAGTGACGGCTCGATTCTGAAGGTGTTCTTCTACGCCGACGATGTCCAGATGGGAACTGATGATACAGACCCATACACCTACGAATGGGACACAACTAAATACCTGAACAAGGCCTATACGCTGAAAGCCGTAGCGCTCGATAACCAGCATATGACCTCCGAGGATACGGTCTCGGTTACGGTGTCCAATACGGTCGAGACTCCGAATTACTTCATTGACTTTGAAAGCGGCTCCACGGATTGGTGGCACACCGACGAGAACGGCTCCGGCTACTGGCAGCTCGTGGACGATGACGGCGCCAGCGGAACGCACAGCTTCCACCAGGGCGGGGCGGGAGGCGGCAACTACGGTAATCGCGAGTTCGACCGCTTGTATTCGCCAGTGTTCGACCTATCAGCTCTCTCTGCCGTGCGCCTGAAGTTCAAGCACCACCGGGCTTTCGCCAGCGGGGATTATGGCTACGTTATCGTTCACGATGGGAGTTACGACTTCAATATCCTGGCGTGGTACGGCCCCGGCACGCAGTCGTCCTGGGCTGATGTAACGAAGAGCCTTAACAGCTACATCGGCAAGTCAGTCCAGATAGTATTCCTTTTTGAATCCAATACTAGTGGTCAGGCGGCCGGCTGGTGGATTGACGACTTCGCAATTGAGAAGAAGACGCCCCCTTGCAGCATAGACATCACGTCACCAGGGGCCGACGCGGAGGTCAGCGGCACGGTGGATTTCGCCGCAGACGTGAGCGACGACATTGACGTCACGCTGGTGGAGATGTCCATCGACGATTCGCTGAAGGCGAGCTTCACCGACGACGGCCCCTACGAATACTCGTGGGTCACGACCGACTACCACGGCGGCCTGCACGACCTGAAGGTCTACGCGGAGGACGAATGGCCAACCTCCAGCGAGGAGAGCATCAGCGCCACGGTAAAGAACCACACCATCACCGGGGCTGACGTAACGTCGGGCATAGCCGGCACTGCCGTGACCATAGACGGCACCTACTTCATCGCTGACAGCGGCGATGCCTACAACGCTTCGACGGACAAAGTCTACTTCAGCGGAGCTTCCGGCTGGTGCGAAGCGGCGGTGAGTAGCTGGCAGAAGGAAGCAATCCAGGTGACCGTGCCCGGTGGCGCGGTGACCGGCCCGCTGATGGTGGATATAAACGGCGCGGAAGTTACATCCAGCTTCGATTTCACGATGCTTCCGCACCTTGACGCGCTCAATCCCGCCATCCAGATTGTTGGCGGTGACATCACTATTGAGGGCACGGGCTTCGGAGCTTCGGCGAACGGGGACAGCGTCGTGGATATCGGCGGTCTCGAGGCGACCATTGTGTCCTGGGACACCAATGCGATTGAAGTTACTATCCCTTCAGGGGTCATCCAGTCAGACCTGACGGTGACCGTCACCTCGGGGACGAGCAACGCTTTAGTCTTTACACCGAAGCCGAACATCACGGGTCTTGACCCGGACCGAACCTGGCCGGGCAACGAGATAACGATTAACGGAACCAGTTTAGGAGATGAACAGGGCGATAGCGCGGTTACTTTCGCCGGTCCTGTCGAAGCCGCGCCGGAAGACATCGTTAGCTGGAGCGATACCGAGATTGTAGTTGTTCTGCCGGAGAGCTCCCTGCGGGGCGATGTTGTTGTAACGGTAAACGACGTTGACTCCGATGGCGAGTTCCTGATAGTAATACTGCCCCCGCCCAGCCTGGGTGGAGTGCAACAGTACTAAGTCACAATGCCCGACGGCGATTTACCGCCGGAGCATTGGGAGCTCTGAGTATAATAATGCTGCGGACAACGCTCGTATTCGGAAGGATAGGCGGCGCATCATGACTAATTCACGCAGGACTGTTCTAAACCGACCCGGAGGAACTTTCACACTGCAAGCCCTGAAGGTGCTGTTGGTGGTTGGCGCTTTGGGACTTGTTAGCTGCGGCGGGCATAGCAAGCATGCGCCCACTCTCGTTAATACCGTAGAACTCGCAGAAACTGCCAATTCAGAGCCGATGGAAGTGGCGGCCCAGGCCCAGGAGCAAGAGTATACGCACTTGGTGAGAGTGACAATGAGGCCGCAGGAACCGCTGGAATCCGGGCCGGGCCTGTCTTTGCCGTCTCCCCTGGAGGCTTTTGGCCTCTTGCCCGATGTTAAGGGGGGATCGACCAGCGCAGAGCGCCTGATGCGGATGGGGTCGTCCTATGAGGAAATCCTGCCACACAACAGGATTGCGCGAGATGGCGACTATCTTGTTTTCAATGCTCGACCTGGCAACGACAGGGCTGCTCTCTCCAGCGAGCTGTCGTTCGCCGCTTACCGCTTCTCTCTTGCGGGATATGATGGAAGCCAGACGATAGGGTTTGACTGGGGGCTTCCGCCAAGCGGATGAGGCATGGACAGGCCTGAGTTCCAGGTCGGCTTTGGAAATGTCTCAAGTGACACCTGGGAATGGTACGAGGGGCCGCGCGACGACGTTCTGACGCTTGAGTCCTATGAGCCTTACACTGCGGCTAACGGCGATGTGCTGGCAGTGGTTGTGCTGGATGACACAATCGAGTTCACGCTCAAGCAACTGGCTGTGGGTGAATACGAAATCCGCGCGCTGGGTGATGAGTGGTCTGAGAGTGACATTTCCGAACTTGATAAGGAACGCTGGGCATCTTCGGCGGAAGGGGATGCACAGCGCCAGGCTTCGGATTTGCCATCGTCAGTTGACCTTACCAGCGGTTGCTCGCCGGTGAGGAACCAGGGGAGTATTGGCTCCTGCACCGCCTTCGCCGTAGGCCCCGGCGCGTATGATTACGAGCTGGGGAGCATCTACGGTTATTACGGCTGGGACTTCGACAATGACTTCAACCTGTCCAGCCCGAAGTGGCTATACCGCAAAACCGGCACCGGCTGTGGAGGAAGCTCAGGCCGAACTACCTGGAAAGTGGTGGATTTCCTGAAGACGGACGGCACGTCTTCCGAAGAGAACTGCCCTTACACGAACGTGTGCGGAAGCGATTGCACAAGCGACGACGCATACGATGATGCAGAGCTTCTACAGATCGACAGCTGGTCTTTCGTATTCCGGTGCTGGACTGAGGACGAGATAACTCCCATCAAAGCAGTGCTTGCCAATGAAGAGCGTGTCCTCGTGATGCGCACGGACGTTGACAGCTCTATTTTTGATTACAAGGCTGGCGATGTTTGGAATTTCACTGGGCCCAGTATCGGCGGGCACGCAATGTGCATCGTTGGCTATGACGATTCTAAAGAAGCGTTCAAAGTCCGCAATAGCTGGGGTGCTGACTGGGGCGATAACGGTTATCTGTGGATTGGCTACGAAACTTTTCTGGACTATGACGGTTCATACATCTATTGCTGCAAGATGGTGGATTCCTACAGCG
This sequence comes from bacterium, assembly GCA_021163765.1. Taxonomy (GTDB): domain Bacteria; phylum 4484-113; class 4484-113; order 4484-113; family 4484-113; genus JAGGTK01. The sequence continues at coordinate 86,832 of JAGGTK010000099.1, forward strand.
AAGATGTTCGCCAACGGTTCCTGAAACCGCCGTCTATTACCATCACAGCGCCTTCAGACGGCGCCACGGTTTCGGGAACGGCAGACTTCACCGCGGATGTAACCGATAACACCGGAGTCGATCTTGTGGAAATGTACATTGACGGCGATATGGTGGCCGACTTCAGCGCTGAGCCCTACGAGTATTCCTGGGACACCACTGACTACCATGGAGGGGCGCATACGCTAAAAGTCTACGCAGAGGATGACACATCCATATGGTATGAGAAACAGATAACTGTTTATGTTGAAAACCACACTGTCACGAGCGTCAGCCCCGGTTCCGGAATCACCGGAACGACGGTAACCATTAGCGGAACATCCTTCTTGGCCGGAAGCGGTGACACTTACGATGATTCGACGGATAAAGTCTATTTCAGCGGGGATTCCGGCTGGAGCGTGGCGACGGTGACAGACTGGCAGGAAGAAGAGATAGAGGCGGTCGTCCCCGGCGGTGCGGTGACCGGCCCGCTGAAGGTGGATATCAACGGCGCGGAAGTTACATCCAGCTTCGATTTCACGGTTCTGCCCCATATAGACGCGCTTAATCCTCCAGCTCAGGAGATAGGGGGCAATATAACCGTCGAGGGGACAGGCTTTGGGGTGTCCGCCAACGAGGATAGCTCTGTAGACATTGGCGGCATTGAGCCGACTATCGTGTCCTGGGCAAACACTGAAGTCGAGATAACTATCCCGTCCGGTGTTACCAAATCGGACCTGACGGTTACTGTTACGTCTGGCACGAGCAACGCCGTTGTCTTTAAGCCCAAACCGAACATCACCGGGCTTGATCCGAGCCGCACGTGGCCGGGTAAAGAAATTACGATAACGGGAATCAGCTTCGGTAACGAAGTGGGTGACAGCACGGTTACTTTCGCGGGGCCGGTTCAGGCTGGCCCGGAGGACATCGTGGGCTGGAGCGACTCGGAAATAGTAGTTGTTCTGCCGGAAGGCGCAAAGCGGGGCGACGTTGTGGTGACGGTAGACGGCGTCGATTCGGAAGGCGAGTTCCTGATAGTCATCCTGTCGCCGCCGGTTCTGGGCGGCGTGCAGCAGTATTGAGCCTTCGAGCCGGCTAGTTGCGCCCCTTCAGCGTGAAAAGGGGCATCTTAAACGCGAGGTCGTCCGCTAATTGAAGGCCAATCACCGCCGAGACCTTCATGTTGAATAGCAGGTGCGCATTGTGTGTCTCGATGAGCATTTTGCGCGTGCCGTGTTCACCGAACTTGTAATAGTTGAGCACCTCACGGGAGCTGGTCCCCAGGGTGACGCCTGTCTTTGTGCGGATATTCGGGAACTCGGTGGCGAACTTGCTCGCGAGGAAGTCTATGTTTGTATCGCTGTTGATTGAGATTATTATCACGTCCACCCGGTTGTCCTGGTTGACATCTCCGATGATGAAGCTGTAGTTGTTGTAGACATCCCTGAACTCGAAATACCGGCTGTCGCGGGAAACGTTGTTGTCCGCTATGCGCTGGCCGAGCGATTCGGCTATTCTCTCTTCGACCTGCGAGTAGGGGCTCCCCAAAGGCGTGCCCAGCCCGAAACTTTCGTTTTTCAGGAGCTCCCTGTAAGGGTCGGGTTTCTGGCAGCCGAGCGCGGCGCACATTAATACCAGAACCACTGCAATCGGGGCTGCTCTCATCGGTATCCCCTCCAGGCTGAGGGATTCATCGGACTCCTCAGGAGATTATACCATCGTGCTCGCGGGCAGCAGCCTGCTAAAATAGAATGTATGCGACTCCTCGTTGTGATGGCGCTTTGCCTTACCCTCGTCAGCGTTCCGAGGGCTTACGCGGTGGAGGTGGGGCCTGCAAGCGGTGGCGGCATGGAGACTGAAAGCGAGGGCAAGGATGAGGAGCGTGTTTCCGACAGGGATCTGCACTGTGAGGGCAAACCGCTGTTTCTCCGGGTGTTGCTCAGTGCGCATCTCCCGCGCCTGGCAATCGGGTGCGATACTGCGATTACTGTCAGCAAGCCGGGCAGCAGCACGTTCGGCAAATTGATACCGCCGGTGACGGTTGCCGTAGGAGCAGCACGGATAACAGTCAGTGATGTGTCAGGCAGCTTCACCGGTGCGGAGCTTAAGCTGGCTCCGCAACAGGGGGGCCTGCTGCGCTTCCGTAATGTCAGCTATCGCGGGACAATGCATCTGCGCGTCAGCTCGCAAGGCGGGGTGCTGCTGCTCAACGTGGTGGAGCTTGAGGACTACCTGCGCGGAGTGGTTCCGGCTGAAGTGCCGGCCCTGTGGCCGCCTGAAGCGGTAAAGGCGCAGGCGGTAGCGGCGCGCACATATGCGGTACAGCGCGCGAGCGCCAGAAAGAACTCTCCCTACGATGTAACGAATGATGTCAGCGACCAGGTCTACCTTGGCGTGGCCAGGGAGCATCCGGCGTCCGATGCGGCAATCGCAGCGACCGCTGGAATGGTAATTACGCACAACGGCGAACCCATCATCGCGTATTTCCACGCATGTTCGGGCGGTCACACACGGGACGGCCCGCAGCCCTATCTCGTTGGCGTTGAGAGCCCGGAAAACTCCCCCTACGACGCCTGGAAGCTGGAATACACCTTAGGGGAGCTTGGCGGGATTCTGGACAAGGGTGGCTTTGCGGTGGGCAGCCTGAGGGATGTTCAAACGGTACCCGCGCCGGAAGTGAGAGACGGATTCCGGGTTGTGTTCGCGGGAAGCCGGGCACGGGTGGAATTAACGCCCTCGCAGACGCGCAGCCTGCTGGGAGTTGATACGCTGCGCAGTCCGCGCTTCCGGGTTGAGCTTGTGGGCGGGGAAGCTGAAGGGCTGTCCGAACTTCAGCACTGGATGCGCACGAAGCTGGTGTCGGCGGAAGAAGAGACCGAAGTAAAGGTGCGCGGATGCGTCGTGACCAACGGGCGGAAGGCGCGGCGGCTGACCGGCACCCATTATGTGCTTGTGCGCGTGCAACAGGTGGAGAAAGTGCGTTTCGCCGGCGGTGGCTACGGGCATGGTCTGGGTATGTCCCAGTACGGTGCGAAGTATATGGCGGAGCATGGAGCCGACTGGCGCGAGATAATACACCACTATTACTCAGACGTAGAAATCTCCGACCTGAGTGAGATAGGCCGTATGCCCGGATTTTAGGTGTTTGGCTGGCGCCAACCCCGGACAAGCTTCAGCGGATCCGCAATGCTCAGCGGGGTCTCACTCAAGAAGGCTTGTGCGTACCTGCATTTCACAAGGCGGCCGAACTGCCGGGCTATGCCCTCAAAGAATGCTCTCATCTGGGGATTCTTCTCCTGGTTGCCAAATTGCGAGCTGTGGGCCATTACGGAATCGATCCATCGGTCGTAATAATCGTCTACCGGCACGATGAAAGTGGGTGTCACAGTGGGCGGTAGGAAGTAATAAAACAGCGCCTGCGCCTGATGCGGGGGATGCCCCAGGCTCAGTTTCTCCAGGTGTGCGTAGTTGAAAGCATGGCTGGCGAGCAAGCCTGCTTTGATGTGGTCGTTGTGTCCGCGCCCGCGCCCAGGCGCTTGCCCGTAATACGGCGCGAAAACGATATCGGGGCGCAGCCTGCAGATAACGCGTGCCAGAGCAAGGCGGTATTCCGCCGTGTCGTCCAGCCCGCAGTCGGGGAGTCCCAGCGTGCCCCTGAAATCCAGCTTGAGGACTGCCGCAGCGCGCTTGCACTCCTCTCTGCGCTCGCCCAGTGTGCCGCCGCTGCTCATTTCGCCTTCGGTCAGGTCCACGATAGCGGTGGTGGCGCCTGCATCCTTCATCTTGGCCAGAACGCCGCCCGTCCCTATCTCCGCGTCGTCAGGATGTGGCGAGAAGACCAGTACATTCGCCGTGAAATCATCGGGGAGCGGCTGATGGGGATACGTCTGGCGAAGAACGCCCGGTTGGGTCATTATTGCCTCCTATTGGGCAGCGGTGCTGAAGGGCACTTAGCCAGCATTGCACGCACATGCATAATTTCACTGATTATAGCTTATCCTGACGGCACTGCAAGTTGACCCTCCGAATAATGCCCACTAAAATATCATTTTCAAATCGCAGGGAGGAAAGGCCTATGACGGTGGTCGTAATAGTCGGTTCCCAGTGGGGCGACGAAGGCAAAGGCAAGCTCACACATTACCTGGGACCTCAGTTCGACCTTGTGGTGCGATTTCAGGGCGGCAGCAACGCAGGGCACACTGTCAAGACTGGCGGTGAAACGTACCGCTTCAACCTGCTGCCCTCGGCTATACTCTACTGTGAACACACCTGCCTGATGGCTGACGGCATGGTGGTGAATCTGACGAGGCTGCTCAGCGAGATAAAGTTCCTGCAAGAGCGTGGCCTGTGGGGCGATAACCTTCGCATCGGCAGCCACGCGCACCTGGTTATGCCTTACCACATCTTCCTGGAAGAGCTGGAGGAGGAGCGGCTCGGCGGTCGTGCGATCGGCACGACGAAGCAGGGGATTGGCCCTTGCTATGCGGATAAAGCCGCAAGGCTCGGCATACAGGTGGGCGACCTGCTCCACCCGCCAGCTCTGAAGGAGCGGCTGGCAACGGCTGTAGAGTTCAAGAATGCTTTGATACGTGGCGTCTACAACCGCGACGAGACATACTCGGTGGACAAAATCTACGATGAGCTTATGCGCGCCGGAGAAACGATAGGGCCGCTCGTAGTCAGCTCTGTGGAAATGGTGCGCGGATACATCGATGAAGGACGGGCCGTATTGTGTGAAGGGGCGCAGGGCGCGCTGCTGGATATTGACTACGGTACATATCCCTTCGTGACCAGCTCGCACACTGTTGCCGCCGGAGCCTGTCTGGGCACAGGTATCTCGGTTAACGATATCACCAAGGTTATAGGTGTCTCCAAAGCCTACACAACCCGTGTCGGCAACGGCGCATTCCCCAGCGAGCTGACCGGCGAGATTGGCGATCATCTTCGGGAGAAGGGCCTTGAATACGGTACGACCACCGGGCGACCGCGAAGATGTGGGTGGCTTGACTTGGTGTTGCTGCGCTACACACTGAAGATACACGGGTGCACCGAACTCGCCCTTACGAAGATCGACGTGCTGGACGGCCTGGAGACGGTAAAGGTCGTCAATGCCTACCGCAGGAATGGAGACGTTCTGACAGCCACCGAAGTCTCTAACGAGCAGCTATCGCAGTGTGAACCGGTCTATGAGGAGTTCGATGGCTGGGGAGGTCCTGTTTCCGGGCTGCGCGCAGAGGAGGATCTGCCGCCTCAGCTTGCGCAGTTCGTTGATTTCATTGAACGGGAAGTGGGCGTTCCCGTCAGAATGCTCTCCCTGGGGCCGGACCATGACGAGACTATCTGGCGAACCCCCAAGTTAAAGCAGTGAGCGGATGGCGGGCGGGCAAGTTCCCCGACTTGCGGAACGATGCAAGGCCTGTCCCGAAGGTATAATAATACTGATAATGGGTACGCCAAGGGGACAAGTGTCTCGCAGGATTGCTGCGCTTGCCATCGGGGCCTTTTCCGTGTTTATACTGGCGGTCGCGTGCGGCAAAAGGCAGGGCGCTATTCCACTCACTCCAAAGTTGTCCCCGACGCGCACAGCCGGGGTCGATGCGCAGCGGGATTATTACCCCGACAGGATAATCGTGAAGTTCGCGCGCGACGCCGCACCTCCAGGCGGCGCTGGCGCGGGAGGTGACAGCCTGCCGCCGTCGGTGCTATATCAGAACACGGCGCCTGCGCTCTTTGCGCGCTATCTTGCAGAGCAGTATGCCCTGGACATCGAGCAGGAAGCTTATGTGCGGGAGGTCAACTGGGCATGTTTCTCGGTCGATTCCGCCGAACGGGCCTCGCAGCTCCTGGGAGAGCTTCCAGCGTCATACCCCAGGGAGATTGAGTACGCAGAGTACGACGGGCGCTTTGAGCTGGACTACGTCCCGAACGACCCATACTATCCCGACAACCTGTGGGGGATTGAGAAGATAGGCGCCGAGGATGCGTGGGATACCGCAACGGGCAGCGGAATCAAGATAGCCGTAATCGACACAGGCATCCGTTACGATGGGAACTCCCCGGCTTCCGTGCCGGACCACGAAGACCTCAACGACAACGTGATGCATCCGCCGGACTACTGGCCGAACGAGAAACTCGACCTGGTGGATGATGACAACATCCCAAACGACGAAGCGGGCCATGGCACCCACGTTGCGGGAACAGCGGCGGCTGTGGGCGACAACGCGACCGGTGTCGTCGGAGTTGCGTTTGAAGCGGACATCATTCCCATAAAGATATTCTCCGCCGACGAGCTGCTTTACTACTCTCGCGCCATCCAGGCGGTCACACTGGCGACGGAACTGGGCGCGGACGTGGTGAATATGAGCTTCGCCGGCAGCTGGCTCTCCAGAGCGCTCAGCGACGCCCTGACCGATGCCTACGACGAGGGCGTTCTGCTGGTGGCTGCGGCGGGCAACAAGGTTCTGACTAAACCGTGGTATCCGGCAGGCTACCAGGTGGTAATGGCGGTAGGCTCAACGGAAGGGCAAGACCACCGTTCCGATTTCAGCAACTACGGGCCTTGGCTGGACATAGCTGCGCCCGGCAGCGGCGTTAAGTCAACCTACTACTTCAACGCTGCTTCTTACTGGACGCTGAGCGGCACGAGCATGGCTGCCCCTCACGTGGCAGGCACGGGCGCGCTGTTGATGGAAGCGCATCCCGACCTTTCCGTTGGGGAGGTCCGCGCGATACTGGAAGGCTCGGGCGTGGACCTGCCAGACTCGGAGTGGGACAATACAACCATACGCAGGCTCGATGCCGGGGCTGCAATGAGCTTCAGCCTTGGCAGCGCTCCAACGGTCACCATCACCTCCCCGGATGACGGCTCTACCGTAGACGGTTTGGTCACCTATAGCGTGAACGTCTCTGACAGCGACGGAAGTGTGGTCAAGGTGTATTTCTACGTTGGCGATTACCTCCTGGCGATTGATACAACCGCACAGTTCTCGACGACGTGGGATACGGGCAAGTTTCCGAATACGGCCTACGAGTTGCGGGCTGTGGCATACGACAACCAGGCTCAGCGTACTGCGGCCACGATTACCGTTACGGTCTCCAATACTGCGCTGGCGCCCGATTACTTTACCGATTTCGAGAGCGGCATAAGCGGATGGTGGAACCTGGATGAGAGCGGGCCTACAAGCTGGCACCTGTCTACTGAGGAAAGCTACAGCCCGACACATTCGTTCAAGATGGGCGACACGGGCGACGGCTCCTACGGCAACAGCGAGTACGACCTGCTGTTCTCCCCCGTCTTTGACCTTTCAGGTATCGAGCACGCGCGGGTGAAGTTCTACCACCGCCACGTCTTTTCCGGTCCCTGGGATGCCGGCTACGTTACCGTCAACACCGGCGATGGCGAGTACCACGTTCTTGCGTCGTATACCTTCGGTCAGTACGAGTGGAAGCTGGAAAACCTTCTGCTCGACGACTATCTTGGGAAGTCCATCCAGGTTGTTTTCCTGATGGAGTCCAACAACACGGTGAACAACGAAGGCTGGTATATCGACGACTTCCGCCTTGTGAAATCCACTGATCCGCCGACGGTCGCCCTGACCTCGCATCAGGATAACGATATTGTTAGCGGGACGATCACTGTAACGGCAACCGCCAGTGACGATGTCGGAATCAGCAAGGTAGAGCTTTACGTAAACGGCATACTCTCCGGCGCCGACACTATCCCTCCATACTCGTTTAGCTACAACACTCTTGAGCTTCACGGCGGCGATAACGTGTTTCGCGTTACTGCATATGACGAATTCCCTCTGACCGCGAGTGACGAGGTGAATCTCATCGTCCAGAATCACCAGGTAAACTCGTTCTGGCCGTTAAGCGCCACTGCTGGTTCGACGGTGGACATCAGCGGCAACAACTTTATCGCAGACGGCGACGATGCCTATAATCCTGCCACGGATAAGGTGCGCTTCACGGGCGAGGAAGATCTGGTCGATGCTGAAGTCGGCAACTGGTACAAGAACAGCATTTCATGCACTGTGCCTGCGGGCGCTGTAATAGGGCCGGTTTACGTCGTGATCGGCAGCGCCTCTGTTGCTTCGAACGACGATTTCGCAATCAAGCCGCTGGTTGACAGCTTGGAGCCTGATGCTCAGGTTGTCGGCGAAAATATCCTAATTCACGGGAGTGGTTTCCTGGCCGAGCAGGGCAGCGGCTACGTCACATTCAACGGTCTCCAGGCGTCGAGTGTGGCCTCCTGGAGCACGCAGGCCATAGAGGTCGTTGTTCCGGGCGGAGTCACGGCAGGGCCGGTGAAGGTCAGCACGGAAGTGGGTGTAAGCAACGGGGTCGAGTTTACTCCATTACCGCACATTACCATGCTCTCGTCCAGCCGGGCGTATGCCGGGAAGTTGCTGACGATATTCGGCACCAGCTTCGGCAGCGACTCCAGTGCGGGTTCGGTTTGGTTCCACAATGGCGTTGAGGTGCCGGGCACGGATGCGATGTGGCAGTCCACGCAGATTGGCGTATTCGTGCCGGATGGCGCGGAAACCGGCGACCTCTACGTGACGGTGAATGGATGCGAGAGCAACAGAGCCTGGCTTACTATTACGCTTCCGCCGCCTCGTCTGGGGGGGCTGTACCAGTACTGAGCCAGGCCACTTATGTGCGGTGATGTGCTAGAATTTGGGCGCTTTCGAGGAGCGGGAGTTATATGAGGAATCCAGGACTATATCTTGTGTTGCTGGCGTTTTTGCTGCTTACGGCCTGTGGGCGAGGGGCTTCCGGCGTTTCTGTGCAGAACGTTAATCCAGGCGCCAACCTTGCCGCGCCGCTCCTGAGCGGCCTGGAGCTAACCCGTGAGAAGTCGGTGTCCGGCCTGCCAACCGGTGTCATAGTGACCTGGGAGCGCGTGGATGACCCGCTTGCCATCGGCTATTACCTCTATCGTGACACACAGCACATCGAGACTGCTAATCCTGCGCTGCGGACGAACGGCGGTGACATGATAGATCAGCCGGGCTCCGGCACAACGGTAACCTTCTACGACGAGTTCTATCCGGTGGTGGGACAGACTTATTACTACCGGCTTTCCGTGGTGGACATCTACGACGAGGAAAGCGATCTCAGCAATGAGCTAGTCATAGAGATTTCCGCTCAGGAGGTGACCGGCCTTAACCCGGCGTCTGGCTACTACGGTGACACGGTGACCATCAGCGGCACGGACTTCGGCATCCATAATGTGGATGACGACTATGTTTTCTTCCCCACGGATTCGTCCGAGAGGGTCGAGGCTGCAATCTTATCCTGGGAGGATACTGAGATTCAGTGCGTCGTCCCGGCAGGCGCGATTACCGGGCGCGTCCAGGTTGAGATCGCAAGCACCGTCGCGGAAAGCGATGAAGACTTCGTGATACTGAATCCGTTTCTCATCTCGGTGAGCCCCAAGTACGCTAGCTATAACGAGGAGATACGTATCCTGGGGGACAATCTCACCGACTCGCCCGGACCGGCTGACGGCGTGACTTTCCCGGGCGATGTATTCATCTCGTACGGCGCGGGATTCTTCGTTTCCTGGTCGGACACCGAAATAATCATGCGCGTTCCGCCAGCGGTAGGTGCGGACGGCGAGATAACTGCCAGAGTGGGCGGTGAAGACACGAACGGAGTAGCCTTTTCGGTGCGCCCCGCTATTGAGACGGTGACGCCGCGGAAGCTGGTCCCGGGTTCCCCCACAAAGGTCTCAGTCGTCGGCCTGAATCTGGGTAACATCCTTGTCAGCGAGCTATATATCGTGGACGCTTCCGACGTAGACCCCGTTCCGTCGGTCAAAGTGGACGATTCCTACATCGTTTCCTGGGATAACAACGAGGTAGTATTCCGCGTGCCCTTTGAGGAATACGGCGAACTCCCGGCTCTCAGGGTTAAGCGCGGGCCATACTGGAGCGACAGTTACTCTGTAATCATGCTTGAGCCCCTCCAGATTACCTTTCTGTTTCCCGCCCAGCATTCGACATTGGAGGAGCCTACAACAATCGCGGTCACATCGATGATTGACGTCACCCGCGTGGAGTTCTATCTGGGATCAGCGACCTGGCCGCTGTACATTGATGCTGAAGGCCCGGATTATTCACTTGTGATCGACCCGCAGGATTACACTAACGGGAGCTACTACTTAAAGGCTAAAGCGTACCGAGGCGCTGAGAGAGCGTACGCATTTCTCCTTTTTGACATACTGTCGCTCCCCGGGGATACAAACGGCGATGGCGTTGTGGACGATGCCGATGTTGAGAAGCTCAGGTTGCATCTCGGTCTGACGTCCGAAGACGCGCTCTATCACCGCTACCTTGACCCCAACGACGACGGCCAGATAGACGAGCGGGATGTCAGCTTTATCGGTTACCACTATACAGGCGCCTTTGAGGTACCGTAGGTGACAGCGATATATACCCGTGGCGGCGATAGCGGCAGCACGTCGACTCCGGGTGGCGGCAGGACGAGCAAAGCGGATCTGCGCCTGGAGGCGCTTGGTACTATTGACGAGTTAAGCGCGGTTATCGGCCTGGCGTTGTCGCTGGCAACCCCTTCAGAGCGCTTTTCGATTCTCCAGGCCGTGCAGAAGAAGCTGATTGTGCTCGGTGCCGAGATCGCTGCGGACGGGGTGTCCGGGGCCCCTCCCGACCGCCGCATCGTGGATAATGACACCCTGGAGCTGGAGCAGGCGATTGATTCTTATGAAGCGAGACTGCCGAAGCTCAGGGATTTCATCCTGGCTGGTGGTGTTCCCGCGGCAGCAGCCCTGCACGTCGCCCGGACGGTATGTCGACGGGCCGAGCGCCGGGTTGTGGATCTTCACGGGCAAAGCCAGGTTAGTCTGGCAATACTGAAATACCTCAACCGCCTGTCGGATCTCCTGTTCGTGTTGGCGAGACTGGCGAACAAGGAAGTAGAGGGTAGTCCTTAGGGCAAGGCGCAGCAGGTCTTTTAATTCAGATTGGGGTTTTCGACGGGCGGCACCTGCATAAGTACCCGGTTGAGCTTCCAGAGCCTTGCCATTTCCTGGCGCATGAGTTCGTAGCGCTTAATGAGGTCGTCCTGATTCAGCCACTCCTGCTTTTTGTGCGCGTCAGCGGGGAGGAACGCGGCTACCGCATTTACCAGTGTGCCGAAGAACTCGCGCCATTTCTCAGGTTTTGGCAGCGCAACCACCGGACGCTCTTTGGTCAGTTTGAATCGCTGAACCAGCTCTACGATATCGTTCAGCGTCTTGCGGAACTGTTCGGGCGAGGTAACGTGCAAATGGTCTGTCAAGACGGAAATGTTAGCCAGCGGATAAGGGCGATGCCTGGTGACTCGGTTGATGCGGGCGCGGTATAGCCCAAGCATGGTTACATTGCACGAGCCGGAAGCGCAGGCTGTAAGCTCGATTATGCGGCCAAATGAACCGAGCCGGGCGTATGGCTCGGGTTCATCCTCAGAGATAAGGCGCTTGGCCAGGAACACACCGACCGGCAACCTCTGGGACTGCGCCGTGAGGAACAACTCCTGGTGATGGGGCAACGTCAGTTCGAGATCCATGAAGGTGTGCGGGAAGAACACAGTCTCCGGCAGCGCCAGGAAGGGCAGGTTGGTTGTGCGGTGCGTGCTCATCGGCGAAACCTCGCTAGCTCGTCGTATCTAAGCTGGTGGCGCGGCGTAAAGAAGCTGCGAATCCGGACGAAAGCAATGCCAACCGCCGTAAGCGTGGCTCCGGCGGTGAGCATGTACATCACTACTATCTGGTATTTGGCGGCTTCGATTGCGGGCAGCCCGGCAAGCACCTGGCCTCCGAAGATGCCCGGTATGTGCACCAGGCCGACCATCAAGAGCGCCGTGATTGTCGGTACCATACCGGTTCTAACCGCCTCCACCACTGCCGGATGGGCCGCCTCGCGCGCACTCGCGCCCAGAGCAAGCTTCGTTTCAACAATCGCCAGGTTGTCGTGAAGTAATTTACCCAGGCTGCGCTGCACCAGCAATCCGGCAGTAACCGAGTTGCCAATAAGCATTCCACCGAACGGAATGATGTACTGCGGTTGGTACCACGGCTTCGCCGCCAGGATCCATTTGCCGATAGGCAGCGTCACGCCCACGAAGACAATTGCGAGGACAGCGGCAAAAAGCCAGAAGGTGCTGAGCCTTCGGGGTGTGTCAATCAGGTATGCGTTTGCGGCACCGGCAACGATCATCGCAAGGAACACAAGGGTCGTCACCCAGGGGTTCTGAACGTCAAAGACGATGTCCAGGACAAAGCCCAGCAGAACCAGCTGGGCGAAAGCGCGGACGCCGCCGATGATAATGTCGCCCTCCGCTCCCAGCCGTAGGAACCGGGATACGATGAGCGCCACCAGTACGAATCCGGCGGCGTATCCCACCTGCAGCCATCCGACGGAGATGAAATCAGCGGGCAACGCTTTCCAGCCTCCCCTTTTCCATCTGGAGTATGCGGTCCGTGATTCGAAGGTGCTGCTGTATGTGGCTGGTTAATATCGTGCTCAGGTTTTCCTTGTGACAGATTTCGGCGATGAGCTCGGTGATGTGTTCAGCATTCTCCTGGTCCAGCGCGGATGTAGGTTCGTCCAGCAGCAAGACCTGAGGTCGCAGAGCCAGGGCGCGCGCGAGTGCCAGGCGCTGTTTCTCTCCCACTGACAGGCTCACGGCTTCGTTGTCAATAAGGTCGCGCGGCAACCTCACCTTGTCGAGCAGTGTGCTGATGTCCGCTGGCGGAGTTAAGTCCCGGTGCAGGTTGAATACGTAGCGCAAATTATCCTCGACGCTGCCCGCCAGTGCGACCGGGATCTGGGGGAGAAGGCAAACGTGACGCCGGTATTCCTGCATGTCGATTTCGTTCCAGTCTCTGCCGGAGAACCACACTTTGCCGCTATCCGGTTCCTGCAGCCGGCATAGCACCCGCATCAGTGTGGACTTGCCGCAACCGGATTGGCCGGCGAGTCCCAGGATTTCGCCGCGCAACAAGGTGAAACTCACATCATCCAGCAGGAGTGTCGCGCTGTTGGCCGACTTATTGGGGCTTGGCACGGTAACGCGAAGGTTTTCCGCCCTGAGTATGCCTGTGTTCATTCCCCGTCCTGTTGAGCCTGCAAGTCCAGCAGGCAATACGTCAATAGCGGGAATAGGATCTCCAGGTTGCCTGTGAAGGCGTATCCTTTACCGTGTGGGAGCGTTGGCCTGCGCACGATGTTTTCCTGCGGGCGATAATGCTGGATCATATCGAGGTTTACCGCGGTGAAGTCCGCAACTTTGTGGCCGAGGTTGCGAGCTATCGAAAGGCATTTCAGGAACACTTCGGGCAGCACCACGGCTGAGCCCACGTTGAGAATGACGCCGCCTTCCAGTTCGCAAACGGTCGCGGCGAGCTTGCGAAAATCGATTTCCGTTGCCTTGCCCGTCGCGGCGCCATCGGCGCTGGGGTGCATATGGATAATGTCCGTGCCATATGCCACGTGCACTGTGAGCTGGGTTCCGCTCTTATAGCAGAAGTGCGCCAATGACAGCTCTGCAAAAGGCAAAGCGCTGTCCGCAACCTTGCGCCCGACGGCAGAGCCGATGCCTTCGCCGCTGTTTGCGCCCTCTGCGATTGCGGCGTTAAGGAACTCAGCGGTTTCCTTAGCCATCCCGAAACTCCCGTCCTGAATCGCTTCAGCAACATCTTCGCTGGTTTCGCCGATCATCGCTAGCTCCGTGTCGTGAATGATGCCGGCTCCATTCATTACGACGCACGTCACCAGCCCGGCATCAATGAGCCGGCAGATGTAGGGTCCCATGCCTATCTTGATCTGATGGGCACCGATTGCAAGGATGATCTTCTTGCCAGCACGCGATGCCGCGATTACGCGCGCGCACATCTCCTTGAGATCCCGCGCCCGCAGGATGTCCGGCAGCGACTGAAGGAAGCGTGCGAACTCGCCATGCGGAGTAAACACTTCACCGAAGAGCTCCTTCTTCACGATGTTCTTCCGATGGCTAAGCGGGTATGTATGCACCTTTCCGAGGTCGATTGGCTCCGTCATAGTGGCTCCTTTTCCTTCCGTTCTCAGCTTACAGGATGCAGGGGTATTTCACAAGTGGCGGTGCTGTAGCGCTGCGGCGGGTGTCAGCTGGCCAAACAGTTCCGAGAAAAGGCTAGAAATACTTGTGCTTGATGGCGTACTCCTGGAGCTCCTCGCGGAAGTCGGGATGCGCCAGCTCAATGAGTGCCTTAGCGCGCTGCCGGCGGTTCATTCCGAAGAGGTTCACCATTCCAAACTCGGTGCAAACCCACCGCACATCAGCGCGCGTATCCGTCACGCCGGCGCCTTCCCTGAGCGATCCCACAATTCGCGAGAACTTACCGCCCTTGGCTGTGGCTGGCATGGCGATTACGGGTACGCCGCCCTTGCTGCGGGCAGCGCCCCGGATGAAGTCGAGCTGACCGCCAAAGCCGGAATATATGGAAGTCCCTATGGAATCGGAGTTTACCTGGCCCGTGAGGTCAATCGACAGGCATGAGTTGAGGGCGACCATTTTGTCGTTCTGGGCTATGATAAACGGGTCGTTTGTGTATTCCACAGGATGGGCTTCGATGAACGGATTGTTGTCCACGTAATCGTAGAGCTTCTCACTGCCCATCAGGAAACAGCAGATGACTTTGCCCTGATGAATAGTTTTTTTCTCTCCCGTGATGACTCCGAGCTCCATCAGTTCCATCGCGCCGTCACTGAACATCTCCGTATGAATGCCCAGGTCGCGCTTCTCCTTCAGGAAGAACAGCACTGCGTCCGGAATGGCACCAATGCCCATCTGCATCGTGCTGCCATCCTCGATGTGCTCGGCGATTCTGCGCCCGATTTCGTGGGAGACCTCATCAATGTCGCCCGCGTGGTACTCGTATAGCGGGTGGTCAACTTCAACGATACGGTGTAGCTTGCTGATGTGGACGAATGAATCTCCGAGAATCCGGGGCATTCGCGGGTTGATCTCGGCGATTACGTACTTGGAAGAGCGAATCGCCGCAAGTGTCATCTCGACTCCAACGCCCAGGCTGCAGAAGCCGTGCTCATCGGGTGGTGATACCTGCACCAGAGACACGTCCAGCGGAAGGATGTTCTCGTAGAAAAGCTTGGGGATCTCATACAGGAAAATCGGGATCCAGTCGGCCCGCCCCTCGTTGACTGCCTGGCGCACATTGTAGCCGCAGAACAAGGCGTTGTGGCGGAAATGGCCCTCCATTTCCGGATCGGCGTAGGGGCAGTCGCCGAACGTCAGGATGTGGATTATCTCCACGTTCTCCACCCGGTGGCGAATGTCTACCAGGTGATCGACCAGGACTTTCGGTGTGGCAGTCCCGGGGTGGATATACACCCGCATTCCGGATTCGATGACGGATAGCGCTTGCTCGGCAGGGGTGACTTTGTCCTTGTACTTCTGAAGCCACGTGAACATGAACTACTTGGCCTCCTGTGACGTTGTCGCATTTGCACGCTTCTGATGATGCAGCTCGTGCAGTGGCGGGTGAAGGATCTTTCCCTCAACGATGAACGCTCCGGACCGGAAGATTTCGCGCTCCTCGACCACTTTCAGTGGCTCACTTGCCGCTCCTAGCTGGCAGAGCAAGGGGGTAAGCGCGTTGCTGTGGGCACGCGAAGCGGTTCGGGCTACGTTGCTCGTGAGGTTGGGCACGCAGTAATGCAACACCCCGTCCACCGTATAAACGGGATTCGAAAGCGTGGTCGGGCGGCTGCTTTCGGCAATGCCCCCCTGATCGATTGCCGCGTCGATGATTAGTGCGCGCGGCATCATCTCCTTCAGCATGTCGTTGGTGATGAGCTTGGGGGCGGTCTCACCCGGCTTGTGGGCTGCGCCGATGATGACGTCCGCAAAAGACACGAGCTTGCGTATTGAACGTTCGGTGCTTATCAGCGTGTTGATTTGGCCAAGGAAATCCCGGTCTAGCCGCTGGAGCTTGCGGAAATCAGCGTCGAGAACGAGGACTGAGACGCCAGCCTGAATAAGAGTGAGGGCCGCGTGGTATCCGAAAACTCCGCCTCCAATGATGCCGGCGACGGCTGCGGGGACACCAGGTGTGCCGATAAGGAGCTTGCCCCGCCCGCCCTCGCAAGTTTCCATGTATCTGGCGGCGATTTGTGGCATCATGCGCCCGCCGATTTCGCTCGCCGGGGCGCGAAGGGGTGCGCAGTCACCCTCAGTCATCTCCTCATAGCAGAGAGTCGTCACCTTCCTTTCCGTAAGGGCGCCGAGGAGGGACTTCGGTGCCACCAGCAGGTGCATGAATGCGCCAATAATCTGGTCTTCGCGGATAAGGTCGTACTCCCGCGGTGTGGGGGCCTTTATTTTGCAGAGCACATCCGCGCGTCCGTAGACTTCCTCAGCTGAGAAAACGATTTCCGCGCCGCAAGCGTGGTATTCGCTGTCCGGGAAGCCGGCATCATTACCGCAGTTCTTCTCGCAGTAAACTCTGTGGCCCGCATTGGTCAAGACCCTAACGCCTGTGGGAGTGAGCCCGACGCGGTACTCGTCGGATCGGACCTCCTTGGGAACGCCAAAATCCATACCACTCCTCCTGAAGATTACATGTGAAGCATATCACATAAGGCTGCCGGATAAAAGCCCAGACATTTCAGCCGCTAAACCGTGCTAGAATACCAGAGACCACGCTCTGAGACAACATATCATGGCACGATTCCTCGTTTCGGGAGGGGCCGGTTTTATCGGCTCGAACTTGGTCAGGCGCCTGCTCGCTGCTGGAGAGCGTGTGCGGGTGATAGATGACCTGTCGACCGGCCGGCTGGAAAACCTGGCGGATATCCTGCCAGACATCGAATTGCATCAGGATACGGTATGCGACCTGAAAGCCTGCCGGCGTGCGCTTGAGGGTGTGGACTACGTGCTGCACCAGGCTGCGCTCGGGAGCGTTCCCCGCTCGGTCGAGGACCCGCTGGCGTCCAACGAAGCCAACGTAACCGGCACGCTGAACATGCTGATTGCCGCCCGGGACGCCGGGGTCCGACGATTCGTTTGTGCAGGGAGCAGCAGCATCTACGGCGATACGCAGGTGCTTCCCAAGGCCGAGGCGATGGCTCCGAATCCCATTTCACCTTACGGAGTGACAAAGGTGGCCAAGACGCACTATTGCCACGTCTTCTCGCAGGTTTACGGGCTCCCTACGGTAGTGCTTCATTACTTCAACGTGTACGGCCCCCGGCAGGACCCGCATTCTGCGTATGCGGCGGTCATCCCGCGATTTGTGAGCGCACTGATGCGGGGCGAACGCGCCGTCATTTATGGAAACGGGCTTCAAACAAGGGATTTCACCTACATAGACGACTGCGTCCAGGCGAATCTGCTGGCCTGCGAAGCGGGCGAGGAAGCGGACGGGGAAGCTTTCAACGTATCGTACGGGGAGCAGGTTACTATTCGTACTGTCCATAACATCATCTGCGAACTCCTCGAAGTGGACTCAGAGCCTGAGTATGCCGATCCCCGGGCGGGCGACGTGCGCGACTCGCTTGCTGATACCGTCAAGGCCCGCGAAATCCTGGGATACCAGCCGCAGTACGACATCCGCGCAGGTCTAAGTAAGGCCATCAGTTGGTATCGGGAGCACCTGGATTAAATGGGGAGTAGTCCTGTCGCTTCTTGCTGTCCATGCCTGTTCAACGCAGTGCTTGCAGACAGTGACAGGGGCCGCTCCGGTGGCAGTGGAATCCCCAAAGGCCCAATGAGATGAGCTTCGTCAGACAGGGAGTCGGTACTCTGACTAGCCGCGCTATTGTTTTTGCGGCGGCATTCTTCTCGAACGTACTGATCGCCCGTTTCCTCGGGCCCACAGGCAAGGGACAGATCAGCTTGGTCATATTCACGATCACCATTCTGATCAACGTCGCGGCCCTGGGCATCCCTTCGGCGCTGGTTTTCCACGTGGGCCAGAAGCTCCACAACGCGCGTCGCCTCTTTGGCGCGGGTCTTGTCCTCTACTTCTTCGCGGTCATCGTTTTTACCGCAATCTACTTGGCTGCAATTCCTTACTTGCAGGGAACGATATTTTCCGATCTCCCGCCGTGGCTGATGTACCTTGTCTTGCTCGTCTTCCCGACAACTCTGGCCGCCCGCTACGCACAGCACATAGCTCTGGGATTACGACACGTATTTCATTACAACCTGGTGATGGTGATCGACCGCGTCGCCTACGTAGTGCTGCTCCTGCTCATCTTGTGGGGCTTCGAGCGAAGTGTGGCCGGTGTCGTATACGCCGAAGTGCTGGGCAGGCTGACAGCGTGCGTCGTGGCCGTATGCTTGCTGCTGGGTGCGCTCAAGCCGCTATTCACCTTTGGCAGAAGGGAGCTGGGCGCATTGCTCGGTTATGGCGTGCGGGCTCATCTGATGCTGGTGATAGCCCTCATCTCTTACCGGATCGGTCTGTACGTCCTGCGCTACTTCCATGATGCAGCTATTGTCGGCCAGTACTCCATCGCGCTCAATGTGGCCGAGGTGCTGCTCTTTATTCCCAACTCCTTTGGCATGATCCTGTTTGCGCGTACGAGTTCGAGCACTGATGAAGAGGCGAGTCGCTTCACGCCTATCGCCGCGCGCAACGTGCTCGCGCTGACTTTGGCGTCCGCGCTGGTGCTTGGGCTTGTGGCGCCGGTACTGGTTCCCTTGGTTTTTGGGCAGGCGTTCCGCCCCTCAATTGCCCTCTTCCTGGTTCTGCTACCCGGCGTAGTCACATTCGCGCTTTACAGAGTGCTGTCGTACGATTTAATCGGCCGAGGATTCCCGCTGCGCGTTTCGCTGGCATCCGGTGCGGGCCTGGTAGCAAATGTTAGTGTTGCCATACTGCTGGTTCCGCGGCTGGGAGCAATGGGCGCTGTGTGCGGCAACCTGGCAGGCTACGGGCTGACGACAATCATCATCACATATATCTTTCTACGGATGACGGGGAATCGGCTTTCTGACCTCATCCTCTGGAAGCGAGAGGACTTCAGGCACTACCGTAACCTGCTGGCCAAGCTGCGCAATGGTGGCCCCAATCTGGATGGCGAGTAGGGGCTTTGGCTCAGGCATCGAATGATATAATCCCGCCCGTGACTGACCGACCGGTGAAAGTCCTGCAGGTTGCCGGGCTTGACCACGTCTTCAAAGCCTTCCTGAAGGCGCTGGTTGTGGCGATGCAGGCTGAAGGATGGCAGGTGGATGCAGCAGCATGTTCAACGGGGGACAGCCAGTTCCTGCGGGAACGCGATGTCCGTTTCTTTGAACTCCCTTATGGCAGGGCACGCAACATAATCACCAACTTCCGCAGGTTCCAGGCGCTTGTCAAGCTCATCCGCCGCGAGCGTTACGACATCGTACACACGCATAATCCACTGGCGTCCTTCATCGGCCGAGCGGCGGCGAGATTTTGTAGAGTTCCGGTCGTCGTCTATACCGTGCACGGTTTCAGCTTTTACGAAGACGCATCGCGGCTGCGCTATCACTTGGGCCTTGCCGCCGAGCGCCTTGCAGGGCGCTGGACACACCTGACATTTTCCCAGAGCAGGGAGGACCACGATCTGGTCGTGCGCAAATGCATCACCCCGCCAGGACGGGCTTTGTGGATTGGCAACGGTGTCGACCCGGCGCTGTTCGATCCTCGTCGGTTTGGCAAGGAGCAGCGTGGGCGCACACGCGCATCGCTTGGTATTCCAGAGAACGCTCGAGTGGTCGGTATGCTTACGCGCCTTTCGCGGGAGAAAGGCATTCGCGAGTTTATAGAGGCTGGAGCGAGAGTCCTGTCCAGAATGCCCGATGCCTGGTTCTGTATTGTCGGGGGGCGCCAGTCAGGGGCTTACTGGCATATGACGCTTGACGAGATCAGGTCACTGGCAGAAAGGCATGGGCTAGCTTCCCGGCTGGTGCTGCCCGGTCATCGAGAGGATGTGCCGGAGATTCTGGCAGCGCTGGATGTCTTTTGCCTTCCTTCATACCACGAGGGCCTGCCGCGCTCGATTATTGAAGCAATGGCTATGGAGCTTCCTGTGGTCGCAACCGATGTTCGCGGTTGTCGGGAAGAAGTCGTGGATGGCGAGACGGGATTCCTGATTCCGGTGAGGGACTCCCGCGCACTTGCGGAAAAGCTGCTCCATATTCTGGAAAACCCACAGGTCGCCTCCGAGTTCGGGCGTCGAGCGCGTCGAATCGTACTGGAGGACTTTGTCGAGGAGGACGTTGTGCGCAAGCAGATCACGGCGATAAAGCAGGCGCTCGCCAGAGATGAGCGCGGAGATGACTGATAACAAGTGATGACTCGAGTGAGCCATCATTACGGCTCTCAGGCGCAAGCCGGCGGTTATGCTCCCGGCCGGCCTTCACTAGCGGTCAGCATTCCGCAGGCTGCCGCAATATCCCGTCCCCGGCTGCGGCGGTAAGTCGCGTAGACACCAGCGGCTTTCAGGTAGTTCTGGAAATCCTCAGCCTTTGCGTAGGGTGTCGGCTGGAACTCCGCGGATGGCAGGGGGTTGTATTCGATCAGATTTACGTGGCAGGCGTTGAATCCCCGAAAGCGGCTGCGAAGGCGGGACGGTGGGATGGCCTTACGCTGGCGCGGGACCACGCCGTACGCAAGCGTCGCCAGTGCCGCAGCGTCTTCCCGCGTGTCGTTTACCCCTTCTAGCAGCAGGTATTCCAGTGTCACCTTGCCCAGCCCTTCAGACGTAATCAGTTCGTCGAACAGGTCGCCCAGAGGGAAGCGTTTTGCCGCCGGCATGTGTTGCTGGCGCTGGCCGTCGCCTGGGAAGTGGAGTGAAAGCGCAAGCTCCACTCCCGGAAGCTCGCGGGCCAGGTGGGAGATTCGCCCCCGGAGGCCTACCGTGGAAACCGTAATCCGCCGGGGAGAGCAGGCCTGGCCGTCGGGATGCACCAGGTGCTTCAGGGCTTTTATAACCTGCTGGAAGTTGGCCAGCGGCTCCCCCATTCCCATCAGAAGCACGCGGTAAGACGGCAGTTTGTGTTCGTTTGCGAGAAAGTACACCTGGTGCAGGATTTCGCCCGCAGTCAGGTTGCGCGTTAGCCCAAGCGTGCCGGTGGCGCAGAAGCTGCAATGGAAGGTGCATCCGGCCTGAGTGCTTACACACAACGAGGCTCCGCTGCGCGAAGGGAGGAACACTGCTTCAAAGCGTGCGCCGTCCGCGGCGCGCAGCAGGTACTTGACGGTGCCATCGCGGCCTTTCGCTTTGTGCGAAGCATCGGGCGGCGACAGGGGGAACTGCTGTGCAAGCCGCTGCCGCAGCGACTTCGGCAGATTGGTCATTTCCCCGTATTCGAGTACGCGCCGTGAATGGAGCCACGAGTAAAGTTGCCGCGCGCGGTAATCTGCTTCACCGAAGGTGGCGAACTCGCGCTGCCAGTCCATTGGCGAGAAGCTTAGCGGGCCGCTGTCACTGTCCCGTTCCATCGGTCTGGCTTACTCCTTCTCCCACTGTGGCGTTACTATCGGGCAGTCAGCGGCTGAGAAACCCAGAATTTCCCTGACCTGCTTGAGCAGCCGCGTGTGGAGGTTGAGCACGGGCTCGATGATGTTCTCCTGCCGCCGGCAGCTCCGCTCTATTGTCAGAAGCTCAGGCTCGTCGGCAGAGCCGCTGCCTGAAAGCGGCAGGCCGGACAGCTCAAACTCGTCGCGAAGAGTAGCCGAGATGCCGTCGTAGAACTCAAGCGCCTGTTCGAGGCGCTGAGCCTTCTTGGCATCCCCCGTCTGCTCGTAGCAGTTTTTAAGCGCTTCCAGCGCCTGGCCGATGTGGTAGTGGTAAACACGGTCAAGGGGGCGCGTCTCGCTGGCCTGGAACAGGAAGACGATAATTTTCCACAGCCTTTCCGGATCGCTACTGAAGCTCTCGTCATCCAGCATGGCCTCAACCATCTTCTGTATCGCCGCGTAGGAGTAAAGGCCGAAGTGCCACTGTAAATCAAAGAACTCGTCGCGGTCGGGCACAGCGCTCCACTTGTTGATAGTAAGCGGGAGCGGCGGGACGAAGACGAAATGTCCCTTCGGACGGCTGTTTCCCTGGACAATGTCCTCCCAGCACTTCTCAAGGTCTTTGTCCACCCGGAACTGCTGAATCGCCATGAAATAAGGCACGAACCAGTTCTCCGGCCACATCCGCGCGGCCCGCCGCATGACGAGTTCGTACTTGTCCTCGTAGCGTTTCCAGCGAAGCTGGTCGATGCTGCCGAAACGATAGAAGTCGCCGCACCGCAGCGGTGCAACGTAGGCGTAGGCCATCAGGAACTGCCATGCCGGGTTGTCCTCTTCCATCGTGATGCCTTTCTGGATGTAATTCAGCGAGTTTTCGTATTCATCGCGCTTCGGAAGCAGGTAGTATCCGTACGATACGTAGTTGGCAGGCTCGTCCGGGTCTTCAGCGATGGCGGCCTCAAAGCTCTTCCGGGTGATGGGGTTTGCGGTGAAGTAGACCTTGTCCAGCTCGTCGCGCAGCTCTTTCTGGCCGGCCTTGTCAGTGCTGTCGTACTTCCGGATGAATACGCGATGCAGCAGCGTCTGCTGCGCCCACGCTTCGCGGATGCCGTCTCCGCCCAGTGGCTTTACCAGCCGGTCGCTTGTGAACTCGCGGTCCGGGTCTGTCGCGGGCGAGGTGGTATCCTGCTTGGAAGGAGCAGGGTTGCACGCGCCGAGCGTTAGCGCAAGTGAAGCGAGCAGCAACTTTAACAGTATGTTTTTCACAGGTAGCAGATTATAACAGCGCCGGGCCTGCGCGCGCTTTGCGCGCCTGCGGGATTTATGTATAATCCCTCGCACGGCCCCATCGTCTAGTGGCCCAGGACGCAGCCCTCTCAAGGCTGAAACACGGGTTCGACTCCCGTTGGGGCTATTGGGGAACTCATTTATTGCGTAATGATAGTTCCCTCCACAGGATATGGGAATCCATGCTGCCGGTTCAGCTAACAGGAGCGTCGGGCGATTTATGCCGCACAATCTCCCCTTCGCTCATGTAGATTACATTCTCGGCGATGTTTGTGGCATGGTCGGCAATGCGTTCCAGGTGTCGTGCGATTCCAAGCAGGTCCAGCAGGTAAACTAGCTCGTCGGGATTATTGCGGTGTCGCTCAAGGATGCAGTCGTAGGCATCGCGCTTCTTAGCATCAACCGTGTCGTCCGAAGTGCGGACTTCCTGCGCCGCATTTGCGTCCATATTGATGAGAGCCTGAGTCGCCCGACGCAGCATCGACTGAGCTCTATCAGCCATGTCCACGAAGTCAAACACCTTGCTTGTGTGACTGTAAGTGCTGAGCCGACCAGCCTTCTTTCCGATGCTGGCAGCGAAATCACCTATCCGCTCCAGATCGCTTGTGGTGCGAAGAACCGAAACGATGAACCTCAGGTCAATAGCGACCGGCTGGTAGAGAGCCAGGATTTTAAGGCAGTCTTCCTCGATCTCCACTTCCAGCTCGTCAATCTTGGCGTCTCCTTCATACACTTCTAGGCCCAGTAGGACGTTGCTTTCAGACACCGCCGTAACCGCTTTATGGACAGCCTCGCCCACTTCGGCGCTCAGAGTAAGTACCTTTCTCTTCAGCTTCTCGATTTCGTTTCGAAAGTGCTCAGTCATGTCGGTCTCCTTGATTACCTATCCAAATCGACCGGTGATGTAATCCTCGGTCTGCCTTTGCTCAGGATTGGTAAACAGCTGCTCAGTGGGCCCGAACTCCACGAGATGTCCTTCGTAAAGGAATGCCGTGAAATCGGAGACCCGAGCAGCCTGCTGCATGTTGTGCGTCACGATGATAATCGTGTAGTCTTGACGCAGCTCATTAATGAGATCCTCGATGCGCGCAGTGGACTGGGGGTCCAGAGCCGAAGCAGGCTCATCCATGAGCAAAATTTCGGGTCCCACTGCCAGCGCGCGGGCGATGCACAGCCTTTGCTGTTGGCCTCCGGATAGGCCGAGCGCGCTATCCCGCAGTCGGTCCTTTACCTCGTCCCACAGTGCTGCTCGCCTAAGGCTAACTTCCACGAGTTGGTCCATCTGGCCCCTACTTAGAGCACCATGGAGACGCGGGCCATAGGCGACGTTGTCGTAGACGGACTTGGGAAAGACGTTCGGTTGCTGGAAAACCATTCCAACGGCGCGACGTAGGGAAACCACGTCCACATTAGAACCGTAGATATTCATCTTGTCCACCAGCAGCTCGCCTGTCACATGGCATGAGGGAATCAGGTCGTTCATGCGGTTGATGGCGCGCAGCAATGTGCTCTTGCCGCAACCGCTGGGACCTATGATAGCCGTAACCACCCGCTCGCGGAATGAGAGAGTAACTCCCTTAACAGCCTCGTTGTTCCCGTAGAAAACGCTGAATCCTTTGGCCTCGACCATTATCCTGCGCTGGCCAAGCTCCTGTTCGTTGAACGACTTACGCGTTCGGCTTCCCAGCAAACCCACATCGCCCGCCCGGTTCATCAGACTTATTGCAGCTACAGTTCCTTTATTCTCGTCGGAAGTTGTTTGGGTTGTTAATGCCTTTTCCATTTGGCTTAACCTCTGAGCCTTTTGGATATCTTTGCGCGCATAAAGATTGCGAAGGCGTTGAGCAGCAGCACGATCACCATAAGGGAAAGCACCATGCCGTACTGCACGTGTCGGATCTCGTCAACCATCTGGTGTTCGGTTGCCAGGTTGTAGATTGTCCACGGCAGAGCCGGTGACGGCTTACTCAGCGTTTCCCACGCGCTGAGGGGAAGCCCCACGCTCACAGCCGCTGTAAAGATGATGGGTGCGGTTTCACCCGCTGCGCGTCCCATGCTGATGACTATACCGGTCAGCATGCCCGGCAATGCAGCAGGCAGCACCACGGTGAGGACACACCTGCCCTTGCTTGCTCCGAGACCAAGCGAAGCTTCGCGATAGGTAGTGGGGACCGTCTTGATGGCCTCTTCGGATGCGCGTATTACTGTTGGCAGCACGAGCAGTGCCAGCGTAAGCGCACCCGCTAGTACGCTCTTTGAATCCGACACGCCGACTACGTTGATGAAGAACGCGAGTCCGAATAGGCCAAAGACAATGCTAGGCACTGCAGCTAATGTGTCAATGCAGGAGCGAATTATCCGGATGAAGGCGGTCTTCTTTGCATACTCGGAGAGATATACAGCCGCTGCGATCCCAAACGGTATGGCGAAGAGCAGCGCTCCGATAGTAAGGTATATTGTCCCCAAGACTGATGGCCATATGCCGCCGAAGAAATGGGCGTCGACTGACTCGTCTGTGATGAACTGCCAGTAAAAAACCCTTCGGGGCAGCATCATTTCTTCAAGGCTATTCTCTATCATCCCGAAGACCGGCTCAATGGCTGTTCCTCGGTACCGCTCCACTCGCGGAACTTTCTCGACTTTTCTCATCCCTGTTTCATCGTCGTCAACGTAGGTCTCTTCGTAGAGTATCTGATGGGCCACAAGTTGGGCGCGGTCCCACCTGGTCTCGCCGTACTGGTCACGCACCAATGCGGGTTCCGGGTCATCGGGCAGCGGCCCGAATAGCCGGCGAAGGAGGAACTTGAGTTCTTCAAGGTCAGCCGCGTAGATCTCTCGATTGGACAGGTCAACGCTCTCGATTGTCTCAAGGTACGCCTCGGCCATTGAGAAGATCTCGCTCATGGCTGTATCGTTAAATCCGGCCCTGTACTTCGACTCGAGGAGTGATTTTGCAAGGCGTGTAGCTTCTTCGTTGTTAGAAGATGTGATTACCTCCAGGAACTCATCACGCAGGTTCCTGGCAGTGTCGAGCATTCGCTCCGCGTCTTTCGAGCGCAGGCCTTCCGCTAGGCGTAATTCGCCCTTGTAGCTCCTGTAAACATCTTTGGCTGCGTCTTCGAGGTGGGCAACCGTGATGCCAGCTTCGAATGACTTGACTGCATCAAACAAAGGCTGTCGGGCCATTTGGGCGCGTTCTAGCTCCGCCTTGATCTGCGTGGGATTCCCTCGGGAGAAGTGCTCCAGGAAAAGGGATCGACGCTCAATTGTGGCTTCGAATAGCACTGCTCCCATCCCCCGGGCCACTATGGGGCCGAGGACAACCAGCAGTGTTACGACGATTATTGCGGTGGAGAACCAGCCGGTAGCCGTGAAGGCCTTGTCAAGCGTCTTGCGCGTCGTAATCAGCATTTCCGGTGTCTCCGCTTGGTTATACGGCGGCTGCTGGTTCTGTGGCCAACATGCTGAGCGGACCATTCACTAACGAGGTTGCACAGGAAGACGAACAGAAGCAGTACTGCCGCCAGGGCAAAGAGGACGCTATAGCGGGATGCGCCTGTAACCTGGTCTGCTTCGCCCATTTCCCCGGCAATGGTTGCCGTTACCGTTCTTACCGGTTCGAGGAAGTTGTAAAACGGGCTGGGGATCTTGGATGCATTTCCGGAGGCCATCCACACAACCATAGTCTCACCGGAGGCGCGCATCACGCCTAGCACGACGGCGGCCAGAATGCCGCTCTTTGCAGATGGCACGACCACCTTCAACAGCGTCTCAACGCGGGTTGCACCCAGGGAATAGCTGGCTTCCCGGAGCGTACGTCCCACCGCCGTGAGCGAGTCCTCTGAAACACTGACGACCGTAGGTACTGCCATAATCCCGAGTATGATGGCCACGTTCAGCGCATTCGTGCCGCTGACTACTTCAACTCCCATCAGCGTTCTGACCATGATGAAGGTCAGGATGGCTGTGACGCCAAGGAAAACGACGAGCAAGACTATACGCGACGCTTTGCCCCTGGATTCCGGGAGCCAATTGGCAATAACGTCCGCTCCTACCGTAGAGAGAATGATACCTACCGGTATCACTATCAGCGCAGCGCCTATAGCCAGCAGTGCGCCTCCGTGGCTCTGAAGTAACGGCGCAAAGACCACAAGTGCAAAGAAGCCGTAAACTACGGACGGTATCGCCGCCAGCAGCTCGACTACAGGTTTGATTACCTGACGGACGCTGAAGGGAACCACGTCGCTGAGGAACAAAGCTATGATGAGACCCAGGGGAGCAGCGAACAGCGTCGCACCCAGCGTCACCATTGCGCTGCCGAAGAAGAGTGCCAGGGCGCCAAATTGGGGGGTGATGTTTGACGGAAACCAGTTGGTGCTTGTAAGAAACTCAGCGAGTCCCTGTTCTCTGAAAAAGGGAATCGCCTCGCGGATGATGAAGACGAAGATAAAGAATACGGCCAGAACGGAACTCGAAGCCACGACGAACAGCAAACCGTTGATGCTCTTTTCGATGAGCGCAGTTAGCTGTATCCTGCGCTTGCTGGCAGTGATTCTGTCGCCCAGCCTGCGAGGCTGGGCGACAGTCCTGCGACACAACGCGTTTCTAAGCATCACGGCTTAGTAACTGGTTAGTGGCACAAAGCCGAGGCTCTCGATGATTTCCTGCCCCTTCTCCGAGTAGTGCATAGTGACAAGCGCATGAACATGGCCACCCAGTTCGGGATAGCCGTTGGTGAACATGTACAGGGGACGGGCAATCGGGTAAGTACCCGCTGCGACTGTTTTCAGCGTGGCAGAGACTCCGTTTACCGGAAGGCTCTTGACCGTCTTGTCCACGAAGCCAAGACCCACGTAGCCGATTGCCGCCTGCGTGCTCTGAACCCGCTGGCGCACAGCGCCATTGCTGCCAACGTACTCCACGCCGGAACCCATTTTCTCTTTACTCATTACCTTCTTCTCGAACGTCTCGTATGTGCCGCTATTCGTGTCACGGCTGATGACGACTATCTTCATGTCCGGTCCACCGAGTTGCTTCCAGTTGGTAATCTTGCCGGTATAAATGCCTTTGAGCTGCTTCATAGTCAGTGCCTTCACCCCATTGCTCGGGTGAACAATCGGTGCTACGCCGTCCATGGCTATTGTGTGTGCAACAGGCATGATACCCTTGGCAACGCACGCAGAGAACTCGTTTGGTTTCATAAAGCGGGAAAGATTAGCGATGTCACACTTGCCGTTAAGCAGGCTTTTCACGCCGTTACCGCTGCCCGACTCGCTGATGGTGATGTTCACGCTCGGATGTGTTTTCATATAGTACTCGGCAAACGCCTTGGCAATCGGACCGACAGTAGTCGACCCGTCCATGACAATCGTCGTTGCGGCAAAGGCACTGCTGCCGAGCGCGACCATCCCTCCGATTACCACCGCTGATATCGTGGTAAGCAACGAAATGCGAAATTGTTTAGTCATTGAGGTTCTCCTTTCTCCTTTAGTGGTTTGTATCAAACCCATATTTCGTACGCCTCAACGTCTTGGCGCAATCGACCCGGCAGGACCCGGCTTAACAGTAGTGGCCGAGTCCCACATAGTCCGCAATAAAAGTACGCTTAGAACTTGAATTTGAAGTCGAACTGCAAGCGTTTGTAGCTCTTGCCACCAGCCAGACCGGCATCGTTCAGGAAGTAAGTGAGACCGGCGCTCGTGTTTTTCGTAAGCGCAACACCCAGGCCGAGCACGTGGCCTTTGCCGTCGGTGCCACCGCCAATGAAATCGGAGTCGCAGAAAGCACCGAGGACAGCGTCGGCTTCAACGCGGCGGTAGTTGTATTTGAACTCCCACTCGCCAGGATTCTTTGCCTTGCCCAGGTTCGCGCCGACCAGCCAGCCTTTATCATCGGTATCCGCATCGGTGTTGGTCACGTAGTCTCCGTAAACGGTGAACGGCGTGTTTCCCAGTTTTGTGGTTACCTCAGCAAAAGCCTCAAACTCCCTGAAGCCAGTGGTGTAAGTGATGTCACCGGTGTTCGGATCTGTGTTGACACTGTTGCCGAAACTGTCGGTGGCATCGACAAGCGGCGTCTGGCCTTCTACGTTGGTGAACGCATAGTAGCCTACGCCCACAGTGGCCTTTGTATTGCTGCCACCTTTCAGGTGCAGGCCGGTCTGTGCTCCGAGTATCCGCGCATCCGCAGCGGCCTTTCGCTCGTCTGCCCAGAAGTGTGCCACGTTCAGGAACGGTTTCGTATCGCCGGAACCTTCGAACCTCACGGCCAGACCTTCGGGATTCATATCCCCGTCCCAGAGTAACTGGCTCTTGGCGGGCTTGAAGAAAGGATTGGACATCTTGCCGCCATAGACAGTCATGTTCTCGCTTGGGTGCCAGTCGAAGTAAGCGCGGTCAAGCCAGATGCTCTTGCTGGAAAACGCGCCGTCGAGTGTCTGGTTTGTGGATACTGGATCCGCTGAACCTGATGCCAGGCGGACTTTGATGTCCACCTGGTCATTCACCTTACCGGTCAGCCCCAGGCGTGCACGAACACGTTCGCGGTTGCGGCTCTTTTTCCCCGTCTTGTTGATGTGTTCGTAGCGATAGCGCAAGTCGCCGCTCACCTTCACTTTCGGGACCCAGGACGGGAGCGGCTCCTGTTCCTTCAGCTTGTCCACCTTCTCAGTATTCGCGCTCAATCCACCTTCAACCGCGACCAGCCTTTCAGAAAGCTCCTCGATTTGAGACTGCTGCTCCTCAATGATTTTCATCAGGTCGGCTATGTCGAGACCGGCGTAGCTCTCGTCCGGGCCTTCGGTCGCCTCTTGAACAACAACCGCCTCGGTCGTATCGGAGTCGTCCGTTGAGGATGCTTCGTCAGCCCAGGCAATGACGGAAAGCGCTAGAAGCGCGGACAATGCGATTACGAGTGCTTTTTTCATGAATCCTCCTGTGACTGTATGTTCAGTGAGGCATCGGACTGAAATGTATAAATCCTCCATGGCAGCCCGCTCGGTAGTTGGCCGGATAAGTTGACGCGAGTCTCTTAGCGAAGAAGACTTGGCGAGCCTTCATGCGGTATCTACGTGAACGTCGTCCGATTCTCACGGGTTCAAGCTATCCGGACTCAATTAGAGTTGGATTAGCCTTCTGTTAGTTTCCTGTTAGCTTATGCGCCTTCGGGCGCTCCTGATCTGCACTCATCGAAATTCTGTCCAAACTCAAGATGCCGGAAGATGTATGTAGAAGATAGAGCCCTTGCCTGGTGTGCTCTCCACGCTCGCGCTCCCTCCGTGGACAAGCGCTACATGCTTGACGATTGCCAGCCCCAGACCGGTTCCGCCAAACTGGCGGCTGGCCTGCTTGTCCGCCCTGTAGAACCGCTCGAAAATGCGGTCAATGTGTTCCCGGCTGATGCCATCACCCTCGTCAGCCACGCTGATGACTATCTCTCCATCCGTTTCCGTGGCTGTTACGTGTACTGATTTCCCACGCCCACCATACTTCACGGCGTTGTCGATAAGGTTCATTACTGCTTGTTCAAGCAATGAGGAGTTTATCCGTGCCTTGAGGTCGTTAGCGCAGTCGACCCGGACTTGGACTCCTAGCTGCACTGACAGTGTCGCCAAGCTCTCGGCGGCTCTCTCCAGAACTGGTTTGATCCGACTCCGCGAGAGCGCAATCTGCTGTTGTTCAGCTTCTTGCTCGAGCCGGGAGAGGATGAGCAAATCTTCAATGATTGAATTCAATCGGTCAGCATGCCTGACGATGGTTCTCAGGAATCGCTCAACATCCTCGCGTGCCTCCACGGATCTGTCCAGAAGCGTTTCGGAAAAGCCCTTAATGGCCGTGATAGGTGTGCGCAACTCGTGTGAGACGTTGGCTACGAAGTCCTTGCGAATACGCTCAAATTTGGTTTCCTTGGTTACATCGGTAAGGACAACCAGAGTACCAATGGGATTTTGCGTGGAGTCCCTGAGCAAAGAAGCCGCGGCTTTAACTATCCGCTCATCTTCATCTCGAACGGTTATCAAAGTTTCCCCTTTGGTTTCTCCATCAAGAGTCCTGGACACCAGCTCCAGCAAAGCTGGTACCTGTGCAATCTCTTCAAGGTTTCTCCCTAAGCTCTCCGTGGGATCCACATTGAACAACTCGGCAGCCGTGCGATTGGCAATGATGATGCGCCCGTCAATTCCAACTGCAACAACGCCCTCATTCATACCTGCCAGGACAACATCCATCTGGTTGCGTTGCTGGACGACTTGCGCCAGCATCGAATCCAGCCGGGAGGCCATGTCGTTGAGCGCCCGGCCGAGTCCGGCGATTTCCTCCGAGCCGTTAGTGACGATGCGGTGCGCAAGCTCCCCCTTGGCGAACTTCTCCGCCGAGAGCTTGATGTTCTCGAGAGGCCTGCTAATGTGCCGGGAGATGAACAGGCTAATTACCGCCGCGAACACAGCGGCCACAATTGCCGCGGTCACTATCGCCCATTGGATGGCGCTCAATGCGCGATTCACCGAGGCAACCGGTATGGACACCCTCAAAACGCCGATTATTTCGCCGTCCTTGCTGATAGGTGCTGCAAGATAGAGCATTTGCTGTTGGACAGTTTTGCTGAAGCGAACCGAAGTCCCGATGCCGCCTCCCAGAGCCTTCGCTACTTCCGGGCGGTTAAGGTGATTGTCCATTACAGCCGGGTCTTCATCGGTATCACCTGCAACCGCGCCAACGGGAAGAATGACTGTAATGCGGGTGGTGGATTTTCCGCCAAGCTCCTTGCAGAGTTCGTCAACACGTTCAAGGTTGTCTGCCTTCAGGAGGGGGACAAATTCGTCGCGCAGGAGCCGTGTGCGGATTTGGAGCTGTTTGGCTGTCTCTTGTAGATAGAACTGGTGGAGAGATGCTATCGAATACCAAGTCACGCTCACAATCGCAACAAGTGAAATCAACAGATATGAGGGGAATAGCTGCCAGATTAGCTTCCTTCTGCGCACGGCTTATCCCCTGAAACGATACCCCACGCCCCGGACTGTTTCTATATACTTACCGTAATTCCCTAATTTCTTTCTCAAACCCGATATTTGCACGTCCACTGCCCGGTCAGTCACAATGTACTCCTCTCCATGTATAGCATCCACGATCTGGTAACGGCTAAATACGAGTCCCCTGCGGCTGGCCAGAAAGCGCAGGACCTCGAACTCGCCACGAGTGAGTTCTACTGGCCGCTGGCCCAATCGGACCTCGTATTTCGATGGGTCGATTACAAGATCTTCGACGACTATAGTTTCGCCTTTTCCCTCTGTCCCCTTAGCCTTCCGGCGAAGCACCGCTTTTACCCGTGCTGCCAAAACACGCGGGCTGAACGGCTTGGTAATGTAGTCATCAGCGCCAAGTTCCAGTCCGACTACGATGTCGGTGTCCTCGGACTTGGCTGTGAGCATGATAATAGGGATCGTTTTTGAAGATACGTCAGCTTTGAGTCGTTTGCAGACCTCCAGCCCGTCGATGTCCGGCAGCATCAGGTCCAGGATGATAAGGTCAGGGGTATCCGATTTCGCGGAGTCAAGTGCTTCTGCGCCGGCTGACGCCTCTGAGACCCGGAAGCCCTCTCTGGACAGGCTGTGGCTTACCAGCTCCCGGATATCATCGTCGTCTTCTACAATGAGAATAGCCTTCTTCATGGTTCCTTTGGGTATTGACCCACTGATCGCGCCCGCTCAAATGATATGTTACCACAGAAGCATAAGCAGACCTGCACAGCGGTCTTCCCCAATGTCCTGCATTCCTCAGATCTCAGAGAAGTTCTAAGATCATCCCGTAAGGATTGTTCGTCACTGCGGGCGAATGGCGCGACGCAGCCGTGCAATCCACGCAGACGGGAATCGCCTTTCACCGCTTTCGTCAATTCTTTGTTATCGAGCCCGAATAGGTAACCGAGTGCGTCTTCAGCTTGATCCACTTCGCCTCTTCGATTCCGATGAAATTGCCGCAGGCGCATCTGACTTCGCTGCCCTCGCGCACGCTGTTATCCTCTGTTATCCGCTCCTTCCACAGGTGCCACAGTCGTCCTTTCCCGACCTTCTCATATCGGAACAGCTTCTTCCTGCAATTGGCGCATTTCACAGTTATCATCTCTATGTCGCCGTCCGGTAGTGCTCACACGAGAGGAAGCGCCGCACGCAATCAAAACCATCGTCATTGGGATCGAACGGACTCAAGAATCCCCCGCGCAATCCACCGCACGACAATCGTCCCCGTTCGCCCCGGCTTAACCTTCCCGTTCACGTTTTGTCCCCCTGCGCCCGTGTTTGCGGCGAACCCATTATAGGCGTCTCGTAGAGCAGTGTCACTGCATACCAGCTCTTACATACTAAGTCACTGCCCCGCCAGCTCGCTGTTGTTCAGGAAGAACATCAGCGTTTGTTCCATAGGGCACGTCATCACAGCGTCTATGCCCTCGATATCGTCAAACTCCCCGATGGCTAGCCGGTAGGGATGGTGGTTGCCCAAGTTGAGATACACGAAATCCTCGAATGTTCCGTCACCGTTGCCCCTGGCGGTGGCTATCGCCCGGGCACCGGACACCGACAGCACCAGGTCGAGATTCCCGTCCTGGTCGAAATCCGCGGAGCCGATATCCTCGCCGCCCGGGCCAATAATGCTCGCCTGCGACATGGTGAATGTGACCAGATTCTCCGTCTTTCCCTCGGGCACGCCGTTGTTTAGCTGCACTACAAGATAGGAGTCACAGTGGTAAACGGTGCCAAGAATGTTGTGATCCATTTCTCCCTGGAGAGCCCTGCAGAGCAGGGCGGTATCAGGCAGTTCATCACCGTTGAAATCACCGAGAGCAACGCGATATGAAGTAAGAACCAGCGTGCCCTGGTCTATCGCCTGTAGAACGTCGGGATCTTCAGTGGCTATGCTCTCGTCAGGGATGACGTCGTTCTCTTCCCCAGGCGTTATCGCGCAGTTTTGCCCTCTCAGGTCGTATTCCTCTTCTTCTTGGATCTCGCGCTCATACCCGAAGTAAATATCAAAGAACGTGAACCCATACATCGTAAGAACCGCATCCTCCCTTCCGTTGCCGTCCATGTCAGCTTTTGCTGCGCACGAGTAGTAGACGTCAGCATCCGGATAATACGCTCCTGCGTAGAAACGATAAGGCTCAAGGTCGCCGGATGCACTGAAAAGACCTACTAAGCGTTTTGAAATGCTATTAGCAGTCACTATATCGATAACATCGTCATAGTAGTCGAGATAAAACGGAAATAGGGCGGTTACCTCAATGTACGAGAGTATAGTCTCCTCTTCTTCAAACGAGCCACCCGATTGAACTACTAAGGAGACGGTATCATCGCCATAGCTGAAACCTCCTCCTCCCGCCAGCACATCGTCCACGCCATCGCCAGTGAAGTCCTCAGCCCACACTTCCGTAGCTTTGATAGATAGGGGTTTATAAGCAACCTCAATCTCCTCTTCGGAGATGAAGTCTATCACTAGCAGCTCGGAAACGCTGGTTACAACCGCTGTGTCCTGGGATGCGCCAGACCTTCGTGCCGCGTCAATATCCCCTATCAGGCGCGAGAGCTCGAACTGATACGGGTCCAGCACGATATCTCCAGCTCCTTCCTTGGAACCATCGGGTTGCTGCTGCTGGTCCTGCGGCTCAATTGGCGCAATCGTCAGCTGCGGTGGATGCGTCCGCCGGCCACGGGAACAAGAGACGAGATATACTCCAAGCATCGAGACTAGTGCTAATGCGATGAGCACGAGAGCATAGCTTCGAGGCTTGATGCGTCCATATTGACTTAGCCTTTTCATTTAGGCTGCTTCTTCACCTGCCCCCCGGGATTTCTCAGTCCCGCGCAGTGATTATACTTCAGGCTCCCTCTAATAATAAAACCAAATCGTCCGATAATCCCTGATATTTTCCCCGCGCGCGGCCAATTCCTCCAGGTAGTTGTATATTGGCACGTCCACATAGTTGTACGGCGGCATCGGGGTGATGTTCTTCTCCCAGGGGTGGAACTCGTAGACTCGCGACCCGTCCGGCAGTATCATTACCAGGCGCCGGTCCTGCATCGCCCGCAGGTGGTTCTTCCCCAGCTTGGGCACGTTGAAGACGGGTTCGTCGGTGCGGTCAAGGCCCGGAAGCAGCCGCGCCTCCTCCTTGCGCTCCTGCAGGATGCGCGCAATCGGCACCATATAGCTTAGAGTCTCTTTCTTCCCCTTCATGTTGAAGACGTAATACGGGTCGATGCCGACGGCTTTCAGGTCCAGCCTGAGCTTCGCTGTCTCGAAGCGGCGCGAATTCTCAACGGTGAAAACCTGCTGGTTATATACCGAAATGCCGCGCCGGCGCAGCTTCTGGATGGACTCCTGGAGTTCCGGCGTTATCTCGTAGGAGTGCTCGACGTGCGTCACCACGGTGACTTCTCGGCGGGGAGGCTCGTGATATTTCGCAAAGATGTCTACCAGCGAATCCGTGAACCTGAACGGCAGCACAACCGGCGTCCTGGTGCCTATGCGGATGCGATAAACGTGGTCTATTTTCGCCAGCGACTCAAGTATCCAGTCAATCCTGCGGTCGGTCATAACCGCCGGATCGCCGCCGGTGACGAGAATATCGCCCAGGCCGGGGTTGTCCGCAATCCACTCCACCGCCTGCTCAACAGCCTTGTTCGACGCCATAGCGTGCTTATCAAGGCACTCGTCAATCTCCCAGTTGCGCTGGCAGTAGACGCAGATCTGGGCGCAGGTGTTGTAGGGCTTGAGAATGCAGACAAGCGGGTAGCGTCGGGTTACCAGGTCAATCGGCGAGGTGTCGTGCTCGCCCATAAAGTCGAAGTACGTTTCCCTGTCCTTGCGGTGCGCCGACATAGCGTCAACATAGTCCGGTGGCGGAAGCACCTGTGCGCGCACGGCATGGTCGTAGCCGATGGCGGGATTGCGGTCCATCAGGCTCAGGTAATACGGGGTGATGCCAAACGGCAAGCGGTTCGCGAACGCTTTTTGCAGCGCTTCCCGCAGTTCAGGTGATACCTCAATAAGGTCGAGGACAACCTGGGGCTTCTTAATGACGTTCTTCAGGTGCCACCTGTAATCGTGCCAGTCCTCGTCGTTGCCGCCGAAGTATTTGAGGATGTGTTCGCGGTTCTCCTCCCGCCACGTGATTACTTCCTTCTCCATGCCAGAAGGGTAACGCTTGAAGTACTTGCGCAGGTTCGCCGCCATATCTTCAAGCTTGCCGCTGCGCTCGCGCGCCGCTTCCCTGCCCTCAAGCCGCAGAAAGTCCGGGATGCCCTTCATTATTTCCTCGTGCTCCCGGTAGATGTTTGACTTGCCGGCCACGCCGCGAAAGAGGTTTATGAACTCCAGGAGGAATCCTACCGACACCTCCCATTGGAGCTTGCTGCGCCTTCCCTTCGCGAGCTTCCACAGGCAGTCCAGGGCGCTCACGCCGGTGCGCTTTTCGTTGATGGGCCCGATGATGCTCTTGAAGACGCGGATGCAGTCGCGCACCGTCCCTTTCTCAAGTATGTGCAGCTCGTTATCCTCGGCGAAGATAGCGCGCTCGGCCGCTTCCAGGTACGAATACACGTTGTCCCGCGCCTGCTTGAGGCTTGCGCTTTTTTTCAGGACATCGTGAAGCAGCGGGTTCGCTTCCCACAGGCGGTTCAGGTACTCGTCGTAGTCCACAACGAAACGCGGCTTCTCCAGTTCCAGAACGTCGGTGAAGACCTCGTTCTCGACAATCCTGGTGGAGATGGCCCGCATCGCTTTCTTGGTTGTTTTCGCCTTCCGCTTAGGCATATC
The DNA here is from genome assembly GCA_021163765.1 of bacterium. Lineage (GTDB taxonomy): Bacteria > 4484-113 > 4484-113 > 4484-113 > 4484-113 > JAGGTK01. The sequence continues at coordinate 123,441 of JAGGTK010000099.1, forward strand.
GGCTCCTTTGGCAGTGTTCTCCCTTCCGGGCAGCTAAGGCAAGCGACGCGTTCCCCCGCCGCATGACCCTTGAAGGGAGTCACAGGCGTGTGTTGCCGCTAGCAGTATAACCTATGTGCCGTCGAAGCTCTCGTTATCCGGTCGCGCAGCCACATTGCCGGTCCGCCACTCGCCCTGAGCGAAACGCGAGCCCCCGGTCCCCCATCGCAGCGACATGCTCGTCGCTTGCCGGGCTGCTCTCAGTAAAGCTCGCGCACAGGGATTGTCTCAAGCCTTCCCTCATCCCGTAGCCTTGCAGCATAGGCGCATATCTCATCAAATGCGGTCATCATTGCAGGTTTACTTGTGGCGAAGTCAATCGGGTGGTTCCACAACAGGAAAACGCCGCCGCTCTTCACCGCATGGTTCATCCCCTTGATTGCCCGGACAACCCGGCGAGACACGGGTATCGCGCTGCGGTAGCGCCCGCGCCGGTTGAATAGCATTCCGCCTTCAACGTTCAGCATCCCTAATTCGTCACGCGCCGCAGTAACCAGGGGAGGAGTGCGAGCTAACGCCTCCGTGACGAATTGGCCAAGTGCCGACTTGAAACCTGTACCGGGGGACCGGGATGTCCGATACACCCGCACGCCCGCGTCCCTCAGGACATCTAGGTGGCCTGTTCGACCGCGCGGGAAAATGTGCGTCTTCATTTCCTGCCCGAATTCAGATATGAGGTCGCGTGCAAGTTCAAGCTCCTGCGCCGCCCGCTTGCGAGACAACGCTGGATGGCTGAAATCCACGTGGCTGAAGGAATGCGACGCCAGCTCTTGGGGTGTTGGGCACGCGGCAATCTGCTTCACTAGATCGCGGCACATCCAGACTGAATCGCCATCGTCGACCCCGCCTTCGTCACGGCTGAACCAGTCCGGGCAGTGTTCCGGGCGGTACGGTTCAAGCTCGCTATGCACGCCGTTGCACTCGCGCAGCATCAGGTGCCCCACCACCGCCCATGTCGCCGGCACGTTGTGCCTTTCGAGAACTGCGAGCAACGAGGGTACGACTTCCTTGCGGGTCAAGCGCACCTGCGAGAGATAGCTTTCGTCGAAGACCTTGTCGAACCGCCCCCAGGCCAGTTCGAAGTCAAAACAGACAATAAAGCGTCCTCGGGCCATGGCCTGCTAGCTCACATAGTCAGAATCGCCGCCGCTGGTGTACCACTCGGAGACCTTGCCTGTATCGAGAGGCATATCGCTGCCGTTATAGATACCGTTGACGCGCTCGGTTATGTGGGTCATGCCGCTGGCCTTCGCCGCGTGCGAAAGCTCCGAATTCCCCGTGTATATGCTGCGCGCGTTTGCGCCCATCGCAAGGGCTGCCTGGCGGTGGAACTGCAGGATTCGCCTGAGATCTTCCGGGCGCTGGCGGTTGTAGTATACATCGGCAAGCAGCAGTGTGTCTCTGACTCCCGTGCAGCGCCACACGAGCGCGAACACGGCCTGCGGCCCCCCGGATTCGCAGTTAAGCTGCAGCAACACGCCGAGGTCCTTTGGATGTTCTAGGTATCGCCAGCGAAGGTATTCGATGTCGCGCGCGCAGGCGAAAGGATACTGCAACTGGCAGCGCGTCAGCAGCTCGTTGATTTGGCTATCGTCGGCATCCAGGACCTTGACGCACGGGTCCAGGCGCTCCAATCGCTTTAGATGGGGTTTCATCTTTGGGCGCCGTCTGCATCTATGCCGAGTCACTTTTCGCCACGCGCACTGCACAGTCGAGCGCATCGGAGCTAGGTGCTCAACAAGGTCGGCGATACCGCGAAGCCGGTCGAAGCCGTGCCTGAGTGCTGCCTTAATTGAAGGAGGGGATGAGAGAAAGTGCAGCTTGATCTCCGCTGGCCGGTTGGTGAAGTAAGGAATCAGCTTGTCGCCCATCCCTTTGCCGCGCAGCCGGGGCAGGATGTACCAGTCGTTGAACGCGCACGACATAAGCTTCTTCCCGTGCACGTAAACGGGGCATTCGGTGAATCCGAGGGTTCCCGCGATCTTGCCTTCGTCGATTACCGTTAGGAACTGGCTCACGCCTCTCCGGGCTGCCGGTGACTGGAGATACTTCCAGCGGAAGACATCGGGCTCGCGGGCAAAACCGAGATTCATCACGCGGAAGAACTTCAGGAGATCCTCCCAGCGCTGCTCGTCGTATTCCACAACTTCCATGGCGCACGCATTCTAGCACGGCGCGATGCTACAATCTGCGCGTGAAGCTTTCTGACGCTGAGAAGTTTCTGCTATCGCTCCAGCCGGGGAAGATTGACCTCGACCTGGGCCGCCTGCGCCGCGTTCTCTCAGGCCTGGGGTTGATTCCGCCGCCATTCCCGGTGGTGCTGGTGGGTGGAACTAACGGAAAGGGCAGCGTCATAGTGTTTGCCGAAGCGCTGCTCAGATCGCAGCTTCGCGTGGGTGCGTTCATCAAGCCGCACGTCTACCGCATTACTGAACGTGTGCGTATCGACGGGCAGCCGCTGTCCGACGACAGCTTCGCGGAAGCTACCGGCCGTCTCAAGAAACACCTTGACGGCTCGGACGCAAAGGTGACGTTCTTTGAAGCTACGCTGATAGTAGCGCTGCTGGCGATGCAGTCGGCTGCGGTTAAGCTGGCATTAATCGAGGTAGGCCTGGGCGGGCGTTTTGATGCGGCCAACGCCCTGCCGCGCGTCCTTACCGGCATTACGAGCATCAGCCGCGATCACGAGCAGTATCTGGGATCGAGTCTAGCAGGTATTGCCGTAGAGAAGGCAGGGATAATGGCAGAAGGTGTGCCGGTTGTCCTTTCGCGCGGCATCCGCAGTGGAGAACCGGACTGCCGCGAGATTTTGCAAAAGCTCGCCGCGCTGAAGCGCGCGCCCGTTATTGAGCCCGGCGTGGAGCTGAAGCGTGTTGGAGGAGGACTGAGGCCGGCCCACCAGGACTTCAAAGTCTTTGGACGGCTGAAGGGGTTGGACGTGCCGCGGCAAGTGAGCGTCAATCAGCTTGGCCTATACCAGTCGCGTAACATTGAAGTCAGCTTGGCTCTGGCGTCCCGGCTCGCTGAACTCGGTCACATTAAGCCGCCTTTGTCAGTCCCTTCCGAGGTCAGCGCTGAAATGCCTGCCCGTTTTGAAGTCAATCGTACTGGTGCGGGCTGGATCGTCCTGGATGCAGCTCACAATGTGGAAGGTATGCGTATGCTCGCGGAAGCTCTGCAGGAGTATTTCCCCGGAGCCTCGCCCACGCTGGTCTTTGGCTGCCAGCAGGGGAAGGACGTGCCGCTGATGCTTGCCCCGCTGAAAGGCCTGGTCAAGCGAGTCGTGGCAATCGAGCTGCCCATATTGCATCCGATGCCGCTGGGTGAAGTGCAGGACGGCGTGAGGGAAGCCGGATTGGAGCTGCGCCTGTCCGGGCAGGCGTTTTCCCACCAGATGAGCCGGTTGCTCGGTGAGGTCAAATCCGGCGGTATTGTGGTAGTTGCAGGCAGCATCTACTATCTGGGTTCTGTTGCTGAAGATCTGGGGCTGGGCAGCGCGTCTCATCCCGGGTTGAATCAGTAGACGGGCTCTTCGCCCGGCGGTCTGGTTTTCCAGCGCCGGTGCATCCAGAGCCACTGCTCAGGCGCTTCACGTATCGTCTCCTCGTACACGCGGTTCATCGCGGCCAGCACCCGCTTCTCAGCCTCTTCGCCCTTGCCGGGGGCCTCGCATTCAACCGGACGGACAATAAAGCGGAAGGAAAAGGGCTTTAGCCTCTTGGCGACAATGAGCAGCATTGGCGGGCGGAACTTAAGGTGCAGCACCGCCGGGCCGCGCACAGTTGATGCGGGCAGCCCGAAAAGCGGCACAAAAGCCCCGTCGACACCGCCGTTCTGGTCCGACAGCAACCCGAGGACTTTATTCTCGCGCAGTGCCCTGAGCATGGCGCTGCCAATCTTCCCGCTGGCGATGTTCTCAATGCCCAGCCTCTGGCGGGTGAGGAATGCCAGCTCTGTGAAGAAGTCGTCCCGCTGCTCCTTGCCTACGGCTGCAAGCGCGACGCCGGAAAGCGTCAGGTACGCGCCGGAAAGTTCCCAGTTGCCAAAGTGCATTGCGAGTCCCAGCAGGCCTTTTCCCTGCTTGAGGGCATTCTCCAGGAGTTCCCACCCCTCAACTTCCTTCACCAGGCTGCGTATGCGCTCCAGCGGCCAGTGGATGAAGTACATAAACTCCAGCGCGGTCAGCGCAATCTGGTGTGCGCTTCTGAGCGCGAGACGCTCCCGCTGTTTCCTGTTCAGTTCGTCACCGAAGGCAAGTTCAATGTTGCGCAGGGAGGTCCGCCGGAGTGTGGGGTGAATCCGCCACGCCAGCGCGGTCAGCAGCCGCACGAGGGGAAGCGTCACGCCCGGCGGCAGGAATCTGGTGAGGAAGATGATCAGGCGCGTGACCGACCGGGACACAGATCTCCCCATATCACGCCCCCAGTTCACTGCCTGGCGCCTCCAAGCTCCGCGCAGAATCGCTTGAACTCCTCTTCAAGCCGCTTAAGTTCGCACAGCCTGACAGCGAACTGGATAGTTGTGCCGGACCGCAAGCGCGAACTGCGGAGCACAGGACGCACGATATCGCCTTCCTCATAGTAAATGGGCAGGGCGATGCTGCGGATCCTCTCCACGAACGGCTCCAGTGTAGGGATGTCGTGCTCGGTGGCGAAACGAACAAAGGTAATCTCATCGCGTTCAGCGGCCAGAGTCCATTCGGTCAGGTTAAACCGGCCGCCGAACGCCACCTTGATGTCCGACTCCGCCACGTGCCTGGCAATGCTCTCGTCCGTATCCGTCCGAAGTATCAATGCGCGAACCGGTATCCGAAACTCCCGCCGCGCGAACTGTGTTATAAGGATGTTCGTTTCATTGTTCTCAGTAAATGCCAGCAGCAGCCCGGTGCCGGCAGCGCCCGCGTCCATCAGCACTTCCTCGTCCAGCGCGCTGCCATACGCGACGTGCTTAAACTCTTGGCGTGTCACCACGCAGTTGTGCAGGTTGGTGTCCACAAACGACACGCGGTATCCGGCTGAGACAATCCTTCGCGCGACAAGGCGCGAGAATGCGTGGGCGCCGACAATAAGAACCGAGCGGCGACGGTCGAGGAAGACGCCGGCGGCCTGGGCGAGGAGCTTCGTCAGGGGGGCCATCAGCAGCACCGTCGCGCCGATGGTCATAAATACCACCGTTACAATCGCGTCCGCGCCAACGTGGCCGCGCGCAGCAAGCTGGATCGCAAAGAGCGATGCGACCGAACCCGAGACGATGCCCCTGGGTGCCACTCCGGCAAGGAACACTTTCTCGCCAGTTGTCAGGTGGCTTCTGATGGTGCACAGGAATACGGAAAGCGGTCGCGCAACCAGCAGGAGCGCAGCAACGATGAGAACGCCGCTCCAGCCGACACGCGCTACGGAATCCAGGCTGATACCCGCGGAGATGAGGACGAATATCACGGCAATGGTCAGAAGCGTGATCTGTCCTTTGAACTGCTTCAGCGAGGCTTTGCCGGCGAACTCCGACCCTGATAGCATCAGCCCCGCCAGGACTACCGTCAGAATCCCGCTGTCAGGCGCCAGAGTCTCTGCGGCTCCGAAGGATCCCAGGACAACCGCCAGCGCGGTCAGGTTCTTGATGTCCTCTCTGGAGCTGATGTAGCGCAGGCCTTTGCGCAGAATCCATCCGGCCACAAGCCCGAAGACGCAGCCGATTGCAATGCTGTGCAGAAAGAAAGCGACCGCGCTGCGGGCGGTTGGCGATGTCGCTACGGCTATTTCAAAGAGGAGCGCTGCGAGCAGTATGCCAACGGGCTCAATCAGTATCGCCTCGCCGCGCAGGACGCACGACACGGCATCGCTCACCGGCACGCGTCTCAGCAATGGCTGCACGACCGTGGGGCCGGTTATTGCGACCAGCGCGCCAAAGAGGAGCGCAAGCAGCAAGTCAACACCCAGCAGCAGCGTAAACAGCGCGGCACCTGCGGCTACCGTGAGCGCGAAGCCCAGAGAGACAAGGTTCCGAATGACTTTGAAGTGTGCTCTCAGGCGCGCCATGCTGAGAGTCATCGCGCCCTCAAAGATGATGATGGCCACGCCCAGCTTGACAATGACCGGGAGAAACGGGCCGAATCCGCCGGGGTCGACCAGGCCCAGGATGTCGGGGCCCGCGAGGATGCCAAGGACCATCAGCGGCGCAATGCTGGGTACCTTCAAGTACTCGGCAATCACCAGCCCCGCAACCCCGAGCAGAATGATGAGCGCTGTGGTTTGCAGGAGATGGCCGCTGGTTAGAACGTAGGTTTCTATCGCAGCCTCCTTGGCAACAGGGCTTGCAGCCTGACCCTAGTCGCCGAACAGGGCCATCTCGATTATCTGGTTGCTCTTGAAGCCCTCGAAGCGCAGGTAGTAATCCATGGATTTCACGAGCGCCTCCAGTGGGACTAAGCCGACGACCTCGCTGCCCACGATGTCCACTGCGTAGCGCGCGGCCTCAAGCCTCACCAGCTCAAAGACCCGGTACATCGGCGTGTCGAACGGACTGGTTAGATTCATCGAGATCTGCACCTGGTTGCGGTCCTCTAGCATAAGCGCCATAGCTTTTATGCTCACGAGTCCGCCTTTTGCCTCGCGTATGCACTTGACGATTTTCTTCCCGACTTTCAGGTTGTCTGTGTTCAGGTTGATGTTGTAGGCCACGAGGAAAGTGCGCGCCCCGACGGCCGTCACCCCCGCTGTCGGGTGAGGAGCATTCTCGCCGAAATCAGGTGCCCATTTGGCATCCTTCATCTTTTCGGCCATACCTTCAAATTCGCCCTTGCGGACGTTCGCAAGGTTCCGGCGCGATGGTTTGGATGCAGCCTGCTCGTAGAGGAAAACCGGGATTTTAAGTTCCTCCCACATCCTGGCTCCCAGAGTGCGCGCCAGCTCCGCGCAGTCCTCCATTTTTACGCCGCTTACGGGCACGAACGGGATAACGTCAACTGCGCCCATCCTCGGATGCCCGCCTTCGTGCTTCGTGAGGTCAATCAGCTCGGCGGCTTTCTGCGCGAGTCCAAACGCGGCATCAGCGCATCCTTCGGGAGTGCCGGCGTAGGTAATGACTGTGCGATTGTGGTCCGGGTCCGACGAATAGTCCAGCAGCTTCACTCCGTCCGTTTGGCGGATTGGTTCAAGGCACGCTTCAACGGTCTCGGAGTTGCGGCCTTCACTGATATTGGGAACGCATTCTACGATTTTGGCCATTGGACAGCTCCTGTTTCCCCCCGGATGGGGTGTCTGCTACATAGCATAGAAGGATTTCGCCATTTGCGCAATCGCCCCCACAACAAGGCTTATTTGCGTAATCGCGCGCGCGCCGGTCGTTTGCTATAATGGGCTACCTTCAAAAGGTCACAAACCTATGAAGAATCTCATCAGACTGGCGGCATCACTAGTTGTCGTTTTAATTCTTTTGCTCTGCTCAGCGGCCTTCAGCCAGGAATCGGATGTTGAACTGCCTGAAGAGCCGGCTGCTGCTGAAGAAGCCGGGCCGGAAGCGCTCGAGGGCGCCGACATAATCATCGGCTTGGAGCCAGCCGCAGAAGAAGTTCCTGCGGTCGAGGTGCCGTTGCCCTCGTACGTCACGGTCAGCGACCTCCCCAACGACGATGGCACGGGCATTGTAGTGGAGTTCGAAAAGGCCGAGGGCGAGACCGAAGCTCTCACTTACACTGTGAGCGTCGGAGCGGGGCCGGACGGGCCTTGGCAGGAGGTTGGCAGTTTCCCCGCGACGAAAAAGTGGAAGGAGGAGGCCGGTCATTACTATCCGGCGTTTTTCTGGTTCCAGAAAGGTCGCGCGGGCGTGAGCAATAACATCCACCTGTTCACCATCCAGAATCTGAGTGGCAACGTGCCTTTAGAGACGGGGGTGGAGTACTTCGTCAAGCTCACCGCGAGCCTTGACGGTGCCAACCGGGATTACCCGGAGATTCTAAGCGCAACTCCTGAAGAGCAGTGGTTCGATACCGGGCGCACCAATGTGCTTATCCTCGCAGTGCTGTTCGGTGCGACGGTTCTTTACTTCATCGCCCGTGCGCGGCGCGACCCGAATCTGTTCATTCGCAAGATTAGCGGTCTGGACGCCGTGGACGAGGCTATCGGTCGGGCAACCGAGATGGGCAAGCCCATCCTGTACCTGAACGGTATGTCTTCACTTGCCGATCTCAGCACGCTGGCAGCGCTCAATATTCTCGGCAGGGTCGCGCGGCGGGTGGCCAACTACGAGTCCAAGCTGACCGTCCCGTGCCGCGACCCGATTGTGCTGACTGTGGCCCAGGAGATTGTGAAAGCCGGCTACACTGATGCTGGGCGTCCGGATGCTTACAATGCGGACGACATATTTTTCTTGACCGAAGACCAGTTCTCGTATGCCGCAGCGGTCTGCGGCATTATGATGCGCGACAAGCCGGCGGCCAACTTCTTTATGGGTTACTACTATGCTGAGGCCCTGATATTGACGGAGACCGGCGCGAGCACGGGGGCCATCCAGATTGCCGGCACCGACGCGTCCACCCAGCTTCCGTTCTTCGTGACCACCTGCGATTACACGCTCATCGGCGAGGAGCTCTACGCGGCCAGCGCGTATCTCTCCCGTGAGCCGCTGGTGCTTGGCAGTTTGAAGGGCCAGGACATGGCCAAGGTCTTTATGATGGTTATGATTATTATCGGGACGCTGCTGATGACCTTCGGCGTCGTCTTTATCAAAGATCTCTTCAAGGCACTGGGGTAGCAAATGCAGTTTCTCAGGAAGCAATTTCCGGTGATGCTGGCTTTCGTGATGGGCATGGCGATGTTCATCAGGGAATTCGTGCCCTCAAAGTTCTCGGAACAGCTGTACTACGGGTTCACCGACTGGGCCATCGTGATTGTCGGATTCTCTGCGGTCTTCGCAATCCTCTCGCTGCTGCATCACCATATGAACAAGGTGCGCCGGCGTGTGGAGGGTTACGGGTATTCGGTAATCACCATCCTGGCGTTCATCCAGATGATTATCCTGGGGCTCATCTTCAGCGTGCGGCCCGGGACGCCTGCCGGATGGGAATACCAGTGGCTGTTCGTTCCGATGCAGGCAACGATGTTCGCCACGCTGGCGTTCTTCATCGCTTCGGCCGCTTTCCGGGCGTTCCGGGCGCGAACCTGGGAGGCTCTGGCGCTGCTCCTTGCAGGGCTCATCGTAATGATAGGGCGCGTGCCCATCGGCGAGTTCATCAGCCCCCACTTGAGCACGTTCTCTGATTGGATTATGAACAATCCCAGCATGGCCGGTTTCCGGGGGATAATTCTGGGTGTTGCCCTTGCCCAGATAGCCATATCGGTGCGCATCATCTTCGGCATTGAGCGCACCTACATGGGAGGTGGCGACTGATGGAAAAGGTGCAGAAACCAAGTTTCATCGAGCGCTTTCTTCAGTTGGACCGCCGCATCATCTACACGCTGGTTGCTCTTGCGGTTGCCATACCACTGCTGTTCCCGCTGGGATTGCCCATCAAGGTTACGCCGGAGGTTCAGAGCGTCTACGATATGATTGAGGACCTCCCCGAAGGATCCAATATTCTTATGAGCGCCGACTTCGACCCCGCTTCAATGCCCGAGCTCTACCCGATGATGAAATCCGTGATGCGCCACATCATACGGAAGCACCACAAACTGGCCATCACGGTGCTCTGGCCCAACGGCCCCAATCTCGTGGCCCAGTGCATCGAGGAACTGAAGCAGGAATATCCCGAGTGGACGAACACGGTGGATTACGTCTTCCTGGGCTACCAGGTCGGGGGTGCCATCGTAATTATCTCAGTTGGAGATAGCTTCTCCGGTACGTTCCCCAAAGATTATTACGGAGAGTCGACTGACGGAATGCCGATTATCAAGGAGTTCAACCAGCTCGGCCAGGCCGACTATATGGTGATGTTCGAGGCCGGCAACTCCGGCGACTGGTGGATTGTTTACGGCACCGAAGTGCACGATGTGCCGGTTGGCGGCGGCGTCACTGCGGTTGTGGCGCCGATGTACTACCCGTATCTGCAGGCCAAGCAGCTAAACGGCATCATAGGCGGTCTGAAAGGCGCCGCTGAATACGAGAAGCTGACCGACGTGCCTGCGCTGGCAACATCCGCAATGGACTCCCAGTCTATGGTGCACGCCCTGATATTCGTTGCCATTGTGCTTGCCAACATATTTGCGCTAATGCTCGTGGGTCAGAAGCGTCGTCAGGCGCGGGAGGAGATGTAGCCGTGACGCACCTAGGAATCATCTTGCTGCAGAATAACGGCTTGCTGCCCTGGCAGGAAGCAATGGGCACCTTCTTCACTGAGGGTGGGATGATCGTTGTGGGTACCTGGATTGCCGCAGGCCTGACCCTCTTTATGTTCTCTTTCGTTTACAAGGACAACCCGTTCTTCCGCTTTGGCGAGCACCTCTATCTGGGCATCTCAGCGGGCTATCTTATGTCCCTGTACTTCTTCAACAACATGAAGCCCAAGTTCTTTTACCCCCTGATGCCCTTCCTGGACGCCAGCGGCGACAGCACACTGAACCTGTGGGTTATCATACCGGGCATACTTGGATTGTTCATTATCTTCCGGCTGATACCGGGCTGGGGCTGGCTCTCCCGCATCACCTTCGCTTTCTATATAGGCGGCTTCACCGGCATCTCGTTCCCCAAAGTGCTCAATGGCCTTCTGCTGCCGCAGTTTTACGCCACGATGCAGTCTATCCCGTGGCAGGTAAATTCACTTGACTCCGCCGTGTTGCTGCTAAACTCGCTCGTTTTATTCGTGGGCGCGCTGTCGGTGCTCGTGTACTTCTTCTTCTCGATGGAGCACCGGGGGTTTATTGGAGGCGTATCGCGAGTCGGCATCTACACCCTGATGATAGCCTTCGGCGCGTCCTTCGGCTACACGATTATGGCGCGCATTTCGCTGCTCATCGGCCGCATGCAATTTTTAATGTTCGACTGGATCGGCGACGAAATAGTGGCCCGAATAGGGTCGTTGTTCCACGGCGGCTAGGAATGGCCCAGAGCCGGCCCCTGGCTGCTGCGCGTCCTACGGCGCTGCTGGTTGCCCTGATATTCTTCCTGCTGCTATGCCCGCTGCCGGCGCGCGCGGCTCCTGGCGGAATCGTGCGCGACGAATGGGGCGTTCCGCACATCACCGCGGACACAATCCCGGAGCTATTCCGCATGCTTGGCTACGCCACCGCCGAGGACCGGCTGGTGCAGGTCGACATCTCACGGCGCAAAGCCTGCGGCCAGCTTGCGGAAATAGGCGGCGAAGGATACCTGCGGGGTGACATAGAGATGCGCCGGCTGAATCTGCGCAAGCTTGCCGGGCGCGACCTGGCCCGGCTGGCCGAAACCGCTCCTGATGCTCACGCGGCGCTGCTCGCCTACGCTCAGGGAATCAATGACTGCGTGGCCGATGAAGGGCTGCCGCCCGAGTACTTCGCGCTGCCGGAGTTCACGCCGTGGCTTCCTGAGGATACGCTGGCAATCGCGGCACTGATGCACGTCTACCTTTCCGGCGACCACTACGATGAGCTTGCCAGGCTGCGTGCCCGAAGGCGCGGCGGGGATTGGGCGCTGATGCAGGAGACGCTTGATGGTCTCGCGGCGCGGCGGGAATGGTGCTCAGCAATCGCTGAACCGTGGGACGGGCTTACGCTGATGTCTGGTTGCGGTGATAGCGGACGGGTGCTGGGAAGCAACGCCTTCGTGGTTTCGGGGGAGCTCACCGCCAACGGGCGTCCCATTGTCGCAGGCGACCCGCACCTGGACGTGACCTACCCCGGTATCTGGTACGAAGTCGCGCTGGAAGTGCCTGGCGAGATGCGTGTGCGCGGGATAACAGTGCCGGGTGCCGCTCTCGTCGCGATGGGCGAGACTGCGAACTACTCCTGGGCGCTAACCGCGCTGCAAGCGGACAATGAAGACATCCTCATCGTTCCCAGGGAAAACGTCGTTGCGGTCTTCGGCGGGGAACTCACATCCCGCGAGGAAACAATCCGCGTCCGCGATGGCCTGGCTGTCCGCGAAGAGAAGGCGACCATCCTTGACTCGCCGCTGGGGCCGGTTGTGGAAGCCGACGAGGACAGCTACTACATACTCCACTGGGCGGGCTTTTATCCCAACGACGAGGCGCTGGGCTACTTCTCCATCAACTGCGGGAGTTCGCTGGACGACTTCCAGGCGGCGCTCACAAAGCTCGCAACCCCCTGCAACTTTGTCTATGCGGATGTAAGCGGGAACATCGCCTACTTCGCTGCGGGATTAGTGCCCCGGCGGGATTACGACGGGAATGATGCCCGGCTGGTTGCCACGCCGGAGCAGGCGGCGGATTACCACTGGGATTTCGTCCCGATTGAGGAAATGCCGCACGCCGTCAATCCACCTGAAGGCTTCCTGGTCACCTGCAACAACCCTCCGGCACTGACCGCATGCGGCCGGCCCGTGTTCCCCGGGAACTACGCCCCCGGGTACCGTGCACGGCGCATTAGCGAGCTGATACTTGAAGGCGCAAGCGGCAGCAATCTCACATTGGAAGATGTAGCGCGAATACAACTGGACGTTCACTCCAGCTTTGCGGAAGAAGCCCTGCCTCCGCTCCTGAGCAGGCTTCGCTCACTGGAAGGCGGGATGCCCGGCGCTGAGCGCAAGGCGCTGCAAGTGCTGTCTGGGTGGGACTTCGAAGAAAATACGCAATCGCATGGCGCGCCGCTATACGAGCTGATGCGGCGGGAGCTTACGGCATCCCTGCGAACCGCGCATCGCGTATCAGGTCATTATGACATCGCCCTCCTGGCCGCGCTGCAAGGGGCTGATTGGATATCGCTCAGTGATTCGGAGCTTTCAGCCGCATGGCATGGCGCGGTGGGCAGGGCACTGTCCCACGGCCGTTCAGGACTGCCGGCATACGGCGAAATCCACCGCCTGCCGCTGGTGAGCCCGCTTCCATTCTACGCCACGCAATCGCCAGGGATGCTGCCGGCGTCGGGCGGCTACCGCACGGTGAACGTGTCTGCGGTGCGGTGGGATGGCGCTTATTTACTCAAGAGTTTCGGTCCCACCGCGCGCCTGATAATGGCCCCTGGGGCAACAGGCGCTTACTGGTCGGCGCTTCCGGGCGGAAACAGCGGGCGCCCCAAAAGCCCCAACTGGGCTGACCAGGTGGCTCTATTCCTGGCTGGGGGATACAAGTATCGGCGGCGCTGATATAATACCGGGCTATTCATATTACACGTGAATTATACAAGGAGATAGATGAACCGCACCATTATTAAGGCGTTTAGCCACTCGCTTGCCTTTGTGCTGGGCTTTTCGATTATCTTCATAATCCTTGGCCTGCCGGCCAACCTGATAGGCGAAATAATCAACAAGCATCCCCGGTGGTTTGGTTACGTCGGGGGCGTCATAGTCATAATCCTGGGCCTGCACATCTTTCTCAGCACCTGGGGCCTGTCTCCGCTCAGGTTTCTTTATGTGGAGAAGAAGGCCCATGTTCAGGCGGGGAGCGGCTACCTGTCGTCGCTTCTAATCGGGATTACCTTCGCCGCCGGCTGGACGCCCTGCCTGGGGCCGATCCTGGCGGTCATTCTTACTCTCGCCGCCAGTTCTCCCGGCCAGGGTGTGCCAATGATGATTGCGTATTCACTGGGACTGGCGATTCCATTCCTCCTGGTGGCGCTGCTCATTGGCTCGGCGCTCGGCTTCATCCAGAGAATCGCGCGTTATGTGGGCGCAATCAACGTAGTCAGCTCGCTGCTGCTCATCGCTGTTGGCTTCGTGCTGTTTTTTGGCTTCCTGTCGCGTTCTTACACGGTTGACCCCGGCCTGCTGCTCCGCATCGCGCTCTATGTCGCTGCCGTGACACTGGTGTTGCTTGTGGTGCTGCTCGCTGCGAAATGGGTCGCTAAAGACCCGGAGATTGCGAAAAAGACGTTCGTTCCAGCGCTTGCCGCCGGGGCGGTATTCGGCCTGGCGGTATTCTTCTGGGGTGTGGCGCAACTGGTGATGCTTATGGGCGAAACCACGCTGAACGCTGAGGTCTGGCTGCAGGGGGCTGCGGTGAACCTGGGAATTGCGTTCGTAGCCGGCATCGCCTCATTCCTCTCCCCCTGCGTCCTGCCAATGGTGCCGACGTATATACTGATAATCGGCGGGCTGTCGTTTGACGACATTCAGCCTAAGCCGGCGGCTTAGGAAGGCTTGCCGAGGGTTGTTCGGAGCGTAGCAGACGGCGTCCGCTAAGCGCGGCTAGGTTGCCGGTATGCTGGTCGTGAACTCGTCGGGGAATTCGCTCTGTGCGGCTTCTCCCTCGTCGGCCGGAGCCACTTCGAGCTTGGAACGGCATATGCCGCGCTCACTGCTTCGGTAGAATTCCAGCAGGTAGCTGAGTTCATCGCTTGATGGCAGCGTCTCCTCAATCTTGGCGATTGCCTTGGTCGTACTCAGGCTCTGTCGGTAGAGGATGTGGAACGCTTGGCGCAGGTGGAGCCTCACTTCTGGGTCCACTCCGCGCCGCTTCAGCCCGATGTTATTAACGTTAACGACCCTGGCCGGCGCCGGGCCGAATACCATCATGAACGGCGGAGCGTCCTGCATAAGGCCGCTTGTCCCGCCCACCATCGCAATCTTGCCCACGCGAACAAACTGGTGGACGACGGCCATCCCGCCCAGCACCGCGTAATCCTCAATCGAGCAGTGGCCGCCCAGCGTGGCGAGGTTTGCCATAATCACTTCTTTGCCCACATGGCAGTCGTGCGCGATGTGCACGCCGGCCATCAGGAGTGACGAATCCCCGACGCGCGTGACCGAGTCTTTTCTGCTTCCGCGGTTGATGGTGACGAACTCGCGGATTTGCACGCCGTCGCCGATCTCAACGTGTGAGATGTCCCCGTTGTACTTGAGATCCTGCGGCTCGGTGCCGATGACGGCGTGGGAGTATATCTTGCAGCCGGTGCCGATGGCCGTGTTCTCGCCGATGACCACGTGGCTGGCGATGTTCGTGTCCGCGCCTATGGCCACGTTTCGCCCGATGACCGAGTAGGCGCCGACTTCAACGCCCGGTTCGATACGGGCTTCAGGATGCACAATGGCGGTGCGATGTATAAGCATATCCGTTTCCAGATGGAGACTGTTGCTAAATGTTCGCGTTCTCGTGCTAAGAGTTAAACGAATGTGCTATATTTCTCTATCCAGGAAACCGGGCCAGGGGGTTTATCGTCACATTGAAGGCCAAGCCTGTATTTGACTTCACCGGCGGTGTCGCGCTGGTCACCGGCGCAAGCCGGGGCATAGGCGCGGTAACCGCACGGATGCTTGGCGCCGGGGGCGCGAAGGTCTACGTCAACTACCTGACGCACGGGAGCGAAGCTGACAGCGTTGTCGCAGCCATCCGGGATGCGGGCGGCTCGGCTGAAGCTGTGCGGTTCGACGTGTCCTCACCCCAGGAGGTGTCGCCCGCCATCGCGAGTATATTCGAGCGTGAGGAGGGTATTGACTACCTGGTAAACAACGCCGGAGTCCGCTATAACAGCCTCACCCACGCGACCAGCGATAAGCTGTGGCAGGACTGCCTGAGGATCAATCTGGACGCGGCCTTTTGTGTTACGCGCCAGGTTGTCAAGTCGATGGCGCGGCGGCAGAAAGGCAGCATAGTAATTGTGAGCAGCATTGCCGGTTCCATTGGCAGTCTTGGCCAGAGCGCATACGCGGCGGCGAAAGCCGGCCTGGTGGGTTTCGCCAAGTCCGTGGCGCTTGAATACGGCCCCAAGGGTGTCCGCACCAATGTGGTTATCCCGGGCATAATAAACACGGATATGACGAAGAACCTGCGCGAGGATTTCCGGAAGTCGGTGCTTGCCCAGATTCCCTGCAACCGCTTCGGCGAACCGGAGGAGGTTGCGGGGCCGATTTGCTTCCTGCTCTCGGACGCAGCGAGCTATATTAACGGCGCGACTCTGCACATCAACGGCGGTGGATCGCGCCTCTAGTGAAGGGCATTATGCAGAAGGGGAACTTCTAATGAAGCGACGGGTGGCGATTACTGGAGTAGGCGCGGTGACAAGCTACGGGACGGGTTTGGCGCCACTGCTGGACTCTGTTTTCAGCGGAAAGAGCGGCGTTAGCCGCATAGACACATTCGACGTGAGCAAGTATCCGGTCCAGATCGGAGCCCTGCTAAACGAGTTTACCCCGGCGGACTTTATGAATCCCAAGGATGCCCGGCGCTACGACCTTTATATCTCTGTTTCGGTTGCCGCAGCGAAGATGGCTGTGGAGCACAGCGGGCTGGTGATAGACGACGGCAACCGTGACCGCGTTGGCGTGTACTTCGGAAGTGGCATCGGCGGCATCCGTACGATACTCAACCAGTCCAAGTCCCTGCTTGAAAGGGGCCCCGGTCGGGTAAGCCCCTTGTTCATCCCCAACAGCATCAGCAACTCCGGATCGGCCGTCATAGCGATGGAGCTGAACGTGACCGGCTCCAACTTCTGCATCGTCTCGGCATGCAGCACAAGCAACCACACCATCGGCGAAGGCTTCCGGGCGGTGCAGCACGGGTATCTGGACGTCTGCATTGCCGGAGGAGCCGAGACTGCGATTAACCCCCTTGGGCTGAGCGGCTTCTGCGTGATGAAAGCCATATCCCCAAGCTGGAATGACGAGCCGCACCGTGCCTCAAGGCCGTTCGATGCCAAGCGTGACGGGTTCGTGATGGGCGAGGGCGGCGGGGCGATGGTGCTGGAAGCTTACGACGATGCGGTGGCGCGCGGCGCAAAGATCTACGGCGAGGTTGTGGGCTACGGCAGCAGTTGTGACGCCTACCATATCACCGCGCCCGCTCCGGGTGGCGTAGGGGCGGCGCACGCCATGGAGTTGGCGATTGCGGATGCCGGGATTGCGCAGGCCGATATCAGGTACATAAACGCGCACGGTACTTCAACAGAGCTCAACGACAAGAACGAAACCGAAGGTATCAAGCGCGCCTTCGGTGATTACGCATACAAGCTGAAGATTTCCTCAACCAAGTCGATGCACGCCCACCTGCTGGGCGCCGCCGGAGTCGTGGAGGGCATTGTCACCGTGGCCGCGCTCAACCGGCAAATCGTGCCGCCTACAATCAACTACGAGAATCCCGACCCGGAATGTGACCTCGATTACACGCCAAACGAGCCCGCACCGCTGGACTTCGAGTACGCGGTGAACAACTCGTTCGGCTTCGGCGGACATAACGCGGTGCTCGTCTTCCGGCGTGGCGAGCACGATCTGGCCTAATTGGCTGGCTGGCTTAGCCCGTCAGTAGCTGATTACCTTCCATTCGTCGCTGCCGTTTACCTTGTGGCCGTTCAGGACATCGCTGTTGGCATGCGCCATCATCTGGCTCATCGTGACGAAGGAGTAGCCTCGCCGCTGCAATGTCTCAATCAGGCGCGGCAGCATCTCAATCGTGGCTTCGGAGCCGTCGTGCATCAGGATGATCGAACCGGGCTGCACTTCTTCGAGGACACGACGGTACATTGCGTGCTGCTCGCAATCCGGGGCGGTGTCGTTGGAGTTAATAGTCCACAGTCCCAGCGCCATGCCGTTTCGGTTCATCAGCTCAACCGTGAACTGGTTGTACCGTCCGCCGGGCGGCCGGAGCAGGCGCGGGCGCTTTCCGGTAATGTCGCAGATGAGGTTTGAGAACTCCTCTATCTGGTAAATCTGCTCGTCCAGCGGGAGATTCACCAGGCGGAAGTGGTCATAAGTGTGGCAGCCGATCTCGTGCCCCTCCTGGTGAATCATCTGCACCCATTCGGGATACCGTTCAGCCTGCACTCCCACCAGGAAAAACGTGGCAGGCAGCCGGTAGTAGCGGAGGATGGACAGGAGCCTGGCCGTGTAAAGCGGGTGCGGGCCGTCGTCGAAAGTCAGGGCGACTTCTTTGAGATACGGGTTGCCGCGGCGCAGTTCTTTGATTATCAGCTCGCCGTCGTCTCCCTGGTTGAAGTCCGCGATATTCTCGGGCAGCACGTCGTGGATAAACGGCAGCATCGGGTAGTCGTTGTCCTGGGTGTGAGCAGGGGTGTGCGCGCCGAGCATAAGCGCGGCGATACAGCCAAAGAAGATGCCGGCCCGCCTGAACATGGGGGAGAACATTATAAGCCTTCGCGCAGTGAATAACTAGGCTTGCCCGGCAGGATTGCAGCCGCAGGAAGCCGTTTGCGTGGCAAGATTAGGGCTGCTATGTGGGGGGCTGCCTGGATTTTATGGATTCAGAGCTTTGCACAGGGGCGCATTGCCTATACAATTAGGCTTTGCCTGTGGGGCGCCATATGTGCGAGACAATCCAAATCCGGGACGCGAAAGGACACATCGGCCAGAAGGTGCGGCTGCGAGGGTGGCTGCGCAACAAGCGCAGCGGGAAAAACCTCCATTTCCTGATAGTGCGCGACGGCAGCGGCGAATTGCAGTGCGTGGCCGCAGGCGGGAGCCTGCCTGCTGACACGATGGGCCTGTGCGAACGGATGGGTATTGAGACGTCGCTTGAAGTATGCGGCGAGCTCAGCGCCGATGGCCGCGCGCCCGGCGGGGTGGAACTGCAGGTGTCGCAGATAGGCGTGCTGCAACTGGTCACAGACTACCCCATCACGAAGAAGGAGCACGGAACAGAATTCCTGATGGAGAACCGGCATCTGTGGCTGCGTTCGAGCAAGCAGATAGCGATAATGCGGGTGCGCGACGAGGTGGAGAAGGCCTGGGCCGATTTCTTCTACGACCGGGGCTTCGTGCGCGTGGACACGCCGATATTCACCCCTAACGCCGTGGAGGGCACGACCACGCTGTTCGATGTGGACTACCACGGCGACAAGGCGTATCTCTCGCAGACAGGGCAGCTCTACAACGAGGCCACGGCTGCCGCTCTGGGGCGCGTTTACTGCTTCGGCCCGACGTTCCGCGCGGAGAAGAGCAAGACCCGCCGCCACCTCCTGGAATTCTGGATGCTCGAAATGGAAGCGGCGTTCTTTGACCACGAGGACAACATGCGCTTCCAGGAAGAACTGATACTCGATACTGTCCGAGCAGTGCTGGAGAACTGCGAAGCCGAACTGGAGACCCTTGAGCGTGGCACGGAGAAGCTTAAGGCGATTGAAGCGCCGTTTCCGCGCATGCACTACCGGGATGCGGTGAAGTTGATAAACGACAAGATGCCCGGTCGCGGGGAGGAGTTTGAGTATGGCTCCGATTTCGGTGCACCAGAGGAGACCTTTCTCGGCGAGCAGTTCGAGAGCCCCGTATTCATAACCAACTTCCCCGCGCACACAAAAGCGTTTTATATGAAGCGCGACCCGGATGATCCAGAGACCGTGCTTGCTTCCGACCTGCTGGGTCCGGAGGGATACGGCGAACTCATCGGCGGGAGCCAGCGGGAGGACGACCTTGAGGTTATCCTTGAGCGGGTGAAGGAGTTCAAGCTGCCCGAAGAAGCGTTCCAGTGGTACTTCGACCTGCGCCGCTATGGCAGCGTCCCGCACTCAGGCTTCGGGATGGGGCTTGAACGCACGCTTACCTGGCTGTGCGGCGTGCCCCATATCCGTGAAACGATTGCGTTCCCGCGGATGCTTCATCATATGTACCCGTGATGGCGATGGAAGAATCTGAATTCAGCCGGAGAAAAATCATTAAAGCGCTGGAGGAGCTGAATACAGCACTGGAGGGTCAATCACTCGACGACCTTTCGCCCGAAGTGGCGGACAAGGTCAGGCCATTGCGCAATAATGTGCGTTCGTTGCTCGAGCGTCTGCGTCAGGAGCGGGAAGAGCGGGACTGATGCTAGAATAGGCGCACTTCGGTCAAGTGACTATGCCGACAGCCAACCGCGCAAAGTGGACTTCCAGCCGGGGCTGGTGGGAGCTTCGTAGAATCCGTCCGCTGCTTGCCCGCCACATGAAATACATCTATGTGGCGCTGGCTGCCGCTGCTGTCTTCTCCCTGGCCCAGCTCTCGCTGCCTGTCGTCATAAAATACCTGTTTGACGAGGTTATTGCGAAACGGCGCGACCTGGTGTTGTTATGGTGGACCCTGGGTGGCCTGGTACTGGCATTGCTCGTCCGCTCGCTGGCGCTTTCGGTGCGCATCTACAGCATCAACTGTCTGGCGCATACGGTTACAGCTCAGCTCAGGCAGCGGCTGTTCGACCACCTCCAGCATCTGTCCTATTCCTTCTTCGACCGAAGCCGCGTCGGCGACCTGATGTCCCGGCTTACAAACGACGTAATCACGCTTCAGAACTTCGTGGTCACGTCCCTTGAGGACTTTTTCGTCGCCCCGCTGATGCTGACGGGCGCGCTCATTATCCTGTTCGTGCGGAGCTGGCAGCTCGGACTGACCATCCTCATAGTATCTATCGTTGTAGGCTTTGGGCTGCGATTCGTCGGGGGCCGCCTGCGCAAGATTAACCAGCGCATCCAGGATTTCACCGGCGAACTCACGGGCGTGCTCTCAGAAGGGCTGAACGTTATCCGGCTGACCCAGTCCTTCAATATGGAGGCGAAGGTAAGCGACAAGTTCCACGACGTGAACTGGCGCACGCTGCGGGAGAACCTGAGGGCGGTGAAGTGGGTTTCCGTGCTGGTGGCCTCGGTGGAGTTTATCGGCCTGATGGCGCCGCTTCTCTTCTTCGCCTTCCTTGCGTTCCTCATTATGAAGGACCAGTCCACGGTGGGTGACGTATTCCTCATTGTCGGCCTCGCCGCGATGGTGGCGAGCCCGCTGAACAAGCTCTCGCGGGTGATGGCGAACATCCAGTCCGCGTCCGCGGCGATATCGCGTGTCTACGCAATCCTGGACACGCCGCGTGAAATCCGCGACCTGCCGGGGGCGGAGCCGCTTGAGGTTACCGACGGGCATATCGTCTTTGAGGATGTAAGCTTCCGCTACGGCGGCACCGAAGATGTGCTCGACGGCTTCTCGCTGGACGTGCGGCCGGGCGAGGTGGTCGCGCTTGTTGGCGAAAGCGGCTCCGGCAAGACGACGGTCCTACAGCTTCTGCCCCGGTTTTACGAGCCGGATCGTGGCAGGGTACTCATAGACGGGCAGGACGTAACCCGGGTTACGCTGTCCTCGTTGCGCCGGAGCATTGGGCTTGTGAGCCAGGAGACAATCCTCATACACGGGCCTATCAGGGAAAACATCTGCTTCGGGGCGTCCGTGACCGACGAGCTGTCGGTGATTGCCGCAGCTAAAAGCGCAAACGCCCACGAGTTCATAATGCGCCTGCCTGACGGTTACGACACGATAGTCGGGGAGCGCGGAGTGACTCTTTCAGGCGGCGAGCGCCAGCGCATCTCCATCGCAAGGGCGCTGCTGAAAGACCCGCGCATCCTGCTGCTTGACGAAGCGACGTCTGCGCTGGATTCCATTTCCGAAGCCATAGTGCAGGACGCGCTAAACAAACTGATGTACGGGCGCACTACGCTGATGGTGGCGCACCGGCTGGCGACGGTGAAGAACGCTGACTGCATTGTGGTGCTGGAAAACGGCAGAATCTGCGAGATGGGCAGCCACTCCGAACTGGTGGAGCATCAAGGCTATTACTACAATCTCGTCAAGCTGCAGGGCTTGGCGTGAGTAAGGCTCGAATCAGCCGCTCCGTGCGGGTGAACAGGTCTGCGCGTTGCGCGTCCAGATTGCAGGGCCTGTGCTAGAATCGGAAACCATCGTGGACACTTCGCAAAGGACAACCGAGCAGGCAGCCACCGGTACGTATGAAGTTTCCGGCGACGGAAAGGCGGTTCTGGAGGCCAGAAGCGTCGTCAAGATTTACCGGGGGCGGCGCGTGGTTGATGAGGTAAGCGTCCAGGTTTCCAAGGGCGAGGTTGTGGGCCTGCTCGGCCCCAACGGAGCTGGCAAGACGACGACGTTCTACATAGTTATCGGGCTGGTGAAGGCTGACGGGGGGAGGGTATACCTGAAAGGCGAGGACATCACGACACTCCCCATCTACAAGCGCGCGCGGCTCGGCATCGGCTACCTGTCGCAGGAAAGCTCGGTTTTCCGCAAGCTAAGCGTGGAGGAGAACATCCGGCTGGTCTGGGAAGTCCTCGGGGTGCCCGATAGCGAACAGGCGGAGCGGATGGAAGGGCTGCTTGAAGAGTTCGGCATAAAGTCGCTGCGGCGGCAAAAGGCTTACGTGCTGTCAGGTGGCGAGAAGCGGCGGGTTGAGGTCGCCCGCGCGCTCGCGGGAAACCCGGACTTCATCCTGCTGGACGAGCCGTTCACCGGCATTGACCCGATTACAATCGAGAGCCTCCAGGGCATTGTCGCTTCGCTGCGCGACAAGGGGCTTGGTGTGCTCATCACCGACCACAACGTCCGCGAGACCCTCAGGATCTGCGACCGCGCCTATATAATGGTTGACGGAAAGGTGCTGGTGCAGGGCACGCCAGAGGAAGTGTCCAGCAACGAGTTGGCCCGCAAGTATTTCCTCGGCGAGCGCTTCCAGTATTAGCGGAGTCTGCCCCAGAGGAGTGTGCAATGAACCCGTTCACAAATAAGGTGACGCTGACCGGTTCGCATATCGCATCGCTCAAACTGGCATCTTTCGCCTTTGCATTCTTTCTCGCCAGCTTCTTCCCGGTATTTGTTAAGTCCTGGCGCTGGATCTGGCAGCAGGGCTTCACCGCCGCACCGCGCCGCGTCCGAGCCCGGTTCTGACACGATTCTGAGACGAGTCCCGATTGCAGGAAAACCCGCTTCAAATCCGGATTCGGGCTTATCTTCCAGGCCGTTAAGTGCTACAATAATAGCAGGGCTGGAGGAGGACCGGGGCAATACGAATGTTGAGTGTTATTCTTGATGGGAAAGGCTAAAAAATCACCAAATGGCGACGGTGGAGCTGGGGCAACCAAAGCTGCCGAAACCACCGAAGCCGAAGACACCGGCTCCGAGGTCGAATCGAGCGCCGAGGAGTACACCGGCCAGTCCATTCAGGTTCTCAAAGGGCTGGAGGCGGTGCGCCAGCGCCCGGCAATGTACATCGGCACCACCTCCGAGAGCGGGCTGCACCACCTCGTCTGGGAGATAGTCGACAACGCCATTGACGAGGCGATGGCCGGCTTCTGCCATAACATCAAGGTTACCATCCACGAAGACGGCAGTGTGTCGGTCTGGGACGACGGGCGTGGCGTGCCGGTTGACCATATGGAGTCGGAGGGTATGAACGCCGCCGAGGTGGTCTACACGATGCTTCACGCCGGCGGCAAATTCAGCTCCGGGGCCTACAAGGTTTCCGGCGGGCTGCACGGCGTGGGCAGCTCGGTCGTCAACGCCCTGTCGAAACGCTTTGAAGTTGAAATCCACCGCGACGGCAACAAGTATTTCCTTGCCTGTGAGCGCGGCAAGTTGTGCGACAAGCTGCGCGAAACCGGCAAGAGCCGCAAGAGGGGGACGCTTGTCCGGTTCTGGCCCGACCCCGATATATTCGAGACGACCGAGTTCAAATTCACCGTCCTGGAAGACCGGCTTCGCGAGCTTTCGTTCTTGAATAGCGGACTGGCGATCGTCCTGCGCGACGAGAAACAGGATGTCGAGCAGACATACCGCGCCAAGGGCGGACTAAAAGAGCTTGTGAAGTATATGACGCGCGCCCGCAATCCGCTTCACCGGGTAATCCACTACACGAAGATGGTGGGCGCGACACGGGTCGAGTTCGCGCTGCAATGGACGGATTCCTACAAGGAATACATCCTCGCGTTCGCCAACAACATCCACACGAAGGACGGCGGCACGCACGTCACCGGCCTGAAGGCCGGGCTGACCAGAACGCTCAACAATTACGCGAACAGCTACGGCCTGGTGAAGAACGGCGCGCTGATGCCCACCGGCGACGATATCCGCGAGGGGCTGACAGCGACCATCTCCGTGTGGCTGGAGAATCCGCAGTTTGAGGGCCAGACGAAGGGTCAGCTCGGCAACTCCGACGTCAAAGGCATCGTGGAGTCGGTGGTCAACGAGATGCTCTCGTCCTACCTGGAAGAGCACCCCACCGAGGCCCGGAAGATTTTCGCGAAAGCCGAGGTTTCCGCCCGTGCCAGGGATGCTGCCAAGAAGGCGCGGGACATCACGCGAAAGCGGGCGGGGCTGGACACGGCACTGCCGGGGAAACTCGCCGACTGCGCCATCCGCGAGCCTGAGAATGCGGAGCTGTTCATCGTCGAGGGCAATAGCGCGGGTGGAAACGCCAAGCAGGGACGGGACCGCGAGTACCAGGCGATACTCCCGCTCCGAGGCAAGATACTCAACGTGGAGAAGGCCGGATTGAACAAGATACTGGGGAACGCGGAAGTGCGGGCGCTGATTACCGCCATCGGCAGCGGGATGGGCTCGGACTTCGACATTTCCCGGCTGCGCTACCACAAAGTGATAATAATGACCGACGCCGACGTGGACGGCGCGCATATACGGACTCTCCTGCTGACGTTCTTCTTCCGGCATATGGTGGAGCTTGTTGAGCGCGGACACCTCTTCGTCGCCCTGCCGCCGCTGTATCGCGTGCGGAAGGGCCAGAAGAGCTTCTATGTCTTCGACGACCAGGCATTGGGAGCGAAGACGGAGGAGCTCGGCGGCAACGTGGAGGTCACCCGCTTCAAAGGCCTGGGCGAGATGAACGCGAAGCAGCTCTGGGAGACGACGATGAATCCCGAGGCGCGCACGCTTATCAGGATAACGATGGAAGACCTGCGGAAGGCCGAAGAGACCTTCGAGAAGCTGATGGGGAGCGACGTCCAGCCGCGCAAGGTATTCATTACGGAATACGCGCGGAACGTAAAGAATCTTGACGTCTAGCGGGCGAATCCCGCCTAGAACTTCAGCGCCGCTTCAACTCCCGTGCTGCCGCGCGCGAAGTCGTAATTGAGCCCGAGGTAGTACGACCCGAACTCCTTGTTCAGCCCCACAATCAGGCTGTCGAAGTGCTCAAGGTCGAAGTCGTAGGCTACGGATACGCGCCCCGTCAGGTGCGGAAGCGCCTGGAAGTTTTTCGTCGCCGTCAGCAAATTTTCCGGGAAGTTGTCATCGAACCTGAAAGGGCTGCCGCCGAACTTGTCGGCGTGCGCAAACTCAACCGAGTCGATTCCCCAGGGAGTGCTCTTGGCCAGCTTGATCCGTGAGCGCAGGGCCAGGAATTCATTGTCGCCAAAGGAGTAGTCGTAGTAGTGCGCGCCGAACGCGGCTAACAGCCTGATGTCGTGGCCCAGGCGAAACGCGGGCGTCGTCAGTTCCAGATAGCCGTGGTTGCTGCGCGAGGTGATTTCCGGAGCGTCCTGCTTTATCTTGGCGATATTGGCGCCGGCGACGACCTGCTGGACGAAAGGCCAGTCCAGCTCAACCCTCTGCCACCCATAGAAATCGTAGCGAGTTGTCTTGCCCACCCTCTCTTCCCAGCGGTCGGCCGTTCGGTTGCGCCCGAAGTGCGCGCCGATTCGCGAATTTTCGGACGGGTCGGTGTAGACGAAAGTATCCACCCAGAACTCGTCGTTGCGCGAGTAGTAATTAGAGTATATGTCGGCTGAGACTTTGCCCGCATCAAGGTAAGTAGCCTGCTTGATATAGAAGCCGTCGTCGTCGCTGTGCCCCGGCAAAGGCACGGTGAGCGAGACTAGGCCTTGCCCTTTTCGCAGCTTCGTTTTGAACCTTGGGACATATCCTACGCTGACCCCCCTGGCCTGGACGCGCACGCCGCGTGCCGAGAGAAACTCGTTGGGGGCATAAAGCAGGCGCTTGATGCTCAGGACCAGGTCCGCGTCGTCGGGTTCAGTAGTCGTGATGCGGGCATGGTGGAACTCAAATAGCAGGACGCCCCCGCTGTCTTCGTAGAACTCCAGGTCGCCGCCAATCAGGTGAACCCGGGGGTGCTCGTTGCGGAACCTGGCGTAACGCCGGTCTATCAGTCCGGTTTCGTCGGCGAAAAGCTCTGGGTCAATCCGCACCGAGCCTGCCACATCGCGCATCGAGCCGGTTTTTTCCACAAGGTTGGCGACAAGGTCGGTGCCCGTAAGGGTCAGGTCGTATTCCAGGATGGTTACCGTGGTGCAGCCGTGGACGGCGAATACGCTCGCCTTCTCATCCCAGACAGCGCTGTCAGCCCGTACTTCGACCGTCAGGCCTCGGAACGCGGATTCGGTGTGGAACACGACATTGCCCGTGAGTTCTAGCTTGTCTCCAGAGGTGTAGGTGCCGGTGTCCGCCTCGATGTAATCGGTGTCGTCGTCCCCCGGTGAGAGGGAAATATCGCACGGCGCGGATATCGGAGCAATGACAGCCGCGATTGCCAGCACCAAGAGGATGAAGTAGCGCCGCATTAGCCCGCGCGGATTATATCACGGGGATTAAGGGAGGAGCTCCGCTGTGAAGCGGGGAGATATGGGCTTGCGGCGGGCAGGGCTGTCGGTGCGGCCGGAAGCCTATTGCTTTGCGACTGGGCTTGTGCTGTGCTAGAATTTGTGTGTCAGGACAGCAGGTGTACGATATCGCGGCGGCCACTTCCTGGACGGGGCAAGTGGCTTTTTGTTTGGACGATGCTGGACTTAATCGAACTTGAGGAAAAACTCGGCGAGTTCCTCACCGAGAACAGCTTTGGCCTGGTTGACTTCCAGGTCACGGGTTCCGGTCGCGGGCGCACGTTCAGGCTGCTTGCAGAGCGCTTAGCCGACTCAGTGCAACACCTCACCGCCCCCGTCCT
>JAGGTK010000072.1 GCA_021163765.1 bacterium
TCTGGGGAATGTTCAAAACCAAAACCACCTTCAACGGCTCTCTCCTGTTCCCCCATCTAACTCCCGAACCCTTGACATCCCAATAGAGTATCTACACCCATCGCTGCTTCAAAGAAGAACCCACCTTTGAAGGTTGAAACCGCGCGAATAACGTTACGCTGCTCGTCGCTAAGCAAGTTATACGACCAGTCCAGACTTGCGCGGATGCTGCGCTGGCGCTCTGGCACGTCGCTCATTTTCGCGGTCAGCTCAAGCTGATGCTCTACCTCAGTTAGCAGCTCGCCAAGCGTGAAGCTATCCGCCCAGGCAGCAGCCAGCTCAAGGGAAAGCGGCACGCCGTCGAGCTTGGCGCATATCTCGGAAACCAGCGCGAAGTTCTCCGCCGTGAGCGCAAAATCGTGCTTCACCAGCGTCGCCCGGTCAAGGAACAACTGCACCGCTTCGGGGAGTTCCTCACGCCCTTCGCTTTCACCCGGGTAGGCGGCGCTCACTAGCGCCGCTTCTTTGCCGGGCTGGTGAGCCCGGCCTACCCCGGTTGGCAACGGCTCTAGCCGATACACCTTTTCTGCCTTCAATCTTAACGGCTCGCGGGAGGTGACCAGCAGGCTCACCTTCGGCGCGTGCTGAAGAATCTCCGAAAGCAGGTCTTTCCCCTCCATCACGTGCTCGAAGTTATCAAACGAGATGAGCATCTGCTTTTCCCGCAGATAATCTATTAGTTGTTGCTGCGGCTCGGCTTTGCCATAGAACTGGAATCCCAGCGCATCGGCGGTGGCGCTCACGATGCGCTCGTGCGAGCCAACGGGCGCCAGCAGCACTTCAAACACGCCGTTCTCGAAGAAGTCCAGCAGATTCGCGCAAAGCTGGGTCGCCAGCCGGCTTTTGCCGTATCCCCCGGGCGCGGTTACTGTGATGAGCCTTTGCTTCTTCTCAAGGATTAATCTCTTCAGTTCCGCGTGCTCCCGCTCGCGCCCGATGAAGGCGTTTGGCTGATAGACCAGATTATTCGGGCGATATGAAAGCGTGGGCAGCGGCGGGAACTCGTGCAGCGCGAAATCCGGATGGTCAAGCTGGTAAAGATGCTCCGGCTCCGCCAGATCGCGCAGGTGATGCGACCCTAGGTCGGTAAGTCTCGCGCCGTCCACATCTTCGCCGGTATGCGCCCGGACTGTGTCCGAGACCAGCGCCTGCCCCGGATGGCACACCTGCACGATGCGCGAGGCGCGGTTTAGCGCGTGTCCGAAGTATCCCTTGCCCACCGCCAGGCGCTTCAGCGGCCCGCCGTGACCCGCTAAGCGCACCTGAAGCCGCGTCTCATCGGGCAGCGCGGGCACCGTGTCCATGCCGCGCTCCACGTCCACCATTGCGGAAACGCAGACCGAAGCTGTGTCAAACAGCGCGATGTAACCGTCGCCGAGGTTCTTCATTATCTCGCCGCCGCGAGACTGCACCGCTTCCTCAACAATCCCGTTGTGCTCTTCCAGCGCGCGGCTGAACTCGTCCGGATACCGCTCCCAGAGCGCGGACGAGCGGTAGATGTCGGTGAACAGAATGAACGAAGTCTGTTCTTGAGTGCCGCTCAATTCGCCTTACCCCCTCAGCAAGGATTCTATCACGTGTCCGGGTTTCCACGCACGGCATCCCCGGCCCAAGATTATTATCTTTGCTGTCAGGCTATAATGAAAGGGCTATAAAAGCTATGGCGCTCAAGATATACAACACGATGAGCCGGAAGAAGGAGGACTTTGTTCCTCTGAAGCGCCGGCTGGTGACAATGTACACCTGCGGCCTGACGGTCTACGACCACATGCACATCGGGCACGCCCGCACATACCTTTTCTGGGATGTCGTGCGCCGCTACCTGAAGTACCGGGGCTACGAGGTCTACGCCATCATCAACAACACGGACATCGAAGACAAAATCATCACGCGCGCCAGCGAGCTTGGAGTACCGTTCACGCTCATCGGCGACTTTTACACGCGCTCGTTTTACAGCGACCTCGAGGCGCTTGGCGTTGCCCCATACGCGCTCGACTGCACGGCAAGCGATTACGTCGAAGAGATGATCGACACCGTCCGGCGCATTGTGGACAACGGCTACGGATATGTGGTTGACGGCGACGTGTTTTTCGAAGTCGAGAAGTTTTCCGGCTACGGCAGGCTATCGGGCCAGCGGCTGGAAGACCTGCTGGCCGGCTCCCGCGTGGAGGTCGACGAGCGGAAGCGGCATCCGATGGATTTTTCGCTGTGGAAAGCGGCGAAGCCCGATGAGCCGAGCTGGGACAGCCCCTGGGGGCGGGGGCGTCCGGGCTGGCACGTGGAATGCTCCACGATGGCCTACCACTTCTTCGGCGGCACCTACGACATCAAAGGCGGCGCGGTGGACAATCTATTCCCGCACCACGAAAACGAGATAGCCCAGACCTACGCCGCTTATGGCATACCGCTGGCTAAATACTACATGCACCCGGAGCATTTCCTCGTAGAAGGTACCAAGATGAGCAAGTCGCTGGGCAACTTCATCACCGTCCGCAATATGCTCAGGGACTGGCAGCCTGCCGAGATCCGGCTCTACTTCCTCGGCACGCATTACCGCGCGCAGATGAACCTCACGCAGGAAGGCCTGGGCAACAGCAGGGCCGGCTACAAGAAGCTGCGGCAGTACCGGTCAGTCGTGGAAGACGTGCTTGCGCGCTACGAGATGTCGGAGCCCGACGTAAGCGACCTCGCGTCGGCCGACCGCGAATCGCCCTGGCTGAAACTGGCGGCGAAACTGGAAGCCAACTTCGCTGAGGCGATGGACGACGACTTCAATACGGCAAGGGCGCTGGCATCAATCTTCGAGTACATCAGCGATGCTTACAAGCAGGGACTCGATGACCCCGGCGACGCGCGCGCACTGGCGTCGGCACACCGGATATTTGAGGATATAACCGCGACGGTCGGCCTGGTTGATAAGCCCGGCTTGACAATTGGCGAGCACTCAGGCGAAAATGATTACTTCAAGGGGCTAATCGAGCAGCTGGTCTCGCGGAGGGACGCGGCAAGGAAGAAAGGGGATTTCGCCGCTGCCGACCTTCTCAGAGACATACTTACCGCAGCGGGCATAGCCCTTGAGGATACCGCTGGCGGGACAAGATGGAAGCTGCAATAGCGCCTGCGGGTGAGGGCATATGATCAACCATTACAAAACCAGGGGAGTCTTCATCCTGGAACTCTCCGATGAAATTACACTGACCACACTGGCGGACATCCGGAGCCGCATAGACGCCCTGAACCTGCCCCAGTACCCGCAGGTGGTCATAGACCTTTCACAGGTCTCATTCTTCGACAGCTCCGGCATGGGCTACCTTGTCATTCTAATTAAGAACGTCAAGCTGGCGCAGGGCCGAATCGCGCTTGCTTCACCCAAGCAGATGGTCCGGAAGCTGCTGACGGCCATCAAGGTGGACAAGTTCGTGGACATATTCGACAGCGTTGAAGAGGCAATCGATTCGATGACAGCGAACGCGCAGGAAGAGAAGTAGTAGCCTTTTTCCTTGCCCCGCACCCGGCCGCCGCTTCCGTCCGGCCTAGAAAAACCGCCGGTAACTGTACTCGTATCCCTCGCTGTACGGTTCCAGAACAACCGCAACGACATCAATGCCCAGATCCCGCAGGTGCGCCAGAGCGCTGTCCAGTGTCGATTTCACCTCGATGAGCAGCGCGTTCTCCAGAACCGCCTTCACAGCCAGATGCTCATTTTCGTCCTGCGCCCTCGAATGGCGGTAGAAATACTCACCGCAGACAACCAGCACTTCGCGGGATTGCTGCGGGCCCCCGGTTGTAGCATCGGGCTCCCGACGCTCGGCGGAGTCTTCGCCTGAGGGATGCGCCAGTTCCACGAGCCGCCCCTCTGTGAGGTGATACACGCCGGCAAACACGTCCATATACCCGAAGAAGCGGGTGCTCGTCAGAACAGCCGTGCCCCCTCCCGCCTTGTGCCACGCGTGCAGGTTGTTCGCAACACGCTCGCAGGTGGCAACAGAGAAGCGCGAAAAGTAATCGTCAACCAGCAGGTATTCGGGCTCAATAGCAAGCGCGCACAGCAGCTCAAACTCAAGCACCTGGCTCTGAGGCAACGTGTCAAGATGCAGGCTCCGCATATCTTCATCGGTCCACGGAAGATGGAAACGCTGCGTTATCTCGTGCGGTTTAGCATTGCCTTTTTGCTGCCTGACCTGGTACTCGAAAAGGTTCCATAGCGTCCCGGCTCCTTCGGCAGACGCTTCCCTTCGGAGGTACTCGATGCGCGGAAGGTCCGGCCCGAATAGGCCGTAGACGGGAATTGTCCCCAGCAAGACCTTCCCTTCGTTCGGCCGCCGACGCCCGCCGATTACGTCAAGGAGCACGGTCTTGCCGGAACCGTTGGCACCCAGAATCAGGTAAACACCGGGCTCCGCAAGCTCCAGCGCCAGGCTGTCCAGCACCTTCTTAGCGCCAAAAGCAACCGTTACTCCCTGCAAGGAGATCATCGGTGGATTATATCATCCGCCAGGCGATGCGCCCGCGCTACCAGGGCAGATAGAGCGGCATATCTTCGCGCTTTACAAAGCTGAATTTGAAATCACCCACGGAGATGCTCACACGCCGCCTTACCTCGTAGCGCTCCGGCTCGAAATACACTTCGCCGACGAAACGACCGTCCTCGTTGAAGTACATCCCGTAGCCCTGATAAGGGAAGAGCATTGTATACAGCCCTCCCTTACGGTCGTAATACGTGTCGTAAGGGTAACGGGTTATCGAAGCAATCTGGTCGATATACGTAACGTAGTGCTGCATCCGGCGCGTGGAGTAGACGAATACTCGCGAAACGATTGCTGTGAGGTCCAGCCCTTCTTCACTGAACCGCCGCTTGCCCAGGCGCTTGCTCTGCCTGAATTCAATGTAAACTTCCTGGAAGTCGCGCCGGCCGTCCACCCAGTCGCGCCATTCGTAGTAGAAATACCGGTTGTTCACCACCGCTTTGGGCTTGCCCCGGCGCTCCAGCATTTCCTCAAGCGTGGTCGTGCCGGGCGTAATCCCGCTAAAGACCTTCACCAGGTCGGGCTCGTAGTAATAAGGGAACGGGTAGTAAAACGCTCCGCCTTCGGGCGCAGAACGGATGCGCGCATGCGACGGTGCTGCCATCAGCATAGCGAGCACCGTCGCTGCAAGCATCATCCAGAGACCGCGCGCTTCAAACATTCACCTACATTATACCGGCGTATTCTGCCGCGTGCTAAACTTGCACCGTGCACGTCGTGCTGGACGGTCAGGCGCTTGTAGGCGGGATACCCACCGGTTTCGGCATCTACGCCAAGCTTGTGGCGGATGCGCTGGAACTGATTGCACGGCGGGAAGAGGGCTTTTCGCACAAAATCGCCTATCCCCACCCCATGGATAAGCCTCTGGCAAGCGTGTGGCAGCGCGTGCTGTGGGAGCAATTCATCCTCCGGTCGAAATGCCGCGAAGCGACTGAGCCTGCCCTGCTGCATTCCCCCTGTCTCGGCGCGCCGCTATTCCCTCCCCTTCCGCTTGTGTGCACGGTGCACGACCTAATCCTGCTCGACGAAGAAATCCCCGGAATGTTCGCCCGCGAGTATTTCAAGCGGCTCGTTCCCGCCGGCTGGCGGCAGGCGAAACTCGTGCTCACAGACACCGAGCATATCCGCCAGAAGGTTATGGAACGGCTGCGCATCCCTGCGCATCGGGTGGTGACCCTGCCGCTTTACAGCCGATACGAAGGCTCGCAGGCTCGATGGCAACCGCCTGATGGCCGACCGCGATTCCTGATGATCGGAACGGTTGAGCCGCGCAAGGGCTTCACCACCGCAATCGCAGCGCTTGCGCAATTGCCTGAGCCTATTAGGAGCGATGCCCGCCTGGTTATCGCGGGCAAGCGCACGCCGCACACCGTCGAACTTATTTCGCTGGCGCAACGCCTGGGAGTGCAGCAGTCGGTGGAGTTCATCGATTACCAGCAGGAGCTTGCGAAGCTCTATCTGGGCGCATCGGCGCTAGTGTTCCCCAGCCTTGACGAGGGCTTCGGGCTGCCCCCGCTGGAAGCAATGAGCCTGGGCGTGCCGGTTCTCATCAGCGGCATAGACGTGCTGCGCGAAACTTACGGGCAAATCGGCGAAGTTTCCAATCCGGGGATGTTCCCGCCGGGGAATGAGACCGCGCTGGCGCAGCTTATGCGGCAAGCCGTGGAGAACGGCGCTTTTGCCGCGAGCCTGACGAACTTCGGCGATGCGGTTGCCGGGAAGCTAACGCGGGACAGGTTTGCTGATGGCTTGCTGGCGGCATACCGAAGCGCGCTCGACAAGGCGTGATAGACTCATTGTGAGGGAAACCATGGCCGGAGATATCTTCTGGCGAAAGCGCGACCGTGCCGACCTGACCAACTGGCAGCTTGCGAAGCTCCGCGCTTTCCTGGCAAACCGCGTCCTCCCGTTCAGTGAGTTCTACCGCAAGCGCTTCGAGCAGGCGGGCGTCAGGCCGGATTCGCTTAGGGAACTTAAGGACCTGATGCGCCTGCCGCTGATGAGCAAGGCCGATATCGTGCCCGATGCCGAAAACCCCGACCGCTACCGGCAAATCATCCTGCAACCCACGGAACAGCAGCTAAAGGAATCCCTCACCCTCGGCGACAAGGCGGCAATGCTGTGGCGCAAGCTGGGGCACGGGCAGAGCTTCCGCGACCAGCTCTATGACGACTTCCTGCCGGTACACCTGACCTACACGACCGGGCGCAGCGCGATGGTAACGCCGGTGGTCTACACCAAGCGCGACGTGGATATCCTGAAGCTGGCGGCGAAGCGCATCTTCGCCCTGAGCGGCATCTCCCGGGGCAAGGACACCGGCGTCAGCGTCTTCCCCTTTGCGCCGCACCTGGCGTTCTGGCAGGTGGTATTCTGCGGGCTGGAATCGGGGCTCCTGGTAATCTCCACCGGCGGCGGGCGTTCAATGGGCAGCCAGGCCATCCTGCGCCTGCTCGACCGCCTCCAGCCGACCCTCATCATCGGCACGCCGGGCTACGTCTACCACCTGGTGCAGCAGGCCAAGGCGCTGGGAATGAAGCTTCCCAAGCTGCACACGGTTGCGCTTGGCGCCGAGCGGGTAAACGAAGCCTACCGCGCCAAGCTCAAGGAGCATCTCGCCGACCTGGACGCGCCGAAAGTCAACGTGCTCGCAACCTACGGCCTTACCGAAGCCAAGAAGGCGTGGATCCAGTGCGAGGAGGGCGGGCGTTACATTACCTACCCCGACGTTGAGCTTTTCGAAGTAGTCGACCCCGCCACCGGCGAGCAGGTTGCCGAGGGCGAGCCCGGCGAAATTGTGCTCACAATGCTAGACGGCAGCGGCTCCGTCTTCGTCCGCTACCGCACCGGCGACCTGGTCACCGAGGGCATTGTGTATGAGCATTGCGACACTATCGGGCGCGTTGCGCCTATGGTGGGCGCCGACATCCGCCGCGCCAGCGAGATCCGCAAGGTCAAGGACACGCTGCTTGACCTAAACGAGCTTCACCTGATGCTACAGGGAATGCCGGAAATCCTGGAATGGCAGGTGGAGCTGCGCAAGCGGGACGATGACCCGTTTGGCCTGGACGAAATGTGGCTCAAGCTCGCGCTCAGGGAAGGCGTCGACCCCGAGTTCATGGAGCGGCGGATAAACGACGAGATGCACAACCGCTACGAGCTGCACTTCGACCGCTTCTTATTCTACAGCCGCGAGGACATCGCCAAGCTCCTCAAGCTCGACGACGCCCCCAAAGAACTCCGCATCGTGGACAACCGATCGGGGTAGTGTCGTCCCGAAAGCGCGTCTCGTCCAAAAGAGCCAAGGACTGCTCGTTTACCATCCCCCACCCCCCTTACTCCATCGCGGCGCTTGGTTTATAATCGTCTACCGACACTCGCAGGCGCAACGCTTTAGGCGGGCGCATCACCGGCTGAATACGTGCTGAGACTTATAAAAATCGAGCTTTCCGGGTTCAAGAGCTTCGCGCTGCCCACGGCCATCGAAACCGACAACGACATTCTGGGCCTGGTCGGCCCCAACGGCGCGGGCAAGAGCAACATCCTCGACGCCGTCCACTTCGCGTTCGGCGAGCAAAAGCCCACAATGCTGCGCGTGGGGCGCGTTTCAGACATCATCTTCGGCGGCGCCAAATCCCATCCCCGGCAGAACCTGGCTCGGGTGCAGCTCACTTTCGAGTACTTCGAGAAGGACGATGAAGAACCGCAGCCGGCGGAAGAGCTTCAACTGATAACGCTGCCCGAGGAAGACGAGACGGTGGACTACGCGTCACGCCCGTACGGAAGCGAGGTCGGCGAGTTAGAGCCCGAACCGGAAACCGGGCCGGCGCCGGACGACGAGATTGGCGTTGCGGGCCTGGACAAGCTGCAGCCCGGCGACGTCATCACGCTTGCACGCAAGGCCTACCGGGACGGGCTTTCCGAATACTCGCTGAACGGCAAATCCGTGCGCCTCAGCACAGTGGACAGGTTCTTCTCGCGCTTCCAGCTGGGACGCTATGCCGCTTTTTCCATCAACCAGGGCGAGGTGGAGAAGAAGCTGCTCGCCAGCCCGCGAGAGATCCGCGAATGGCTGGGTGAGGCCAGTGGCGTGGCGCTGCTCCTGCGGGCCAAGGAAACGGTGGCGCGCAGGCTTCTGCGCAGCCGGCGCAACCTCACGCGGATAAGCGACATCCTGCTGACGCTACGCGACGACGTGAAGGCTTTAGGCGAACAGGCGGAAGACACGGAGCGCCACAACTACCTGGAGCAGCAGCGCCGGTGGCTGGCGGGATACCTGGCGCGGGGGCGCCTGCTCTCGGCTGCTACAAAGGCGGAGAAAATCCGCGCCGAGCGCACTAGCCATGCTCAGCGCCTGGCAAAGCTCGAAACCGGCATCGCTGCTCTCCGGGCGGAGCTGGAACAGGCCGAGCGCGAAGCCGCTGAACTGCTTCAGCGCGAACGCGGGATGATTGACCAGCTCAATGCGCAGCGCGACGCGCTATCCCGGCAGCGGATCGCCGAGAGCGTGCTGGAGGGAAAAAAGCGCAGCCTTACCTCCCGGCGCGATGAAGACGCCGGGCGGCTGGCCATTATTGAGAAGCGCACCGGTGAGCTTGCCGGGCGCTTTGAATACCTGCAGGAGAAGGTAAAGCGCAGCGCCGGTGCGCTAAAAGAGAGCGGCGAAACGCTGCGCAGCGCCGAAGAGCTTTTGCTGCGGGAGGAAAATTCCATCGCCTGGCTGAAAGATGAGCTTGCGTCCGCCGACAAGAAGCGCGTGGAGCTTCAGCAGGAGCTCGCGGTGACGCGTGAAAAACTCGCGCACGCGCACCACGAGCGGACGCACACAGAAAGGAAGCTTGCCGAAGTTGAGAAGAACCGCGAAGCGCGGGCGTCGGAGCTTGCCCGCTTGAAAAGCGACAGCGACCAGCTCTCGCTCGATTTCGAGAAAAAGGAAGAGCGGCTGGTGGCTGAAGAGCGGCGCCTGGCGGAAGCCCGCAAGCGCTACGAGGAAGTTACGGACGCCCTTCGCGCGGCCGAGAAGCAGCTCGCTTCGGTCAACGAGCGGTCGGGTTATATGGCTGCGATGAAGAACACATACGAAGAACTCAAATCGGAGTTCTACACCAGCGACGGCGACGACACCGCCGCGCCGTCACTCACGCTAACGCCGCTGCTCGACCTTGTAAGCTTCGACGAGGAATGGGCCGACGCGGTGGAGCTTGCGCTGGGGGATGTCGCCAGGGCGCTCGTGCTGGCCGACGACGGCGGCGAATCCATCATTGACGAGCGCTCCCTGCACGGCATCTTCATCGCGCCGGGAACTGCGGCAAGCGCCAGCGCGGATACGCCCTGGGTGAGTCTCTGGAGCCAGTTACACGGTGGCGGCGGCGTTATCGCGGCGCTCAGGTCGTCGTTGGGCGAGATTGCCGTCGTGGAAAGCGCCGGTGAGGCGAACAAGCTGCTTGCCGAGAATCCCGCGCTCGCCGGTTGCATAATCCGCCCCGCCCTTACGCTGGTGACTCGCGGTGTCATCCGCAAGCCCGGAGCTCCCAAAACCTCGCTGCTCTTTCGCCGCCACGCCGAAATGCCGCGCGTGGATGAAGAGGTGGTTGAACTCGCAGCCAGGCGCGCACAGCTTCAAAAGCGGGTGCAGGAGCTCGAAGCAGAGCGCGACCGCTGGGCAAGCGAGTCCGTGCGCTGGGACAAGGCGGTGCGCAACCTGCAAATGATGTCCCTCGACCTGCGGGGCAAGCTGTCCGAGGCCGTCTCGCGCGAGGAAGGCATTGCCACGGAGCGCGAGAGAATCGCCGAGGAGCACCGCAGCCTTACCGCAAGGCGCGACGAGCTTGCCGCGCAGGAACGCGAACTGGATACGCGCGCGGATGAGCTCACCACCAAGCTGGAGAAAATCTCCGCTGAGACCGCACGTTCTTCGGAGAGTCTTCAATCAACCGAGCAGGCGCTGGAAGAGCGCCGCAAGGAAATACGCGAATTAGAGAAGGCGCGGATGAAACTGGCGACGGAACACGAGGTCGCAGAAACCCAGTTTGCGAGTCTCACCCGCGAGCGGGAGAATCTGGAAGCCGAGCACGACCGCCTGTCCGCGGAGATGGAATCCGCCGCCGCCCAGCTAAAGACCATCACGGTTGAACAAAAGGAGCTTGCCTTAGAGCTCAAAAAAACAGAAAAGCTCATTGCCCGCCTGGAGAAAGATGCAGGGAAAAGAGCCGAGGAGCAAAGCGGCCTTACCGGGCGGCGCGAGCGCATCACCGCCGAAATCCAGTCGCTTACCGAGAACCGGCAGAAGCTTGAAGCATCGTCCGGCGACTACCAGGAACGGCTGTGGGAAGCCGAGAGCGAGGTGTCCGAGATTATCCGGGAGATTCACGGGAATCTCGGCATCTCCATAATCACCATGATGCACGAGCTGGCACGGGACGCTGTCCGCCCCGCAGTGCAGCCCGCAGATTATTTCCCCCGGTTCGCAGCGGGGGAATCGCCCGCCGTCACGGGAGACTCGGCGCAGGAAAGCGCTCCCCTGCTCGACTACCACAAATTGAGCGAAAAGCAGATTCGCGAGGAACTCGGGAAGATTGAGCGCGCGCTGTCCAACCTGGGCGAAGTCAATCCACTCGCGCCGCGCGACTTCAGCGAGAAAAACGAGCGCCTGCAGTTCCTGACGCAGCAGGAACAGGACCTGAAGCTGGCGATTGAGGATATGAAACAAATGCTCGAAAACCTCGACCGCCAGACGCGCGACCGTTTCGCCAGGAGCCTGAAGCTCATCGAGGGCAAGTTCAACGAGCTCTTCACGCGGCTTTTCGGCGGCGGGTTCGCGCGCTTCAAGCTTACCGAGCCCGACGACCTAATCGAGTCGGGCGTGGAGATAGAAGTCCAGCTTCCCAACGCGAGGCGGCAGAACATCAAAGCCCTGTCTGGCGGCGAGCGCAGCCTGCTGTTTATCGCCCTCTTTATCGCGGTGCATATGGTGCGGACGGGAAGCTTCTGCGTGCTCGACGAAGTGGACGCCTCGCTGGACGACGTAAACATCGTCCGGCTGTGCCAGATGCTGGAAGACCTCTCACAGCGCGAGCAGTTTCTGGTCATCACGCACAACAAGCGCACGATGAAGGTGATGCAGCGGCTCATCGGCGTCGTGACCCAGCCGCGCGGCATCTCGCGCGTGATTGAAGTATCGCTGAAGCAGGCTGAGCGTTACGCGGACAAGGGTGCAGCGTGATGCGGCTATTCGGCAGGCGCGACAGGAGGAAGCAGGACGCCAGCCCTTCGGAACGCACCGAAAGGCTCTCCCGCTGGCGCAAAGGCCTGAACCGCACCAAGGCGAGCTTCTCCGGCTTCCTGCAATTTATTGCGACAGGCGAAGTCGAACTGGGCGAGGAATACTACTCGGAGCTTCACGACGCGCTGGTTCTCGCCGACTTAGGCGCGGCGCTTGCGGAAAAGACCGTCTCCTGGCTGCGAACCAGTGCAAGCGAACAGGGAGTGAGCAGCGCAAGCGCTGCGCGAAAGCTTCTGGAGCAACGTCTCGCCGAGATGCTGGCAACGCAGGACGCAAAGCCGCTCGTTGCGGACGACCGGCTCAGCGTGATTCTCTTCGCCGGCGTCAACGGCACCGGCAAGACAACGATGCTCGCCAAGATCGCTCAGCTCCTGCAGGATGAGAATTTTAGCGTCGTCGCGGCGGCGGCGGACACGTTCCGCGCGGCTGCCGTGGAGCAGCTCTCCATCTGGGGCGAGCGCGTCGGCTTCCCAGTTATTACCGGCGCGCAGGGCGCCGATCCCGCAAGCATTGTCTACAACACGGTCGAGCACGCGCTGGCGCACGGCAAGCACGCGGTGCTCATCGACACCGCGGGCCGGATGCAGACGAAAGCCGCGCTTATGGACGAGCTCTCAAAGATTGGCCGCGCCGCCCGCAAAGTCGTCGAGAAACGCGGCGAGGATCCCGGCGAAAAGCTGCACGAGGTGAACCTGCTCGTGCTCGACGCCACAACGGGCCAGAACGCGATTTCGCAGGCGAAGCTGTTTTCCGAGGCCATCAGCCTTCACGGGCTGGTGCTCAACAAGATTGACGGAACCGCGAAGGGCGGCGTCATCTTCCCGGTCGTAGCGACGGCGCACGTGCCGGTAATGTTCCTCGGCGTGGGCGAAGACATTGGCGACATC
This sequence comes from bacterium, assembly GCA_021163765.1. GTDB lineage: Bacteria > 4484-113 > 4484-113 > 4484-113 > 4484-113 > JAGGTK01. The sequence goes on from JAGGTK010000072.1 coordinate 12,732, forward strand.
GTAGAATTCGACCCCCGCAGCTTCGCTACCCAGCTTTTAACGCTGGATTCTGTGTAGGGGCACAGCATGCTGTGCCCGTTCCCCAATCACCATCGGTATTCCATCGAGTAAGTCACGTTCACCAGCCCGGCTTTTACTCTCCGCTGTGGCTCATCCGCAATCCCTCCCGCAAACGCGCGCACCTCGCGCTCATTGACGAGGGCGAATCCGTGGACAAATTCCTCATCGCTGTGGGAGCGAAAGAAGATCCGGGTACGTACTAGCTGTCAGGCGTCAGATTCCCAGCTCCGCTGATCGCTACCCCAGCGCCTGCTGCAAATCCGCGATGATGTCGGAAACGTCCTCCAATCCCACCGACAGGCGCAGCATTTCCGGCAGTATGCCGATGGCCCGCCGCTCGTCTTTCCCCCTCTGAGTACGCGGTGCTCACTAGCGCCGCTCTGAATCGCCGGGCTGGTGAGCCCGGCCTACCCGGTTAAGGGCCTTCCCCGACTACCCGCTACCATCCCCTGCCTATTCCAGCAACACATACTGCGTCGTGCGCTTCTTGGGCGTGAAGCCGGCGGCGGAAATCAAGCGGCGCAGTTCCGCTTCGGTCATTGAGTATGCAGTTCCCGCGGCGGCGACGACGTTTTCTTCGAGCATCGTGCCGCCCATGTCGTTTGCGCCGAAATAAAGCGCAAGCTGCCCCACCTTCGGCCCCATCGTCACCCACGACGCCTGTAAATTCGTGAAATTATCCAGATACAGCCGCGCCACCGCAAGCGTGCGCAAATACTCCAACCCGCCCACGGCCGTGCCGCCCAGCGGCGTGTTCTCCGGCTGATAACTCCAGCAGATAAACGCGGTGAAGCCCCCCGTTTCGTCCTGCAGCGCGCGGATGCGCTCCAGGTGCTCGATGCGCTCAGGATAAGTCTCCACGTGCCCGAACATCATCGTCGCCGTCGTGCGCATCCCCATCGCGTGCGCCTCCCGCATCACGCCAATCCATTCGTCGGCGGTGCACTTTCGCGGCGAAACTTCGCTGCGCACGCGGTCGGATAAAATCTCCGCGCCGCCACCGGGCAGGCTGTCCAGCCCCGCATCGCGCAGTTTGGCTAGAACTTCGCGCACCGGCATCCCGAAAAGGGCGCTGAAATGCACAACTTCCGGCGGTGAGAACGAATGCAGCGTCGTTTCAGGAAAATCGCGCTTGATGCTGCGCAGCAACTCCAGGTACCACTCAAACGGCAGCGACGGATGGTGCCCGCCCTGCATCAATATCTGCGTTGCGCCAAGCTCCACCGCCTCGGCGACCTTCGCCCTTATCACCGGCTCATATTCATTGATGTACGCGTCGTCGTCACCGATGTCGCGCGAAAACGCGCAGAAGCGGCAACGGCTTACACACACGTTTGTGTAATTGACATTTCGGTCGACGACATAGGTGACTATGCCGGGGTTTGCAACCTTCAGCCGCATCTCGTGCGCCGCGCTCCCCATCTTGTGGATGTCGCCCTTATGCAGCAGAAGTTCGCCTTCTTCGCGGCTCAGGCGTCCGCCGGCCAGCGGCTTTGCGCAAAGCCTTTCGGTTTCGTCGGGTGATAGGCTGCTTGGCTTATCCGACATACAGGTTACTTCGCAAGCCTGGCGAGCTTCAGTTTATGCACCTTCTGGCGGAAGAACTCGAGGAATTCCAGGTCGCGTGGCGACAGCCTGAAGTGCAGCGCCTTGCCGAAGTAGTCCACCAGCGCCTTGTGGCTCACCTGCCACTCCCGCTCCGCGAACTTGCACAGCCCGTCCCAGTCTTCCTCAACTCTGGCGTAGGCTTGCTCCAGTATCCCCACCAGCTCATCCGACACCGGCTCGCTGCCCTGCCACATCGCGAATACAACCGGCAGCTTGAACAGCTCGTCGATCAGCGCCGCGATGTCATAGGCGTGATGATACGTGAACTGCGGATGGAAGTTCTGGTCTCCGATGATAACGCGGCCGGTCTTGGGCTGTAGCTTCGCGCGAACGTCTCTGGCTGGCGTAAATTTTACGCGCTGCTGCCGTTCGTTGAAGATGATGCGGGTCAGCGCGTTGCTGGTCAGGCTGGCCGGATCCTCTTCAACCACGGTCACCTCATCCAGCGGGTCCTGCGAGTAAATCATCACTGTTATCACCCGGCCCTCGGCGGCTACGCCCAGGTCGGTGATCCGCGTGCGCAGCTTCGCGGCGTAGACGAACGACGAAGTCAGCGCCGCGTCGAGCTTCCCGTCCTGCATCAGGTGAAACAGCTCGGCCGGCATCCCCCACGTGGGTTTCACGCGCGGGTGGTCCTGCAGCCCGTGAACGAGCGGCAGCGCATTGAGAAACGGCAATAGTCCAACTCTAAACTTCTTGGGCATCTTCACCTGCCGGTTCGTATTCGCGCATATCCCGATAGAGCGCGTCGCGCACAACTGGTTTCAGCCCGGCGCCCCTAATAATACCAGCAAGCTCGCTAATGGTCACCCCTTTGGGCGCGCTTGCCCCTGCCGCATGATAGATAAGCTCACGCCCCACCGTGCCGTCCATATCGTCCGCGCCCCAGAGAAGCATCACCTGCGCCAGCTTTAGCCCAAACTCCACCCAGTAGGCCTTGACGTGCGGGAAATTATGGAGCGCGATGCGCGACGCAGCCAGATGGCGCAGATCCTCCACGCCGGTGGTGAACTCGCCACCCAGCCGGTTGCCCACCGGATGGTAAGCCAGAGGTATGAACGCCTGGAACCCTCCCGTCTCCGCCTGCAGGTCGTAAAGCTGGAGCAGATGCGCCGCCTTCTGCTCTGGCGTCTCAATATGACCATAAAGCATCGTCGCGTTCGTGGGTATCCCCAGCTCGTGTGCTGTTCGGTGCACCGAAAGCCATTCGCCTCCCGATATCTTGTCCGGGCAAATCCGCGAACGCACATCTTCCGCAAACACCTCCGCTCCTCCGCCCGGCATCGCGTCCAGTCCCGCTTTTTTCAGGTCAATGAGCGTGTCGCGCACGCTCATACCTGATAGCTCAGCCATCCACTCAAGCTCCACCGCAGTGAACGCCTTGAGCTGCACCTCCGGGAAGGCTTCCCGCAGCGCCGTGAGAATCCCCCGGAAGTATCCGTAATCCGCCATCTCGCGCGGCGGGATCGCCCCGACAATGTGGAATTCGCGCAGGCCCGCTACACCGTCAGTCTTCAGGCTTTCCACAATCTCATCCGGCTGGAGAAAGTAAGCATTGTCGTCCCCGGCGTCCGCGCTGAACGAGCAGAACAGGCAGCGGTTCCGGCAGACGTTCGTGTAATTTATATGCCGGTTCGCCACCACGTACGTGTTGTCGCCATGCAGCTTCGTGCGGACTTCGTGCGCCAGCCCGCCCAGCCAGTGGAGGTCGGCGTCAGCGAGCAGGAATGCGACTTCCTCCCGCGTCAGCCGCTCTTCGGAAAGGGCTTTTCGCTCGATTGCAGATTGAACGGAGTCCCGCACCTGTCACTTATTCTATGCGACTTACACTCCCTCAACAAGCTTTATCCCCCGGCCATATTCGCTTCCGCTTATCTGCTATAATTGAGCTTCAGTCAGGAGGGACAACTATGAAACTCACCATCTCCCAGGAAAAGTTGAGCCAGGCGCTCAACCTTGTCAGCAAGGCTGTCTCCAGCCGCACGCTGAACCTGGTTCTCGCACACATCCGGTTCCAGGTGACGAAGAAGAGCCTGACGCTCACCGGGTCGGACGGCGATTTCACGATCGAACACACGGTCGACACCAAGGGAGAGCGTGAAGGCGCGCTGCTCGTGCCCGCACGGCTCTTCGTCGACCTTATCACGAGGCTGCCCAAGAAGGATATTACGCTGGAACGCCAGGACGGGATGCTAAAGATCACCAGCGGCTTCTCGGACTACTCCATCAACATCCTGCCCGACGAGAACTTCCCCAGCCTTCCGCTGTTTGAGGAAGGCAAGCTGGCGCAGCTTCCAGCCGGGCAGTTAAGAAGCGCCCTGGGGCGAACCACGTTCAGCGCGCTTAAAGACCCCAGCGGGACAACGAGCCACTATACGCACGGCGTGCTGCTCAACTTCCACGAAGACAACCTCGACATCGTGGCCACAGACGGCCACCGCCTGGCGCTGGAGCGGATGGACAATCCCGCGCCGGAGATTAAGGACCGCAGCCTGCTGGTTCCCACAACCATCACCGAGGAGCTCAGGCGAGCCCTGCCTGACGAAGAAGACAAAACCGTAGAAATCTACTTCCTGAGCAACCAGGTGTTCTTCAAGTTTGACAACAGCGTCTTCGGCGGCTCGCTCTTTGATATAAAGTACCCTGATTACCTGAAGGTGGTACCCAAAGAAACCAAATCCATCGCCAACGTAAACCGCAGCGCGCTGCGGGAGGCGCTTCAGCGCGTCCTGATTGTGTTCAAGGTAAAGGAGCAGAATCCGGTCGTCCGGCTGGAAACCAGCGGTGACAGCCTGATTATTTCAAGCGAGTCCCAGGATGTCGGCAAGGGCGTCGAGGAAATGCCGTTCACCCAGGGCTCGCCCTTCGCGGACATGCGCATCGCTCTCAACCCCGCTTACCTGGCTGATGTCCTCGCGGTGGTGGACTCGGACACCGTTGACCTCCACTGGACGAGCGAAGTCAACCCGCTGAAGCTGGAACTTCCAGAGAAGCCCGGTTACACCTATATTGTGATGCCCATACGAATGGACTAGACACAGGCACATCTGCCCGGAGGGTTGGGCTCTGCCGGTAAAACCGAATTGCTGGTTCTTACTAGAAAACCTGGCGAACGTGTCTTAATCGGTCCCTCTATCAAGATGGAGTTTGTAGGCGTAGACGCGAAACACCGTGCCCGCCTGGGATTCTCCTCCATCCGGCACCTTAAACTGGTCTCTCCGGACATTTCGCTTGATTGCGATATGCCCTCAGGAAGCCCCGAAGCGCCGGTGAAACGCGACGTCACTCTCGCGGTCAACCAGAAGGTCATTGTGAACGGCGTGGTGGAGATTACGGTTGTCGCAGTGAAAGGCGAACAGGTGCGCGTCGGCCTGGAAGCCCCCGACGAAATCCACATCTTCCGCGAGGAAGTGCACGCCGAGATCCTTCAGGAGAGCATTCAGGTGGCCCAGAAGGAAAGCGAGCTCACCGGTGATGAGCTCCCACTCCCTTCCCTGGACCTTGAAGACGAGCCGCCCGCAGAGTAGCGCTCCCGAATCTACCCAATCGCACCGAGCAAGCCCGGCAGCCCGCACTCCTTGAGCAGGCGGTCCAGCAGGTTCAGCGGCATTCCAACAACGTTGAAGTAATCGCCGCTTATCCCCTGCACCAGAACGCCGCCGACTCCCTGTATCGCGTAAGAGCCAGCCTTGTCCATAACCTGGGCTTTCCCAATGTATATGTCCTCTTCCGCCGGCGTCAGCGAGCCAAACGTTACCTCGGTGCATTCCGCATCACAGCGGCACTCGCTGCGGTAATGCACCGCAAGTCCCGTGACCACAAGATGCGTGCAGTCGTAAAGCTTGTGCAATGTGGCGCGGGCATCGTCCAGGCTGGCAGGCTTACCATAGATGCGCCCGTCGGCGTGCACAATCGTATCCGCGGAGATGACCACGACTTCGGGATGTAACCGCGCATAGCCCTCGCCCTTGCTGCGCGCGGCGTCGCACGCAAATCGAACCGCACCGTCTCTGTCAACCGGCTGAGAGTAACCAGGCGCGAAATCCGTCTCCGGGTCAATCGCCCTGAAGTTAAGCCCGATGCTTCGCAGAACCTCGCGGCGGCGCGGCGACCGTGATGCAAGTACTACTTCCATAACTGCTATTATATGGGCTGGGCCGTCACAGTGCCCTCGACGAACGGTCACCGATGAAACCGCAGGAACATTACGATTCCATCGTTATCGGCGCGGGTCACGCCGGATGCGAAGCCGCGCACGCCTGCGCCCGCCTGGGGCTGTCCACACTGCTGATAACCCTAAGGCTGGACACGGTCGCGCGCATGAGCTGCAATCCCAGCATCGGCGGTCCCGCCAAAGGTCACCTGACACGCGAGATAGATGCCATGGGCGGGGTGATGGGCGAAGTCATAGACCGCTCTTACATCAATTTGCGGTTGCTCAACACAGGGAAAGGCCCCGCCGTGCAGGCGCTCCGCGCACAGGCTGACCGGGCGCTTTACTCGCAGGTTATGCTCAGCCTGCTGCAAAACACTCCGAATCTGGCTCTGCTTGAGGGCGAAGTGGGCGAAATCCTCACCGAGCCTACGACCGATCCGCCGGGAGTGCGCGTGAAAGGCGTGCGGCTCACGGACGGCCGCGAGCTCTTCGCCCCCCGCTGCATCATCGCACCGGGAACGTTCCTTGCCGCAAAGCTGATGATAAGCGATGAAATCTGGGAAGGCGGGCGCTGGGGCGAGCCGGCGAGCAACGCTCTTTCCGCGAGCCTGCGCAAGCTGGGATTCCCGCTGGGGCGCCTTAAAACCGGCACCAGCCCCCGCCTGCACCGCGACAGCCTGGACTATACCGCGCTTTCGGTGCAGGTTTCAGAATGGCGGCACGACGCCTTCCGCTGCTACAGCGAGAGCGAAATTCCGCCGATGCTCCTTCCCTGCTGGCAGACCCGCACCGACGAGCGCACCGTGCGCTACATCGGCGATAACACTTCACTCTCGGCGCTTTACTCCGGGCACATAACCGGCGCCGGCCCCCGCTACTGCCCGTCCATCGAGGACAAAGTGCGCCGCTTCCCGGACAACCTCTCGCATCCCGTATTCCTCGAACCCGACGGGCTGACGACGATGGAGGTTTACGTGCAGGGCCTGACCACCAGCCTGCCGGTTGAGGTGCAGCAGGGCTTCCTGAGCCGCACAAAGGGCCTCGAGCACGCGCGCATCCTGCGCCCCGGCTACGCCGTTGAATACGACTACCAGAATCCTGTCGAGCTGCACCCGCACCTGGAAACCAAGCGCGTCGCGGGGCTCTACTTCGCGGGGCAGGTTAACGGCACAACGGGTTACGAAGAAGCCGGCGCGCAGGGGCTGGTGGCAGGCGCAAACGCCGCGCTGTCGCTGCTGGGACGTGACTTTCTGCCGCTCGCCCGCGACAATTCCTATACCGGCGTATTAATCGACAATCTGACCACGCTCGGCACAGAAGAGCCTTTCCGCATGTTCACCGCGTCCTGCGAATACCGCCTGCTGCTCCGCAGTGACAACGCCGCGCTGCGGTTGGGGGAAATGGCATACGACTGCGGGCTACTGCCCGAAAGCAAATTCGCCGTTCTGCGCGAGCTGAAGCGCCGCGTGCAGCTCTTCACGTCGGAGCTTGCAGCCGCGCGAACAGATGGTTGCGCCGAATCGCACGGGCTGGATTTGCCGCCGGGCTTTAAGGTACTCGATCTGGCGAAACGTCCTGAGGTCGACGAAAAGCAGTTCGCGGATTGCGCCCAAAGAGCGATTACCGGCAGCAACCAGGGCGTCAAGGAGAATAATATCCTCAGCGAAACCGCCCTGCGGCAGGTCTATATCGGCACAAAATACGCGGGCTACATAAAGCGGCAACAGGAAGAGGCGGCCCGGCTGCGCAAGTACGAGCGCATCAGGATACCGCTTGGGTTCGACTACGGCAGCGCGACTGGCGTCTCGTCAGAGGCGCGGGAGAAACTTGCGCTTGTGCAGCCAAAGACTCTGGGGCAGGCAACGCGCATTCCCGGCATCCGTCCCGCCGACATCGCCGCGCTAGCTATGGCGTTGCGGCGCCCAAAGCCCGCCGCTGAGGCGCGGTCTGCTAGAATAAGCACGTCCAGTCGGCGCAACCAATAGGAGGAAAGGTAATGTTCTTCATGCGGTGGCTTCTCTACATCGCAAGCTGAGGCCGACAACCGTGGCGGCAATTGCAAAATAGGCCTCTTTCAGGTAATATTACTAATCGTCCCATGGGCAGGTGGGTTGCTCGTTTCTAGACCAAATAACTTTTGGTGTATTCACGGTGCATTTAATGCATGTGAAGCACTTCGGCATTGGCGTCTCAACTAAGGGGGAGATACCATTATGAGCGAATCGACCAAGTCAGATGGAGAAGGGAAAGTGGCTATCGATCAGGTCTTGGAAAAACTGGAGAACTACCTCGATTCCAATGAAGCTCAAGAACGTCTTGAGCGTTACGCAAACACATTCGCGGAAAACACGAAGTCAATCGAAGAGCTGCGAGCCCTTGACCCGAAGCTGAGAAACTTGCGCATGACAATCTAGTACCTGATCAATAACGTGAAGAGGTGGAACGTGGATGACTGAGGTCACATCTGATGACCGGAACGTTTACGGATACACTATTGACAAGCTAGTAGAGCTCCTCAGCCGTCCTTTCTCCGAGGCATACGAGGAAATAGTTTGGAAGAAGTCACACATCAAATACTTCGAGGGCTATTTCGACAAACTCGACGCCAAAACCATCGTTGTTGAGTTAGAATACGTTGACAAGGATTTCATCGAGGACTACGCCAACTATTATGTGCGTTGCTTCGGCAGCATTAGGGATATTAGAGCAGCTTGTACGCGCATCCACTTCTTCACAGGTAGTTTCAATGAGAAAGACTTCCTGACCTTTCTCCATTCGCCAGAGGAGTCAAACGACCAACTCCTCGGTGAATATCTTGGATTCGTGGTTGTCAAGCCACTCCCTGAGGCCATAATAGGTCGAACTTGCCTGAAAACGTATCCTAGAGAACAGGGCAGAACCTATCCTATCCTACGGTTGTACCGACCTTCGCTTCACGGTATTCAGCTAGAAGTTGAATCACTTGCCTTTCAGGAACAGGACACTGTGGCTGCTGCTTGCGCGACAACCTCTATTTGGTCTGCTTTCCACAAGACTTCCCAAGAATTTGAGCACGAACTACCTACCCCAGTTCGTATCACATCCAGAGCTACAGGCTCTGGAGACCGATCAAAAAGGGCTTTGCCATCTGAAGGCCTTCATGATGCAGAGATAGCCCGTGCGATAAGGTCTGTTGGGCTTGAAACTCATACGCTGCAGCTGAATTCGCCTTACCTCCCACACCGTTCTCCTGATCTTCTGAAAGCTATGGCCTACGCTTACACTAAAGGCCAGCTGCCTGCCATTCTCTGCGGTGCTCTAGTTCCTGATAATCCTGACATCTTCCTGCAAAGCACCTTAGGCCTAGTCCCTGCTCAAGGCTATCACGCGCTGACTATCACGGGTTTTCGACTTGAAGGACAGCTAGAGTCTTGGTCCGACGACCGTCTCCCGGACCACAATGGTCTTATGCTCACTTCTTCAAGAACTAACAAGCTTTACGTACATGATGATCAAGTCGGTCCTTTCGCTAGAATGGAGTTCCTGTCTCCCAACAAGAGGATACACCTCAGCGAATGTGATACTAACAGCCCGCTAGCATGGACTCAGTTGTCATCTTCCTACTACTGGCCTACGCTCGACTGCTTTTCCTTGTTCGCTCCCCTCTATGCCATAGTGCCAGTCTATCATAAGATTCGGGTAGAGTTCCTAACAATCCTCGACGCAATCACCAAGGTTGATGGTCTATTGGAGAATGTTCGCCACGGAACGAATGATTACCCGATCGCTTCGCGATTAGAGTGGGACGTTTACCTGACCCGCACCCATGATTTCAAGGAGAGTATCCTTGCGCGTAAGGATCTATCCACGGAATGCCGCACGAAGATATTGCTGCGCAGCTTCCCGCGTTTCATGTGGAGATGTACCGGGAAGATATCCGACGAGTCCATCATCGATGTTCTATTCGATGCGACAAGCTATAGGAGAGGTTATTTCTTCCACCACGCCCTATCCTATAATCCCCACCTGACAACAGTGCTACAAAAGTATGTAGGTCATAAAGCTACGCAAAACAGCCTATTAAACAAGGTCAGAGATCCGTGGTATGTGAAACTCATTGAGTTTATCGAGGGAGAAATGCGGGAAGAGCTAACGGTATAGCATTCGCATTGAGTACGGTTAGATTGTACGTATGAACAAATGAAGAGAAAGCCCGCAAATAGTAGATATATCGCCAGAGAGCTAACTGCGTGAAGCGCAGTCTGCTAGAATCAGTGTGTCGGGTAGCCGCGATTAATGGGAGGGTACAAAGATGTTCTTTTTGCGATGGCTAATAGGCGCTGTAGTGGCACTCGCCATCTGTGCGGCCGGCTTCGCTCTCGTCCAGCACTTGATGAAAGTTCATCCTGACGGAGTGATGGTGGCGTCGGTTTCGAGTATCGTGACTTCTATAGCTGCGGTATTCGCGCTGTTCCCCCGGAAGAAAAAGAAGACCTAGCTGTCCCCTGCGCGTGCCGCAGCCAGAACCACCTTAAGCAGCACACCGTCCTGCTCCGGGAGAACGGCCCGAAGGTCCAGCAGCAGCCTGTCTTCACGCACAATCGCCAGCACCGCCGGCCGGTTCTGGCGCAATGCACGCGCGATGTCCTCCGGCGAAGAGCCCTCGGCGCTCATAGCAACAGCATACGACGCGACCCTCCGCCCCGCCACGCCGCCGCCGACTTCCGCTTCAGTCTCTATGACCTCCACGCTCAATCCCGCTTTGCGCAACTTGCGTGCCAGCACGAACGCGCGGTTCTTCAGGTCGTCAGGCTCGGTTCTCAGCAACGCGTTTACCGGTATCGCGTCAGCTTCTCCCGCTGCAATCAATGAAAGCCCTGCTTCGATGACCGAGAGCAGTGACTTGTCGGGCCTGAGCACGCGGTAGAGCGGGGACTTGCGCAGGCGTTCTGTGAGCTCACGCTGCCCCAGTATGATGCCGCCCTGGGTCAGGCCCAGCGCCTTGTCGGCGGAAAAGCACACCAGGTCCGCGCCCGCCCTCAGCGAAGGCGCCGGATGCGGCAGGTCGAGCTTGTTGGCTTCCGCTTCGGCCATCAGCGTTGCCGCCCCGATGTCCTCGATAAGCAGCACGCCGCTCGCGCGGGCAACCGGCGCAAGTTCTTCCACCCCGGCTTCGGCGACGAACCCGACCATCTCGAAGTTGCTCCGGTGCGCCTTCATAATGGCGGCAGTGTTCTCGTTCAGCGCGCTCTCATAGTCCGCGAGATGGGTCTGGTTGGTCGTGCCCACCTCGCGCAGTATCGCGCCGCTTTCGGCGATGATGTCCGGGATGCGGAAACCGCCGCCGATTTGTATCAGCTCGCCTCGCGAAATGACCACCTCGCGCCCGGCGCAGAGCGCATGCAGGATGAGAAACACCGCGCCGGCGTTGTTGTTCACCAATAGCGCGCCTTCCGCGCCCGAAAGCGCGCAAAGCAGCCGTTCGATCTCCGCGCCCCGCTTGCCGCGCCGTCCGGTCTCCAGCTCGTATTCCAGGTTCGAATATCCCGTCAGCACCGGCCGCACTGCGTCCAGCAGCCGTTCCCCCAGTGGCGAGCGCCCTAGGTTCGTATGCACGATAATGCCGGTGGCGTTGATTACCGGCTGCAGCTTGCGCAGCGCCATATGGCGCAGGCTTCCCGCGATGGCGTCCACGACCAGCTCGCGCAGCGCCGCTTCGGACAGCGGTTCGCCATCCTCCACCCGGTCGCTGCGAAAGATGTTGAGCACGGCTTCGGCGCTGCACTTGATATCGGCGCTGGTCAGCCCAAGTCCGGTTGCGAGCGCACTAAGCGCCTTGTCGTCCAGCAGGCTGCTTACGCTCGGCAGGTCCCGCAACTGGAAGTTATATCCACCCTCCACCATCGGGGGTGATTGTAGCAGAGAGACAGCGCACAGGTGATTCCCTATGGTATATTCCCAGCGATGGGTGGATTTGCCTTTGCGCTGAAGACTTTCGGCTGCCAGATGAACGTCGCCGACGACGACGCGCTGGCGCGGGAACTTGCGGCGCGCGGCGGGGTGCAGGTCACCGACGCCACCGCCGCCGACCTCATCGTCATCAACACGTGCGTCGTGCGCCAGAAAGCCGAGGACAAGGCGTTTTCCTTCGTCGGCTCGCTAAAGCCGCTCACCGAGGGCAAACCCCCAACGCATCCGGTAAAGCTCAGCGCGCCCAAGCTGCTCGCCCAGAGCGACAATCCCGCGCGCACGCGCTCCCGCCCGCTTATCGCAGTCGTCGGATGCCTGGTGCCAAAGAGCGGCGAGGAGCTTGCACGCAAATTCGGCTACGTAGACCTCCTCGTGCCCACCAGCGAGCCGGCACAGGTCATCGCCGCGCTTTCGGAAGCAATGCCGCTTCCGCAGCCATCCGAAGCAGCGTCCTCGTCATTCTCCGCGCCCAGCCCGCAGCTCGCCGTAAGCTGCACCGCCGCTGCCGGCGGAAGCGACGAGCTGCGGCTTGACACGAAACTCAGCGGGCTCGTGACGGTGCAGCGCGGATGCAACCATGCCTGCAGCTTCTGCATCGTGCCGCAGGTGCGCGGGCCGGAGGTAAGCGTGCCCGTCAGCCAAATCGTCGACGAGGCCAACTACTACCACCGCCAGGGCTTCAACGAAGTCACACTGCTGGGGCAAAACGTGCTCTCGTACGGCAGCGACCTGGGTTTCAGCCCGGATTTCGCGGAGATGATAGAGGCGGTGCTGGAGCGCACTGAAGTTCCCTGGATCTCATTCCTCACCTCGCAGCCCCACGATATGAGCAAGGAGATAATCCGGCGCGTCATCGCCCACCCGCGCGTCACGCCGCTGCTCCACCTGCCCGTGCAGTCCGGCAGCAACGCGGTGCTTCAACGAATGCGGCGGGGATACACCGTCGAGGCGTATGAAGACTGGATCGTGGCGGTGCGGGACGCGAGACCCGACGTTTTCCTCACAACCGACTTCATCGTCGGCTTTCCCGGCGAGACGGAGCGCGACTTCGAGCTGACGCTGGCGCTCATAGAGCATGTTCGCTTCAACGACGCGTTTATGTTCGCATATTCGCCGCGCGAGGGCACTGCCGCCGCAGCGTATGACGGCCAGGTCGACCTCGCAGAGCGCAAGCGCCGCCTCGCCGCGCTCATCAAGCTGCAGCGAAGCGTCGCGCACCAAATCAATACGAAATACGTTGGACAGGTACTCGACGCCATCGTCGAACAGGCGGGCGAAAGGCAGGCCGTCGCGCGCACGCCGTTCAACAAGCCGGTCGTGCTGCCGCGTACCTCCCGCAAGCCGGGTGAGTTCACGAAGGTGCGCATCACGCAGGCGGTCGTTTCAAGCTTCAAGGGCGAGGAGGTAGCGTGAGCCGGTGCTTCATCCTTCTTAGGTACACCGTCCTTGCGCTGGCGGCATTTGCGTTTTTCATTTTCGCACCCGCCGGGCGCCCGCAGGAAAACATGCTGAATTACGCCCGTCGGCAAATCGACACGCTCACCGAATTCGACCTCACCGAGCTTGGCGCTGTGCCATCGCACATACTTTTTCCGCAGGTGCCAACTACGGACACCGGCTTCACCCATAACCTGAAGCAGCGCCGCGTAATCTGCGTCCTGCCCGGCGACGAAATGCACGTCTTTGAGGCAATCACCTTGCGAACACTGGACTCGCTCGTCGACGACAACATCGCGCAGGTGCGCGACGAACTTGAAAACATCAACACGCTTGCCAACCGGCGCGACAAGCTCACCTCCCAAATGGATGAGCGCGCAGGCCTGCTGGACGACTTGCTGGGCGCTCTTCGCAGGCAACGCGGCGGTTCTCCTGGCGACCAGTCGCGCCAGTGGTGCCGCGCCGCAGCTGCGTTTGCGCTCGAGCAGGCAAAGGGCGAGCGGGAGCTGGTGCGCCTGGAGGTGGACAGCAAGCGGCAGTCGGTTCTGTACCAGATTTCGCGGCTGAACCTCTCCGCGGTGCTGAACACGGCAACCACCGGAGAAGACCTTTCACTGCTATCGCTCCGCGACCCCGAAATTATCAACCGGCAGCTTATAGCGCTGCTCACAGACGAGTCCGTGGACATCGCCGCCCGGCTGCGAACACCCGCAGACGAACTTGCCGCGCTGCATCTGCGCGAAGGGCGGCTGGTCACTGAGGTATTCGGGTTGGCCGAGGATACGGACGCCGGGGCGGTGCTGGAATCTATAGCCAGCGGTGATTCCGCCGCTGTGGGCGCGGTTCTGGAGTCGCCGAGCCGGTTCGCTGAACTCATCGAAGTCGAGACGGGACTCGCAACAGCAAGTGCACGCGAGAGAGAGCTCGGCGCACTGCTCGTTGAAGTGAACGCCACGCGCGGGGAAATGATGCGCCACGGTGTGCACCTTTCGGCAATCCAGCGTGTCACCGTCAGCCCGCGCGAGTTCGACGTGCCCCGGCTGTCGCGGACGCAGCTTAAATCGCTTTCGAACGCGAAGCAGTGGGAACTCGGCCAGTGGAGCGTGTTCCTGCGCAGCCTTGCCGCGAGCTTCGGCACAGCCGGAGGGCGAGCGGTCAGCATCCCTCCGCCGCAGGGAGTCTTCAGCGGCCCGAAACGCATCCGGCTGTCGCCCAACGAAGTCCCTGCATTCCTGGCAGCCGTTTCGCAGCTACCCTCAAGCGACTACGACCGCATCGCCGAGCTTCTGGAGCTGGCCTCGTCGGAATACGCGAGCGCTGTAGCGGCGGGCGGCGAAGAAGCGGCGTTCTGGGAGTTCATCAGTTACTTTTTGCAGGACACGGCGCGCCGGGGGCTCACGTCTGCCAGCGGTTAGAACTGCGCGCCTTCGAGCGCCGACTGGCAGAAAGCAGTGCGAGTTAGGGGGCCGCGCGTCCGCGCTTTCTCATCACTCAGGATATATAGTGAAACATGCAGAGAAGTGGTATAATGTAGATGAATAATGTTAACACTTAGTGTTAATGAGATATGCACCGTGATCTGGAAATCTCGTTCAAAACGCCAAAGCTGGCGAAACTTTGCAGTTCACGCGATTCAGCCCGACGAAGGTGGGGTACCGAGAGCGGCGACAAGATACTCAGGCGGCTGAACGAGATGAAGGCGGCAGATACTCTCGCGGATTTGATTAAGTTGCCGCAAGCTAATTGCCATATGCTCCACGGCGACTTGAAGGGTCAGTGGTCAGTGAACCTCGCCTTCCCTTACCGGCTGCTGTTCATCCCGGCAAACGAGCCGCTGCCGTTGAAGCATGACGGCTCAGTTGATACTGCTAGGGTCACGGCGGTGATGGTTTCTGGCGTGGAGGATACCCATGGATAAGATCAAAACATACAAGTTCGCACCGGACTATGTCCCGCCTCCGGGCGAAACCCTGCGGGAGACGCTGGAGTTTCTGGGAATGTCGCAGGCGGAACTCGCCCGGCGCACCGACAAACCCGAGAAGACAATCAGCGCCATCGCATCCGGCAGCTCTTCGATTACTACCGAGACAGCCATTCGGCTGGAGCGCGTGCTTGGGGTACCCGCGAGTTTGTGGCTGAACCTTCAGCGCCAGTATGATGAGGCCGAGCAGCAGCGCAAAGAGAGAGCGGATCTGGAGACGAAACTGTCGTGGGTGAAGAACTTCCCGTTACGGAACATGATTGAGTACGGGTGGTTGCGGAAATGCGAGGACAAGGTGGAGCAGCTGAACGAGCTGCTGAGCTTTCTTGGCGCCGCCTCACCCAAAGCCTGGGAGAGCAACTTCCAGCACATGGAAGCGTCTTTCCGCCAGCCAAGACATGCCAAGCAGAACCGCTATGCGTTGGGCGCTTGGCTGCGAAGGGGAGAGGCGATTGCAGCGCACTCGACCTGTAATGCTTATAGCGAAAGCGCTTTCGTCCAGGCGCTTTCCGACGCAAGATGTCTGACGCTCGCTCCGGCTGAGCGTATCGGACGTGACATTAACCGTGTATGTAACCCTTGCGGGGTTGTAGTGGTGTTTGTGCGAGAGCTATCGGGTGCACCCGTAAGCGGCGCCACGCGCTGGCTGACGCCGCGGAAAGCGCTCATCCAGCTCAGCCTTAGGTACAAAACCGACGACCAGCTCTGGTTCAGCTTCTTCCACGAAGCGGGACACATCCTGATGCATCATAAGCGCGGCATTCTGCTTGAAGATGACGGGTGCGCCGGGCCGGACGAGGACGAAGCCCACCGGTTCGCCGCCGACACCCTCATCCCGCAAGCTGAGTGGCGGAGCTTCACCGCAGGGCTGCGCAAGCCCTATATCAGCGAACGTGCTGTCAGAGCTTTTGCCCGGAGCCTGGGGATAGCACCGGGCATAGTGGTTGGCAGGTTGCAGCACGAAGGGCTGCTGGCGCACTCCAAGCTCAACGCGCTCAAGCGCAAGCTGAAGTGGAGAGCATCTGAGAAAGGCGGAGACTAGAACTGCGCGCCTTCGAGCGCCGACTGGCAGCCGCACGACGGCTTCTCAGGAATCTCCGGTATCATCGCGTTTAGCAGCCCGCGCAGCTTTTCGTTATTTTCCTTGAAGACGCGCAGGACTTCCTCCTGCGTCACCGGCTCTAATGAAGGATCGCCCTCAAGCCCTACATCGTAATCGGTAATCAGGCTGATGTTTACATAGCAAAGCTCAAGCTCGCGCGCCAGTATCGCTTCGGGATACTGTGTCATATTAACGACTTCCCAGCCCTGCCCGGAAAACCACTTGCTTTCCGCGCGCGTGGAAAAGCGCGGCCCTTCGATAACCACCACCGTTCCCGCCGGCCTGAACGGGATGCCCAGTCGCCCGCACGCGGCGATGGCTGCGCTCCTTAGCTCCGGGCAGTAGGGGTCGGCGAAAGCGACGTGCGTGGTTTTCGGCCCGTCGTAGAACGTGTCGGTGCGGTGGCGCGTGCGGTCAACGAGCTGGTCGCAGATGACGAACATACCTCGCGCAACGTCCGGCTGCAGGCTGCCGGCGGCGCACGGGGCTATAATCCGGCGCACGCCCGCGGCCTTCATCGCCCACAAATTCGCGCGATAATTTATCCTATGCGGAGGGAACTGGTGCTTAATTCCATGGCGCGGCAAAAACGCCACCTTCCGTCCGCCTATTTCGCCCACCGCCAGTGGCGCACTGGGTTCACCGAAGGGGGTATCGACCTCGATTTCCTGTGCACCATCCAGCAGCTTATATAATCCACTGCCGCCGAATATGCCGATTTCGACGCCCGTGCGCTCCATCACTCGCTTTCCAGCACCGAATGGAACAGGTCCGCCTGCGCGGGCGCATCCTGGTCGCTTTCGGTGATATGCACCACCCCAACGTTGAGCTTGAGCAGCGTTTGCGCGACGAGGTGATGCCGGTGTGAATTCATATATTCGCCCTCAGAGGCCAGAAGCGCCACGTTGAACTGCTGCGCGTATTCCAGCACGTGCTTGATACCGTCCTGGTAGCTCTGGTCCTTCTCGCGCTTAATGTAGTCAAACCTGCCGTCGTCGGTCAGCCCACCTAGGCGATTTCCCATAAACACGTACTCGATGCCAGCTTTACGCAGGCTGTGCTCTATGCGGTCGCGGTTGAACCACTCGGCGTGCGACGAGTACGGATACGACCGGATGTCCACCACCAGAGTGACGCCGCGCGAGCGCAGGCGTTGAACCAGCTCTTCTATTGTGAGGTCTGAATGCCCGATGGTGTATACAGTATAAAAGCCCGTGGTTCTCCCTCCAGCCTCTTGATTTTATCAGACATCCCCCCGAATACAAGATGCCGCACGGTGCCGCCCTGATTCAGCGCCTGTTGCCGGTGGAGCAGCAGGTTGCCCGCCGGAGACTTGCTCGTCCTTTGCAGAAGCCCTGCCTTGGAGGATGGAGCGCATAAGGCGCTCGCCCGTGATTCCACACAGCCCATCCTCCATCGGGTAGCGTCCCCTGTCTAGGTGACGCACCTTCGTTCACGCTGGCTGGATAGCCGGCACCACCCATATAATTCCCTCGCTGCCCGCTACTTTCTTATTGCCCTTGACAACGC
Source organism: bacterium (assembly GCA_021163765.1). Classification (GTDB taxonomy): domain Bacteria; phylum 4484-113; class 4484-113; order 4484-113; family 4484-113; genus JAGGTK01. The sequence continues at coordinate 30,555 of JAGGTK010000072.1, forward strand.
TTGGTGATTTGGCTATATTGCCAACCGTATCGGGCCGTTACGATGGTGATCAAAACCAGTGATGCTAAACCAATGACACCTCGAATGGATAAGCTTGAACGCGCGCGGCTTGAAGCCCACGCGAAAGTATTCAAAGCGCTGGCGCATCCCACGCGCCTGTTCATCGTGGACCAGCTTTCGCAGACGGAGCGCTGCGTATGCGAACTCACCGAAATGGTAGGTGCGGATATGTCCACGGTGTCCAGGCATCTCGCCGTCCTCCAGTCAGCCGGTGTGGTGGCAAGCGAAAAACGAGGCTCGCAGGTCTACTACCAGCTTCATATGCCCTGTGTTCTCGGTTTCGTCAAATGCGTGGAGGGCGTATTGCAGGCTGCGGTGAAGGAACAAATGGAACTGGCTTCGCCGCGCCCCAAGCGCGCAGAACGCAAGCGATGACCACCAATTGGAGAATCGAATGGAAACCTCTCGTGGGCGTCACTGCTGTGTTTCTGCTGTGCTTTTACATCCCCGTCGAGCTGTTGCCGTTTGAGAACGCGCTGACGGAAGCGCTGCACCTTGTCCGCGAATACGCCCGGCTGCACGTGCTTACGTGCCTGATCCCGGCGTTTTTCATCGCAGGCGCAATCTCGGTGTTCATCAGCCAGGCTGCGGTCGTCAAGTACTTCGGCGCGCGCGCCAATAAGGTACTGGCTTACGGCGTGGCGTCGGTTTCCGGCACGATACTCGCAGTGTGCTCGTGCACGGTGCTGCCGCTCTTCGCGGGAATCTACCGGATGGGCGCGGGCATCGGGCCCGCTACGGCATTCCTCTACTCAGGCCCGGCGATAAACGTGCTCGCGATAATCCTCACGGCGCGCGTCCTCGGCCTGGATCTCGGCGCCGCGCGCGCCATCGGCGCTGTCGTCTTCAGCATAGTTCTCGGCCTGCTGATGCACCTGCTCTTTCGCAAAGAAGAGCTCGCCAAAGCTGAGGTAATGGCCGCGATGCCGCCGGGCGAGGAAGCGCGCCCGCTGTGGCAAAACGCCGTGTATTTCGCGGTGCTGGTCGCTATTCTCGTCTTTGCCAACTGGGGAGCGCCGGGCGAGGGCGCAGGTTTCTGGCACGCCGTCTACGCTGCAAAGTGGTGGATCACCGGTGCGGCGGCGCTGCTGCTGGGTCTGATAATGGTTGGCTGGCTGAAAATCGCCTGGTGGAAGCTCGCGCTTGCCGCCCTGCCCGTTATCGCGCTGGCGCTTGTATTCCCCGGCGAACCGCTGCTGGCATTCGCCGCAGCCATCATTGGCGTTTCCATAATCACCAGCACCAACAGGGGAGAAGCGGGCGAGTGGTTCACCTCCTCGTGGGGTTTTGCCAGGCAGATACTGCCGCTGCTTCTCATCGGCGTGCTCGTCGCCGGTGCGCTGCTGGGGCGGCCCGGCCACGAAGGACTCATCCCGTCGCAGTGGATTAACGCGGCAGTAGGCGGCAATTCGCTGCTGGCCAACCTGTTCGCGTCTGTCGCCGGCGCGTTCATGTACTTCGCCACGCTGACCGAAGTTCCCATCTTGCAGGGGCTCATCGGCAACGGCATGGGCAAAGGCCCCGCTCTGGCGCTGTTGCTTGCAGGCCCCGCTGTCTCGCTGCCCAACATGCTTGTTATCCGCAGCATCATGGGCACTAAAAAGACGCTTGTTTTCATCCTCCTGGTGGTCGTAATGGCCACCGCCGCGGGCTTCGCCTACGGGACACTATTTTAAAAGCGATTGTATGACTAAAAAGCACCGAATACTTGACGCATGGGGTGGCAAATACGAATGTGCATCATAGGGAGGAACATATGTCGTTAGATGAAATGCTGAAAGGGGCGATTGAATTTCACGGGCACAAGTGTCCGGCTATGCCGCTCGGACTGAGGGCGGGCCTGGAGGCGATACGCGTTTTAGGCGTGGAGCGCTCGCAGGACAAGGAGCTGATGCTACTCTCGGAAACAGGAGCTAACCATGCCGCAGGCTGCTTCCTGGACGGTCTGATGTTCGCCACCGGCTGCACCTATGGAAAGGGTAACGCGAAGAAGCTCTATTACCATAAGCTCGCCTTCACGTTGATTGACATGGAGCGCGGCAGGGCTGTGCGAGTTGCGGTGAAACCGGATTACATCGCCGAGTCGATGCGATCGGCATTCCTGCTACAGCGTAAAGCCGGCGTGCCACCACAGGACGTCGACCCCGCCATCACCAACCCGATGGTGGAGAAAGTGATGAGCCTGCCGCCGGATGAATTCCTGAAGGTCTCGGAGGTCTTCGACTACGCCGTGGAGAAGACGCCCGGGGTGTTTGACGTGAAGCCCTGCGCCATCTGCGGCGAGATGACCTTCGTGGACAAGCTGGTGAAGAAGGGCGGGAACCTGGTTTGCATTCCTTGCTCTCAATCTACGAAGTAGTTCATCAGAGGCAATTCTAATGTTAGAACTCATCGCCGCAGGCATTACTTTTGTATTCACCACCGTTCTCACCATCGCAGGTGTCGGTGCCGCGTTCATTCTCATCCCGGTTTTTGACGCGATGGGCTACGGCATCCGTGAGGCTATGGCGGTAGCATTACTGCTCAACAGCGTCGCGATGGCATTTGCGTCCGTGAGGTTTGCCCGCAAGGGGCTGATCGAGTACCGTACCGCGATTCCGATTCTGATAGTAGCTACGGCGCTATCGCCGGTGGGAGCGTACACTGCACAGATGGTGCCGGAGGTTCCCCTTCGCTGGATGTTCATTGGCTTCCTGCTCTTCGCGGCGGTGATGATGCTGTTCTATCGCGTGAAGGCGACCAAGGCGCACAAGCCTTCAATCTGGAGTCTGGTGATTACCGGCGGATGGGTGGGTGCGCTGGCAGGATTCATCGGCGGCTTGCTCGGCGTCGGCGGCGGCAACATCATCGTGCCGGTGCTGGTCTGGCTGGGATTCAATCCCAAGCGGGCATCGGGCACCACCGCGTTCATCGTCATCTTCTCGTCGTTTTCAGGCTTCCTGGGACACGCCACTCTGGGGTCTATCAACTGGATTCTGCTGGGAGCGGCGGCTATCGGTTCCGTAGGTGGCGCCCTTCTCGGCTCCTATCTGATGACCGATAAGATGAACCGCTCGCAGGTGAAGCTCGCAATCGGAGTTGTCCTTCTGTTTATCGCCGCGCATATGATTTGGAAACTAGTAAGGTAACTCGCTATTGCGGCAGCGGTTTGCGTCTAAACGGGGCGTTATTCTGAAAGGAGGTTCATAGTGAAGGAACTGCTCGTTCTCGGACCGGGCTGCTCGCGATGCAGAATGCTTGCCGACCGTGTAAAGGAAGCGGCCGAGCAGCTTGGCATTGAATACGAGATAATCAAGTTCACCGACGTAAACGCGATCGCCGGGTTTGGCGTGATGACCACCCCGGCGCTGATTGTGGGCGGCAAGCTGATGTTCCAAGGAAGGGTGCCAAGCGTTGAGGAATTAAAGAATATGCTCGCGTAACCGGACATCCTGCCGTGCGCCGCGGATGGCCAGGCGTGTCAGCGGCGCGCTGCTGGGCGGGGTTTACCTGGTTCTACATGGCTCCGTGATGTTGGCGAACAATGTACCTTCAAGAAACAACAGGACATATCTGGCAATGAAGAGACTCTCGCTACTCGACCGGCTACTCACACTGTGGATATTCCTCGCGATGGCGTTTGGCGTCGGGCTGGGATACTTCGTCGAAGGAGTCGAATCCTTCATCCACCGGTTCCAGGTCGGCACGACGAACATCCCTATTGCCATCGGCCTGATCCTGATGATGTACCCGCCGCTGGCGAAAGTGCGCTACGAGGAGCTAAAGGACGTCTTCCGCAATGTGCGCGTTCTCAGCCTCTCCCTTCTTTTGAACTGGGTTATCGGGCCCGTGCTGATGTTCGCCCTGGCGATTACCTTCCTGCAGGACAAGCCGGAATACATGGTTGGCCTGATCCTGATCGGCCTGGCGCGCTGCATCGCAATGGTCATCGTGTGGAACGACCTTGCCAGGGGCGACTCTGAGTACTGCGCCGGATTAGTCGCCTTCAACAGCGTCTTTCAGGTGCTGTTCTTCAGCGTCTACGCGTGGTTCTTCATCACGCTGCTGCCGCCGCTGTTCGGGCTAAAGGGAAGCGTGGTGGACGTGAGCATCGGCCAGATCGCCCAGAGCGTTTTCATCTACCTGGGGATTCCCTTCATAGCAGGCTTCCTCACGCGCTTCACGCTCATCCGCATCAAGGGCAATGACTGGTACCACAACCGCTTCATCCCGAAAATCAGCCCGGTAACGCTCATCGCGCTGTTGTTTACCATCGTCGTAATGTTCAGCCTGAAGGGCAACTTGATTGTCAGCATTCCCTTCGACGTCGTGCGCATCGCCATCCCGCTGTTCATCTACTTCGTGGCGATGTTCCTGGTCAGCTTCTTCATCAGCCGCAAGGTGGGCGCGGACTATCCGAAGACTGCCAGCCTGTCGTTTACCGCGGCGAGCAACAACTTCGAGCTCGCAATCGCGGTGGCGGTGGCGGTGTTCGGCATAAACTCCGGCGTGGCTTTCGCCGCCGTCATCGGCCCCCTCATTGAGGTGCCGGTGCTCATAAGCCTGGTGAACGTCTCCCTGAAGTTTAAGGAGCGGTTCTTCCCCCAGGAAGCCTGAGACCGGGCGCCGCGCCATGCGCCGCGCGTGGTTGCCAATCCGCACGCCATCAGCGACAATCACAGCGGGACGATGGCGGGAAGCGAGAAGCCGCGCGGGCCGACGAAAGAGTATGCCGAGCGCAAGCTGCGACGGCTGCTGTACCGGTCGCACGCCCAGTTTGCATTCGCGCTTGGCCAGATGCTTGAGGGAACGAAATGCCCCTCCGTGGGCGCCGCGGACAGGCTCGTGCGCTCACGCCTGTTCCCGCTGCTGGACGATGAGCTTTGCGCGGCGGTCAGCCTGCTGCACAAGGAGTTCCACCTGTGGCAGGGCGATATGCCCGGCGGCTGGATGCACGCGCCGCTGACGGCGGCGAAGGCTTACTTGCGCATCGGACGGGCGCTGGAGGTGATACGGGCCGAGCTTGCGCGCCTTGGCGTGCGGTGCAAAAGCGGCTTGCCGGAGTTCCCGTTCGTGCTCAAAGACCGCGTGCGCTGGGCGTCGTATTCCGCCAGCCCCGAAACCCGCACCGAACTCGCGGATTTCCTGGCGGAACCTTCGAGCATTGACCGCGATTAGCCTGCAGAGCGGGGACTTGTGCGCCTAGGCGCATTTATCCCCTAACTCTTCATTCTCGCCCAGGAATAGCCCATGTGGAAGTTCGCATTGGATAGCTCAGTAGGAATATATTAAAGCAATACAGACAACACCAGGCAAACCTTCTGTTGGCTGACAAATAGAAAATATCATTGGAGGGAACTAATTTAAAGGGAATGCTTGTATAAAACGCTGTATAATGATATTATTCTCTAAGGAATATCATGAGCAGGCATCTTGACGCTTATACAGTGACTAAAGCCGCTTCGATTTTAGGATACACACCTCAACACGTAAGGCACTTGATAAGAACAGGCCACCTGTTAGCATTCAAAGCAGGTAGAGATTGGCTTATTCCTCGATGGGACTTAGAGACATTTAAAGATAGCAGCTCCGAGCGCCCTAAAGAGGCAAGCCAACCTAGCGGCGCTTTAAAAACTGATAATGGTAACAAGACAGCTTGGCTGGCACTCAACGAGGTATATTGCGGTGATTGCAGAGAACTTCTGGAGAGAATCGCACCTAACAGCATACAACTGTCCGTTTGGTCGCCTCCATATCACGTGGGTAAGAAATACGAATCTGGCCAGAGTTATGAAGAGTGGGTTGATCTGCTTGAAACGGTAATACGCTTGCACTATAGAATCATCGAGCCTGGACAGTTTGTCGTAGTGAACATCGCAGACATCCTCTGCTTCGAGGATCTCTCAATGCCGCGGATCCAAGCAGACCTAGTAAGCAATAAGAGGCACGCGGTAACGCGAGAGATGGTTCTTCAGGCGAAAAAAGAGTATCCTAGTTATGACCGTTACCAACTAGCGGATCTCCTGGGTTGTAGCGAGCAAACAATCGATAGAAGGCTTAACGGTAACAATGTTAGAGGTGGGAAGCACTCATGTCAGACACGTGTAAAGCTTGTAAGTGCACTCATTGAGGATGCAGCTATCCAAGCCGGGTTCTACCTTTATGACAGACGCATCTGGCACAAAGACGCTGCGTGGCAGAACAGCAGGTGGCACAACTCATCGTATCGCTCGGTAGACGAGTTCGAGTACCTGTATTTCCTATGGAAGCCCGGCGTTACGGTCATAGACAGAAACAGACTATCGAATAGTGAGTGGCAAGAATGGGGATCCAGAGGTGTCTGGCGATTCCCCTCAGTAAGAGCTAACGACCTACATGAAGCAATGTTCCCTGTAGAGTTGCCACTGCGCCTCATCAAGCTTCTTACTGATCCGGGGCACAACGTGCTTGACTGTTTCATGGGGAGTGGTACTTCCGCAGTAGCTGCACTACGACTCGGACGCAACTTCATCGGAATAGAGAAAGTCCGCGACTATGTCGACCTAGCAAAATCTAGGCTGGCCTTTGAAAGGCGCCGAGCGCAGTCTAGTCTGTTCCCCCATCGGGTTGAACCCTCAGCTGATGTTGCACCTCACCGCGTTCCCCGACACGTAACTTGACGCACCTCCAAGTGGCGATCTCAGCAAGAGGGATAAGTTTTACTCTCACGCGCTTATGCTTGAACTTTACTTCATCCTTTCCTGGCGTGAGTAGCCTACCTAGGTTGTTCATGTGATAATCTGGGCCTGTGAACATTAGCAGACCGTTTGGCACACATACAACTTCAACATGGTCGAGTGGTTGAATGCCTGGCTCCTCCACTGCGTAGACGACTTTGAGGAATACCGTTACACATAGTCGGGGAAGTTTTCTTAGCATATAAAGCGGCGGGAGTTCGGGCTGAAATACCATTTCACGTCTCGGCCCGTGTACAACAACAGATGAATTGCCTACGTAACTTCCCTCCTTGATTGCACCATCACCGCTAATCTGGTTAGGGCTAGCGACAATTTCATTTGGATTGTCATTGGGGCCTGTAGATTTAACGTCGAAGTGACAAAGGCTATCCTGAGACATAAAGCGTATGTCGCCTCCGTATGGTAGTCCGATGAATTCTAGGTCCTCAAAATAAGATCCCAATGACTGAAGGAAAAGGCCTTCAATAAGCTTCTCACCCACTTCACCCCAAGGTAGTGAGTCGCCTCTAGGCTTGTGCCCTCTCTGCTTCGGGGCATATAGCAGCCAATAAGGACGAAGTTCATGGCATGCGTCAAAGCCTTGATAGACAAGCGGAAGTATCTCAGTAATTGTCCTTACCACGGATCTAAATATGCGCTTTTCGGTTTCAATGATCTGTGCGCCATTATCTTTGCTATATCCCAGTATCGCTTCTTTATAGAGTTTCTGCTCGGTCATTTCAAAGTTTCCCCAGAGCTACCGATTCCCGTACGAAATCCAACAACTTAGAGCCCTTTCAGTAGCTTCCAAAGAGGAACATCAAGCGCTCTAGCTATCCTTGACAGCACCTCGATGGTAGGATTCCTCAAACCCCTTTCTAATCCGCTTAAGTAAGTCCTATGAACGTCACAGGCGCCCGCTAAGTCCTCCTGAGATAATCTCCTTTCTTCGCGAAAATGCCTGATGACCATTCCAAGTTTGACGAGAATAGCTGTTCCTCCCTTGTCCACCGAAAGTCAATTCTAACGCTTGGACTTCAGAAAGCCACAGACTATGAGTCACATGATTTCGCTTGGTGTTCCTACTGCTTTGTCCTTATAGGTGTGGAAGCCCTAATCCCAATCCGAAAGCATCCCGCATCCGATGGCACCCCCCCCATCACACAACCAGCATCGCGTCGCCCAGCGAATAGAAGCGGTAGCGGCGGGAAATTGCCTCGCCGTAGGCCCGGCGCACAAGCTCGCGGCCGCCGAACGCGTAAACAAGCGCCAGCAGCGTCGTGCGCGGCAGATGGAAGTTGGTGAGCAGCGCGTCCACAAACTCAAACTCGTATCCGGGAAGCACGTAAAGGTCGGTCTCTCCGGCGGCGGGAAACCGCTTGAGGAGCGCCGCATCCGGCACGTTCGCAAGCTCTCCCGCTGAACTCACACCCATCTCATCACACGCGGCGCGCCAGTTAGCAAAGACCCGCTCCAGCACGCGGATGCTCGTCGTGCCGACAGCGACGACCGGCCTGCCCGAAAGCTTAGCCGCTAGAATGCGCTTCAGCTCCGCTGCAGAGATGGAATACGGCTCCGGCGCCAGGTGATGCTCTGCCGCATCGTCTCCCCGTATCGGCAGGAACGTCGCGGTGCCGACGTGCAGCGTTATCCGCGCGTGTTCAATCCCGCGCAGCGCCATCTCGCCAAATGTGCGCTGCGTGAAGTGCAGACCCGCGGTGGGCGCTGCCGACGAGCCTGTCTTTTCAGAATAGCTCGTCTGGTAGCGCTCCTCGTCGCTTAGCTTCTCCTTGAGATACGGCGGCAGCGGCAGCACTCCCGCTTCGAGTATCGCCCGCAAACGCGGCACGTCCGGCGTCTCGCCGTTTTGCAGAATGCGCACGCGTCCCGGGTCGTCGCGGCCGGTCGGGCGCAGCACTTCAAACTCGACGCCGTCGCGAAACGCCAGCCTCTCGCCTTGCCGGATATGCCCCCGCGCCTCCGTCAGGCACTCTGCCGTCCCGTCCTCGTGGACGCGCGTGAGCAGGACCTCAACCCGCCCGCCGGTATCCACGCGGGTGCAGAAGTAGCGGCTGCGCATCACCCGCGAGTCGTTGAGCACGAGGAAACTGCGCGGCGGCAACAGCCCCGGAAGCTCGCGGAACCTCTGGTGCGCAACGCTATTCGCCGCGCGGTTGACCACGAGCAGGCGCGAAGCGTCGCGCTCCGCAAGCGGCTGTTGCGCAATCAGATCCTCGGGCAGCGTGTAGTCGAGGAGCGAAACCGGGTAGTCCTGGGGAATGCCTGGCACGCCGCGTAGTTTAGCAGATAGGCGGCACGCAACTGCTACAATGGATCCGGGACACGCGATGTTTTCCGAAACGCTCAAAGCTGCCGCCCGGCCCGCGAAATACTTCGTAAAACCGGAGCCCGACGATCTCGGCGTGAAAATCCGCTGCCGCCTCTGCCCCCGCGAATGCGTAATCCGCGAAGGTGAAATGGGTTACTGCGGCGTGCGCGGCGTCCTCGACGGCGAACTGGTGACGTTCATCTGGGGGCGCCCCAGCTCCATCGCGGTTGACCCGGTGGAGAAGAAGCCGCTTTACCACTTCCACCCCGGCTCGCTGGTGCTGTCACTGGGCACCATCGGCTGCAACTTCCGCTGCAAGCACTGCCAGAACTGGACCATATCCATGGCTGATGCCGACTCGGCGGGATTCCGCCTGCTCGAAAGCGAACCTATTGAGCCCTCGGCGCTCGTTGAGATCTGCCGCCGCCACGGCGCCACCGGCGTCTCGTTCACCTACAACGAACCCACCATCTGGATGGAGTACGTGCTGGACACCTTCCACTACTTCCGCGAGCACACCGACTACTACACCTGCCTGGTGACGAATGCGTTTATCAGTCCCGAGCCGCTGGAAGACGTGCTCCAAGTTACAGACGCCTACCGCGCCGACCTGAAAACCATCAGGCCGGAGAATCTGGTGAAGATGGCGGAGTACAACCATCCTGAAAAAGTGCTGGAGACCATCGCGCGCGTGGCGAAAAGCGGCGTGCATTTGGAGGTCGTCACCAACATCGTCACCAACTGGAACGACAGTGAGGAGGAGATCAGGGAGATGGCTGAGTGGATGGCGGACAACGTCCCGCTGGATACGCCGTGGCACTTCACACGTTACTTCCCGCACAACGAGTACCGCGAGGACGCAACGCCCGTCGCAACGCTCCGGTTCGCGGAGCGAATCGCGCGCGAGCGAGGCTTCAAATTCGTGTATCTGGGGAACCTCCCCGGCGCGGACGGTGACACCACCTGTCCCAAATGCGGGCAGACCCTGATCTCGCGCGCAGGCTATTCCGCACACATACTGGTGGACGAACCTCGCTGCCCCGCCTGCGGGGAGCCGCTTCGCTCGCTGGTTCTGCCGGAGCGGAAAAACTAAAGCCGGCTAGAAATAATACATCAGCATTTCTTCCGGATGGTCGCCGACCTCACATTCTATATCCCGGTAACGGTCACGGCGGATAATGCCGAACACGAGAACGTCGCCCTCCTTAGCCTCGTAGACTATCTTCTCAAGCTGGCCGATGGACTTGAGCAGCTCACCGTTTATCTTGACCACGAAATCCTGGTAGCGCAGGCCGGCGTCGTAAGCCGGGCTGCCCTCCCATACGTTGTAAATGAGCATTCCTACGTCCCAGTACTCATCCGGCAGGTTCATATACATCCGGAGGTCATCGGACAGCTCCCGCAGCCCGTACATCCCGAACGAGCCGGAGTAGGGCATAATACCCAGCCAGGGCCGGAACGCGGGCTCTTCGGTCTCTATCAGCTCATCGACAACCTTCTTTACGAGCGTTGCAGGCATGAAAAACGTTACGTTCTGCATACCCATTGCACTCCCACCGCCAAACACGGCCTGTATGCCAACGACTTCGCCGTTTGAATTAAACAGAGGGCTGCCCTCGTTGCCGGTATTGACGACGACATCGCTCTGGATCATATCCGGGACCAGCTGGCCCGATTCCAGGCGCACTGTGCGGATAGCCGAAATGATACCGTAGGATACAGTGTGGCCGTAGCCGCCGGCGGTACCGACGACGACAACCGACTCGCCCTGGCGCACCGGGCTGTCCAGCGCAAACCTGGCCACTTTCAGGTCAGGCGGAGGCTCCTTGAGCTTGATCAGCCCCAGGCCATAGCCCTTGTCCTGCACGACCGTCTCGGCATCGAACTTCCGCCCGTCTCCGAGTGTGACTTCGAGCGCCTCGGCGTCCTCCAGCGATGCTGCATCCGTTAGGATATAGCCATCCTTGGTGATTACGAGGCCCGTGTCGTAGCTTTGCACGATGCGCTGCTGGCGCGAGGTCAGCGAAACGGCCGTCAGGCTCAGGCTGACCGTCTCAATGGTGACAACGCTCTCCTTTGCCATTTCAGCAACTTCGACGGCCATGAAGTCCGCTCTTGCAGCTGCTGTGACCACAGCGAAGAAGAGAATCAACGCCATCCCCACATTGGTCCATCTTACGCTCATATTTGTCTCCTCAATGTATACCCCAGCCCTGGCCACAACCCCTGGGATCAGTGCCGTGTCCAGGCGAACTGCACTCACACAGAGAAATTCGCAACGTAGTCGGGCTTGGGCACGGTGAACAGGCGAACCGTAAATTCATAGTGGCTGCGCCGGATGTCGAGGAAATACTCAACCCCGAGTTCCCCCTGCAGAACCTCCAGCCTGAGCTCTTCGGGCGTTGGTGGTGCCTTTCCGTTTAAAGCCACTATTTCATCACCCTTGAGCAAGCCCGCCGCCTCTGCAGGCGAATCAGGCTCCACTGAGTAAACCCATAATCCTTCAGGGCGAAACCGCTCCTTGAATTCGACATAGGCTTCCGGGTTCTTGATGTTGGGCGGGAATATGCAGTGTATACCGAGCCACGGGATGTCCTGGCGCCTGTGCTCCAGCACCTCAACGACGAAGCTCTTCGCGGAGTTGATCGGCACGGAGAAGTTGGTTTGCTGTGAGAGCATGTGCGATCCACCCCAGGTGTTGATGCCTATGACCTCCCCGTGCTGGTTGAACAGTGGCCCGCCCGAATTGCCCGGATTAATCGGCGACTGCGTTCGGAAAACGTACGGAAGATACATCGCATAGGTCAGACCGTATGACCCCCGGAGGTAGTAATTCTGGATAACCTGGAAATTAATGTCTGTATAACGGCCCGAGACCACGCGCATGGTCGCAGTCGAGCGCAAGCCGTATGCCTCCAGCGGGTTACTTCGGTCGATATTAAAGCCCTCCATAGAGCCCGGAGCTCCCATTGCCAGGGCCAGGTCTCCCGGCCTCACCCGGTCTGAATCGCCGAGCGGGACCGGGAAGAGATGATCCGGGTCAGGATTATCCAGTTTCAGCAGCGCGATGTCGTAGTGGGGAGCTGCGGCGACCAGCGTGGCTCTTGCCGAGGAACCGTCCCAGAAAACGATCTGCGCCACCGAAGCCTTGCCTGCGACATGGGTGTTTGTGATTATATGCCCCTGCTTGTCGATTACGAAGCCCGATCCCAGACCGCCAAACTCGGCGGCTGCGACACCTTCCACCATGATTGGCTGCACCACCACCACGCCGCGCTTTACCTTCTCGATAAGCTCAGGCACATTGACCGGCGTTTCGCGCAGAATACGCAGCCCTTCCTCTTCGCTGAGCATCCCTTCCTGCGCACCGGCAACCGCGCCGGCAAGGCAGATGCATCCCATCACCACTGTCAGTGCAAGCAGGTTTCTCATTCAGTACGCCTCCAGAGTTTGGCCAGCCGCAGACTCCGGTCGTTGAGCTGCGGCTGCTACTCCTCCTCTTCCTCCGGGTACTCCAGTATCTGCACCACTGTTTGGTACAAATCCTGGTCCGTCGTGCCCGTGGCTTCTGTAACGTTGGGCGTATAGCGCCAGTAGGTGACACTGACAACTTGCCCGATATCCACGCGTCGCATAAACGCTTTGTAGTCAAAGAGATAGTTGAACTTGTTACCGTCCATCTCGGTAACGACGTCTCCGGGCAAAAGGCCGGCGAGATCGGCCGGGCTGCCGGGCTCAACGTATGTAATGAATACGCCGTTCTCGATGCGCCCAGGAACCTTATTGAGGAGCCTGATCTGGTCGGTCATCCACAGCCCCTCTATGCCGAACCACGGCCGCTTTGCCTCTCCTGAGATAATGCGGTCAGCCACCCTTACCAGGTCATTGATCGGAACGGCAAGGTTGATGTTTGACTGGTAGAAATCCTGCACCGTTCCGTAGACAATGCCAACCACTTCTCCTTTTACGTTGGCAAGCGGGCCGCCCATCATCGGGAGCTCGTAGGCCGCATCGAACTGAATGTACTGTTCCGTGGGCTCCTCCACGCTTGGCAGCTCCTTCCGGATTGCGGAAATGACCCCAACGGTGCTGATATAGTCCACGCCCTCGGTATCGTAGCCCAGAATCGTGATAGGCTCACCTAGCTTCAAGTCCTCCGAGCTGGCAAGAATCGCCGGGACGGGCTCGTAGTGATACCCCCAGTCAACCTCAAGTACGGCGGTCTTGAAAACGTCATCTTCGTCCACCAGCGTGGCCGGGAAAGACCTGCCGTCGCTCGTGATCACCCGGATGTACTCGGCGTGCGTCAGGAGGAAAGGCGTCGTGATGACGTACTTGGGATCCTTGTAGATGAAACCGCTGCCGTAAAGCCCGTAAAGCGGCCTGGCACCCCGGAAGTAACTCCAGATAGCATACTCGGTGTCGTTGCGCGGGCGATCGAAGCGGGTTTCGATGAAAACCACGGATGGCTTGAGTATCTGCGCCGCGACGTCGGACGCATAATTCAGCTCCCAACCCGACACAGCGCCATTCTGCGCACTCGCGGCGGCCGAAGTAAGCAGGACCGCCATAATGACCGCGAGCGAAAAAAGCCGCGCCGCCATTTTGTGTGGCCACATAGGTTTCACCTCAAATTGACTAATATGATTGACCCCAATAAGCTACGTACCGGGCGGGCCTGCCAGAATAAACGCAGGCTACCTTACCAGATGTAACCCCTTTTTTCAACACGCGAACGGTCGCCGACGTGGCTTCCTTGACCGCCGCTTCGGTCTCGTCAGTGCCATCCCAGGCCGCTACGGCAAAGCCTTTCCCCATAACGGCCTCTTTGAATTCGTCGAAGCTTTCCACCTTATACAGGCGGGACGAAAGCTCCTGCGACGCCCGCTCGCGCAACCGCTCCTGCACGCCCGCCAGCAGCCCCGTTAGCTCATCGAACTTAAAAGCGCCGGCTCCCAGGTCAAAGGAAAGAGCGCGCTTATTGCGGTTATCACGCGTAACCGCCATTACCTGGGACTTCGCCAGGTCTTTCGGCCCTATTTCCAGACGCACGGGAACCCCTTTGAGTTCCCACTTGCTGAATTTAAAGCCCGGCTTTGTGTTTTCGTCCAGATCGGCGAGAACCCTTATCGGCTCATCGAAGGCCGAGTGCGACTTCAACAGCAGGCGCAGCTTCTCCGCGGCTTCCAGCACCTGGGTCTTCGTCTCATCATACAGAATCGGGACTATGACCACCTGCGTCGGCGCCACCCTGGGCGGCAGGATAAGTCCGTTATCGTCTCCGTGCTGCATAATCAGCCCGCCCACTATCCGGTGCGAGACGCCCCAGCTTGTAGTCCACACGAGCTTCTCGGTATTGTCGTCGTCGAGGAATTTGATTTCGAACGCCTTTGCGAAGTTCTGGCCCAGGAAGTGGCTCGTGCCGCACTGCAACGCCTTCCCGTCGGGCATCATCCCTTCGATAGCGTAGGTTTCCACCGCGCCCGCAAACTTCTCGGATTCGCTCTTTTTACCGGCCAGCACTGCCATGGACAGGTCATCCACCGCGAAGTCGCGGTAAATGTCGAGTATCAACCTTGTCTCCTCGCGCGCTTCGTCTTCCGTGCGATGGGCGGTGTGCCCCTCCTGCCACAGAAACTCCAGCGTGCGCAGGAACGGGCGCGTGGCCTTCTCCCAGCGCACAACGTTGGCCCACTGGTTCTGCAGAATCGGCAGATCGCGGTACGAGCCGATCCATTTCGCCCACATCGTGCCGATGATGACCTCTGATGTAGGCCGTATCGCTAGCGGCTCCGCCAGCTTCTCGCCGCCGCCGATTGTCACCCAGGCGACCTCCGGCGAGAAACCCTCGATATGCGCCGCCTCCTTCATCAGCAGGCTCTTTGGAATGAGCAGCGGGTAGTAGACGTCGCTGTGGCCGGCGTCGATGATGCGCTGGCCCAGCAGCTTCTTCACCCGTTCCCAGATAGCGTAGCCGTACTCGCGGTAGACCATACATCCGCGCACGGGCGCATAATCCGCGAGTTCGCCTTTGAGAATCACGTCGGTGTACCAGTCCGACAGGTTCTCGCTGCGTTTTGCGATGTGTTTTGCCTCGATATCCATAGCGCTCTCAGTGCGAACCATAGATTATATCAGAAGCACCCGCCAACCCGACCTTTGGGCGGCGGCGAGGCTTGGCAAGCCATAGCCCCCCGCTCCAATCTCGCGGCGAAGGGGCGTTTTCTATGGTAAACTGTAAGGCTAGCGCTTTGAGAGCGCTGTGGAGCGCCGGAGCGCGAAATCATTATGCCAAAACCGGTGGAAAGACCTTCGCGTGAAGTTGAGAAGCACTTCAACTTCAACATCCTGAAGAAGCGCATGGCTGCCGTAAACCTGCGGACTGAGCGCAGGCTCCGGCCGCGAATCGTCCGCAAGATCGCGCTGTCCCTGGGAATCAGGCGCGTCTCGCTGGTCGCCCTCGACCCTAAAACTGAGCGCATCGTCCAGCTCAACTACACGGGCTTCCGCGGGAAGGCCCGCGACCTTAATGCGACGCTGAAGGTGGTTTGCCGCGTGGCTAAGGACCGCCGCCCGTTCATCTGCGGCAATATTGAGGACTTCCCTGACCTGGTATCGCCGTTTAAAAAGAACTACCGCACGCCAGCGTGCGCTGTGCTCCCGCTCACCTTCCAGGATGAGCTGGTGGGAGTCCTCTGCCTGTCTGACCTTTCAGCCACGCAGTTGCAGGAGCTGAGCCAGCGCCTGGGTGAACTGGAATCGGTCTGCGAACAGATAGCACAGTTGCTCTACCACTGGGAGTTTATGCGCGGCGAGCATCCGGCCGCGCCGGTCAGCAAAGACGATCGCGCGAAGTTCTTTATGCTGCTGGACGAGTTCGTCGAGAACATCAATCTGACGTGGGAAACCGAGAACACGGTCGGCGTCTACAGCCGCTTGTTGTCCGATATTCTCCCGCTCAAATTTTGGGGAATGATATTCGACCCGCTGGAAAGGGGCGAGGAAATCGTATTGTGCCTGATCGACAGGACCAGCGACCAGGAAGTTGAGTGGCTCACATCCCACCTCATCCGCTCCTGGCCCAAGCGGCCCAACCTGCAAAAATCGGAGATCTCGCACGTCCGCCTTGTCGGCGAGGATATGCTGATAGAGGACAGCGCCATGGCCCCGGAAGAGGGCCAGCGGGTGGAGCTTGCGCCCATCTACCTGGACAACAACCTGTTCGGGCTGGTCGGCATCGTGGTCCCGCAGGCGTACTCCGTAACCGAGGACACGCGCCAGTTCATCAAGGTGCTCTCGCACCACCTCGGCACGCACATAAAGAAGAACTACCTGATGGCGGCCAATGAGGAAATGGACAACCTCGACCGCGTGACCGGCCTCTTCAACCAGCGGCACTTCTTCACGGTTCTGGAGCGCGAGTTCGAGCGGTCGACGCGCTACAACGTGCCGTTTTCCGTGCTGTTTCTAGACGTTGACCACTTCAAGGACATAAACGACACCTACGGCGTGGAGGAGGGGCATAACGTGCTGCGGGAGATTTCGCGGGTGCTGAAGGTCGCGTTGCGCTCCACCGACAACATCTCGCGCTACTCCGGCGAACGCTTCGTAATTGCGCTGACGGAAACCGGTCTGCGTGAGGCGGAGCTGGTGGCTAACCGAATCCGCCGCCTAGTCGCCAATCACTCCTTCTTCATCAGCGCGGAGAACCTGTTCATCAAGGTGACGGCCAGCATCGGCGTGACGAGCTTCCTCGACCACCGGCCGCGCAGTGTGGCGCAGTTCATCGAGTTTGCTGACACGGCGCTCTACTTCGCCAAGCGCAACGGGCGCAACCAGGTGGTCTCCTACACCTATGTCATCAACTTGATGATGTCCGATGTGGACAGCCAGAGCTAGCCGCCCCCCAGTGGAGTCGCGACTTTCTAGTCGCGATTATATTGATGACAATTCGGGGCTGGAAAGCCCCGACTCCACGGTTGGGTTTTCTTCTCTGACGACTGACAACTGGAAGCTGACCGCTGAAAGCTTGCCCGCCGTAGCTTTACCCGTCCTCCGCAGAAGCTCTGCTTCGGAGGGTGCAGCGAAGGGTAGCCAAACTAGCGGCGGGCGGAATCGAACCGCCGACTCAACGGTTATGAGCCGTTTGCTCTACCTCTGAGCTACGCCGCCGCGGAGCGCAATTATAGAATACCACCGATTCAAGTCAAGAAAGGACGCATCCCATTGGCTGCGGACGACCATCCAGGCGTCCGAACTTCGTTCTCCCCTCATAAGTACACGGTGTTTACCCGCCGATGCTGAGGGCTGACCGCTGGCAGTCCTGCTGACGACTGATGGCTGAAGACTGATAGCTGAGCAAGCTCCTTCCCACCACGCGCAGGATACTCTATAATCCTTCGGCGCGATGGGACACCGTTATTCCATTAAGTTGTGGTTGCCGCCGGCTTTGTTGCTGGCGTTTATTGGCTGCGCGCTAATGCTGCTTGCGGCATCGCAGGATGCTGCACGCGCGGAGATGACCGATGCGGCGCACATCGTGTTCAACGACGGAAGCCTGATCCTCGACTACGACTGGTGGGACGACGACGAGCTGGCGCTCTACACGGTGAATCCCTACGGCGCCATTATGTGGCTGCACAAAATCACCACCGGCGACCGCAAGAAACTCATCTCGGCGACCGACCTCAGCCGGGTTCTGGGCAAGCACACGGACTGGGAGCGGCTTACCTTTACGCTCTCGCCGCACCGGCGCTACATCTCGTTTTATATCCCGCCGTCGGGCCCGCTGGAGCCCCCGTTTTTCAAAGTGGTGGATCTGGAAGCGCCCCGCATCCGCGCATTCAGCTTCAGCAAGATGCCCGACGATTTCACCGTGGGCCATAGCGTGTGGGACAACACAGATAAATACGTCTACGTATCGGCGCAGGAGTTCAGCGCGCCGGCAAACGTCGTCAGCCTGGGGCGGTTGAGCCTTGAGACCGGTGCGTTCTTGCCGCTGGCTCTCAAGGAGCAGGTGGACCTGATAGACGACATGGCGTACGACCCGCAGAGCAACGCGATACTGATGGCTGCGCGCAGCTTTGGCGGCGAATACCCGCGCGGCAACTTCCTCGTGAAATACTCGCTGAGCGAGAACACGATTGCCTGCATTCACGAGGCGTACCAATACCGTGGCATCGAGGTCGTCGACACCGGTGAGGTACTGGTCGGCGCGGTGGTCAAGGAAGCGTTCGGCGGCTCGTTCCCCGGGTTCCTCATGGTGGACGAGTCGTTCGATCTGCCTGAGACGCCCGATGAGGGCAAGGCCGCGCGGTACGTCTCGCGCATACTGCTTATTCACCCTGACGGCGAGCCGGAAGTTTTGCTTAGCAGCCAGGACCGTGGCTTCGATTTCGAGCCGAACCTGTCGCCCGACGGTAACTACCTGGCCTTCATGCGAATGTTCTACCGGCTGCCTTACGCGGTGAGGGTGCGCGCGCCGGTAAACGACATCTTCCTGTGTTTGAAGGAGCGGCATGGAACGCAGGAATACGTCGTAATGCAGGGTGCTGAGAGCTACAAGTTCTCCCCGGCCGCCAGCCTGCTCGCAGCGCGCTACCGCGACCGGAGTTTCCTGACGCTGTTTGAGCTGCCGCAGTAGATGCTGAAAAGGCTTGCGTAGCGCGCAGGCCGCGCTAGAACAGCGACCAGGTGTAGCTCACGCCGCCCGCGATATCCTGCATATCAATGAGCCCGACGTCCAGCGCAAGCCCCGATGAAGAGAACCGCGCGCCCAGATTGATGTACTTTTTCGTGCCCTCGGCGATGATTGAGAACTGCGGGTGAAGCTTCAGCTCGCCGCCGACGAGGAACCCGTCGCTGTAAAACCCCCCGCCGTAGCCTGCGTTCACCGACAGCCCTATCTGGTTGGACGCCAGCGGACCCGATAGGTTAAAGCTCTTGCTGACCAGAAGGAATGGCGAAATTTCCTGCTGGTCGAGCATATCGACGACCCCGCCGACGAACGCGAACGGCTGCAGGGAGGACTCGTCGCTTATGACGAACTTCCCGTTCAGCAGCGTAGCGCCGCCGCTCGTATTGCTGTCCATCGCGGACACCCCGAATTCTAGCGCGGGAATGGGGCTGTAAGTTGCGGCGTACACGCTCGTCTCTCCATCGACCCCGTAAGACGCGAGCGCGCCGGACAGGTCGAAGAAATGCGCTGAGAACGCAAGGCCGGAAACGCCGTTAGCCTGGGCATCAGGCGTCAGGATGAGACCGGAGGGTCCCAGGTAACTCGGCATCGCGGGCGCGGCGAAACCTGCCGACAGCAGCACTGCACAAATGGTTAGAACACCCAGAAATACCCTTCCTCTCATCTGATTCCCTCCATACAGTTAGGTGATTCTACCGTCATATAGTGCAAGGTGTCAATAACTTGTTGATAACTCGGTGACTATTCACTGCGTTCAAAGCTTGGTCAACTCAGAATCCCAACCTGCCAACAGCAGGTAAACGGGCGAATAGGACAGCTCAATGTTCTGCACCCAGGCTGAGCCGGAAGGCGCGCCAGGCGAGCGTGCGGTCCGTCGATAATGCGAACAGGCCTTCACCGGGCGCTTTGGGCAAGGTGCCAACACAGCCCTGCGCGTGGATAAGCTGTTGACCTTGGGGATAACCACGCGCGGAATGCTCAATTATGCGCCGGCGCGCGCGGCGCGTGGCTGCACTGCGATTTGGGCTTGTTCTCGGTGACGCGACGATACCGCAGGCGGGGTCAGCTTTATACTGGGGTGCAGGGATTCGAACCCCAATTAATGGATCCAGAGTCCACTGTCCTACCGTTAGACGACACCCCAACTTGAGCGAGGCTACATTCTATCGGCGCAGCCTGCTATTGTCCAGCAGACAGCAGCACCGACGAGCCGTGCGTCACCACAACCGGCGAATTTGCCCGCGCCAGCATCCACACGGCCTTAAGCGACGCATTTTCAGGCTGAACCGGCGTGAAGCCCCACTCTTCCGCCGTCGCCGCATCTAGTTCTGAGACCAGGTTCAGGTCGAAGCGCTTGTAGAGCGTGCGCAGCGAAAGCGCGATATGCCCGATGGGAAGGTAGCGCTGCCTGAGCACGCTGACCGTCGCGGCGAAATCAAGCTTGCGCCACTGCTCGAAATGCGGGTGACCCATACCATCGGGACAACGCGCTAAAAAGAGGATGCGCGCGCGCCTGGAAAGCGCAGCCTCCGCGTGCTTAAGTGCCTTGTGCGCCTGGTAAAGGCTGATGTCGCGCGGGTGTCCCCCCGCGGACAGCAATACTAAATCTGCCTTGCGCGGCACACCGGACCGGAAATGCGCGTCCACGAACTCGCAGGCTGCGCGGTGGGCTGTGACAATGTCACCTGCGAAAAAGCGTGCAGGAACCTTGTCGTCCACCAGCACGACGTTTATCAGGAATATCGGCGGCAGGTGCGGGATTATCCCGCGAAGGTCTTCGTGCACCGGATTGCCGTCAAGATTGCCCGGCGCGACGCCCTCCGCGAAGTAGTGTTCCTTGAGGTCAAGGCAGAGCCCGTGATTGTGCACCACGGCGTCGAAGCCACCCAGCCCCGGGAACACCGCTTTCACGCCGCCGGTGAATCCCGCGAAGTAGTGGTAGCCCACCGCGCCCGTCGCCACGATAAGGTCAGCCTCGGTTATCAGGCGGTTCACGGTGTAGGCCGTGCCGCGGGGGCTGGCGCCGACCTCAATAAGCGAATCGTCATCGTGGCTGTCATGCATCACAACTTCGTCGTCAACGCCGAGAGATTGCCGCGCCTCGCCTTCGGACGGCGCAGCGTGGGTTCCGCAGGCCATAATGAGCGTAAGCCTGGCGCCTGCGGCGAGATGGCTTCGCACGAACTCCAGCAGCCGGGGCAGCCACTGCGGATATGCGGTGCTCCGCGTGCAATCGCTAACAATTACAGCGACGTTGTGCGCCGACCGCAGGCGTTCTGAAAGCGGCGCGCTCCCGACCGGCGAGTCCGCAACCTTAAGCATCTCCTCCGCGGGATCGGCCAGAACTTCGAGCGGTTGCGGGCGGGCGAAGTGAAGCCTGTCCGCCAGCGATGCCGGTATATCCAGGGGAATCGTTCCCCGCCCGTAGGGCATCTCTATTGTGATACCTGGCATTACGCACCATTGTAGCCCAAGAATCGCAATGCGCCATACGCGACTTCTGGTATAATTCCCCTGCCGACTGATGCTGAACTTCCACTGGATGGTTTGCAGGCTACCGCGCTACCGGCGGAGAATGGAGGCGAAGCTGGTCGGCGTGGTAAAGGCGCTTGGGGTGAAAGAGGAAGACGACGTTTCGATTTTCGTATGCGGCGACCGGCGCATCCGCACGCTTAATCGCAGCTTCCGCAAGGTTGACGAGACCACCGACGTACTCGCGTTTCCCTGCGACGAACCTCACCTGGTCTTCGGCCCTAAAGCCGGGCGTGCCGGAGTGAGGCTTGCAGCACACAAAGGCCCATTGCTGCTGGGGGATGTGTTCGTGAACCTGCGGCAGGTCGAGCGGCAGGCGAAAGCCAACGGCAATTCCACGGTTGACGAGTTTGCTGCGGTGGCGGTCCACGGGCTGCTTCATTTGATGGGGCTCGACCACGGCAGGCCCGCTGACGCACGGCGGATGCTTATGTGCGAAGAGCGGCTATTTCAGTTAGCCGGCATTGAGGTGAGTCAGTTTGGACACTGACCCTGGAAGTACAAGCTTTTATCTGGTTTTCTCGCTCCTCGGATTCCTGGGGTTGCTTTCGTTTGCGTTCAGCTCCGCCTGCCTGGGAAGCTTCCTCAGCCTCGACCCTTCGAATATATCGCCGTTCGAAGAAGAGGACGAGCACACCAACATCAGCCGCGTCCGGACGCTGCTGCGCCGCGCGACATCCACCAGCGTCTCGCTGACCGTCGCGGGCTTTTTGAGCTTCGCCACGTCCCTGCTTTTGTTCTTCCTGGTCATCCACCGGGCCGCAGGGCTGGCGAACACTGAACCGTACTGGCTGGAATGGCTCCTGAGCGCGATCATCCTTGTGTTCCTGTCCGCGTTCATCATCTTCATCGGGCACACGATGCCGCTTATGCAGTATGCCTACCCAGAATTCATCATCAAGAACGCCGCGTCAGCCGGGCTCGTCACGAGCATAATGCACCCTATGAGCGCGATTCTAGTGCGCACGGCGAATCTGCTCGGGCGGGCCAAATCCATTCCTGAAGCCCTGGGCGTGGAGGATTTCGAGGTCTACTCAACGACCGCGCCGGTGGAAGACGAGCTGGAAGAGGAAGAGCGCGAGATGATCTCCGCCATCGTTGAGATGGGCGACACGACCGTGCGCGAGGTGATGACGCCGCGAATCGACATCATCGCCCTGGATGCGGACGACCCCCCTTCGGACAGCATCAACGTTGTCCTGAACGCGCCTTTCTCGCGGTTCCCCGTCTACGAAGGGACAATCGACAACGTAATCGGCGTCCTTCACATCCGCCACCTGATGGTTAACCTTAAGCGACACCCGGAGGCTATTGACATCCGGCAGCTCGCGCAGGAGACCGTGTTCGTGCCCGAGAGCATGCGCATAGGCGACCTGCTGCGCCAGCTACGCCAGGAGCGCAGGCATATGGCGATAGTGACCGACGAGTACGGCGGCACGGCGGGCCTGGCGACGATTGAGGATATAATCGAGGAAATCGTCGGCGAGATCCAGGATGAATACGACGACGAGGCGCAGGACATCTACCGCAAGGACGACGGCAGTTTCGTCGTTAACGTGGCGCTGCCGGTGGAGGAGTTCAACGAGGGCACCGGGCTTTCGCTCGACGACGAGGGAAACGACACCGTAGGCGGGCTGCTTTATTCCAAGTTTGGCAGGATACCGGACAAGGGCGACGTCATCCACATAAACGGCGTCAAGTTCACCGTCCTCCGCGTGGACAAAAACCGCATCATGCTGGCCCTGGTGGAGATATGCGACTAGGGGGGCGCTTTTTCAATGATGTCAATCTCGTCGTCGGTCAATCCATAGAGCTTGTAGACTATCTGGTCAATCAAGCGGTCGGTTGCTGTAATACGTTTAAATAACGGATTAAGCTTCGACAAGTTCTTCTCATGCTCCTCCTTAAACATGCTGAAGAAGCTTGTGGTATTTGGATTTACTCCACGCGACGATAGCAATTTCTGGTTTTTACCTTTCCTGAGAACACGTACAAGTTCTTCCGCATCACAGACGAAATAAGCTCTGAGTTGTGTTTTGCCGTCCAACTCATCAATCTCAATTCCGTTGAGAAGCGATCCGCTGAGCCAGCCCAATAAATCGCGGATTAGCTTCTGCTTCTTCTTGTGCATCTGTATCATCTGCTTTGCGAGATAAGCCAATGTTCCCCGAGCCGCATCCAGATTAACGAGACTGTGTGGAGTGGAGCGTTGAACCAACTTAATGATTGGACCGATATCTCCTTTCTTGAGATATAAGGCATAGTATTTTTTCAAACGACCGACAAGTTGTTTCGATTTTTCCGCAGATGATACAGGTTGGGAGTCTGGGATAGGAAGGTTCTCCATGTATTGGGCAATCAGCCGTAAACGACCGCGTTTGTCCTCGTCTCCTAGCACAGCAGCTGTCCTCTTCATATAGCCAAAGCAGCATTTGGAATTCAGCAACGAGAGCAGGTAGTAGTCATCGAGAGGAATGAAATATGCTGTATTAGCGCAAAATATTGCCTGGTCATCAAATGCGAAACGTGCTTCGAAGGCGATGTCGGGATATACAATCTTCGGCTTCTCGAAATCCTGCCAATAGTCCACCGTGTCCTGTATCTCGTACCATTTATAGTCACCCGGCTTTCTCCCGGGTCCCTTCTGACCCCGTGTGCTCTTGGGTATGAGGTCCGATTTCCATTGCTCTAGGTGCGCTATCACCGCTGGATACTCCTCGATGTCTACCCCCCTGCGAGCAAAGATAAGATACCGGTCACGGAAGTTAACTTCGTAGCATCGAATATCGTCGCCGACGACAAGAGGCTTGATGATTTCATCGCTCTTCGCATCCTCGGTAATCAGCCGGTCACGCGTTACGGAATCAATGATGAATGCCTGGTTGAAGCCGGTCTTGATACCGTAGTAGGTTCTCGTACCCCTGTGTGCAAGATACTGCTTCAAAGGAATGCCTCGGGATTCCAGTTTGCGAAGCAGTTTTACTTCCGCGTCACCCCGTAGCGACCAGTTCATACCTTCGAAAGCCTGCGGTGATAACAGCTCGGAGGTCTCGTCAATGCGATCTTGTAGGCTCTTGAAATCGAGGGCCTTCACTTGAGTAAAACGTGTGCCTTGCAGTGCTCCTTGGCGCAGGATAACAATACATGGGAAAGCCGCAGAATCCTCAAACACCGGAAGCTCACCAAAGTCCGTTATTTCCTGAATATCAGCGTGAGCCGTCAGAAACTCGCGTAACGGTCCGCCGTAATCGGCCCGCATAAACTTGTTCTTCGTGATCATGCCGAACGTGCCCTTTTTGTTGAGCATGTTCAGGCCCAGACCATAGAAGTAAACGTACAGGTCGGCGGAACCGTGGTAGACATCATTCCACAGATGTTCAAATAAGGGTTTGTCCGACCCGAGTCCCTCCTGCCGCACGTATGGCGGATTGCCGATAACTGCGTCAAAGCCACGTTCACCTTCAGCCTTCAGATCGGAGCGCCCGTCTGCAATCTCAAAGAAAGCTTCCGGGAACTCAAGTTCCCAGTGGAAGAACCGCTTCTCCCTGGCGATCTCCTGTGCAGCATCGAACCATTCCTCGCTGCGGAGTTCTGCGCGCTCATCTTCACCGCTCTTCAGTGCGTTCACCGCCTGCTGGTATTCGACTTCGCTGATGGGAACACCGAAGTACGGCGCGAGCCAGACGTTGGCCACTTCGCGGAATGCATCGCGCGCACTATCCATCTCCCTGTATAGCGTATCCTTGTAGCGCTCGTCATCCGCGGTGTCACTTGGAGCCTCCATAATCTTGCGGAAGGTGTCGAGGAAGTAATGTAAATGCGTGCCCGTAAGCGCATCTGTAAATCCCAGTGCCATCTGCTGGTTGCTGGCCTCTTTCGCTTGCTTCTTCCGCTCTTTAGGATCGGCCGCAGGCGGGACGCGGCTCAGGTCGGCCTCAATACGGGCACCGATCAGGCTGTTGCCAGTCCGCAAATGGTGGTCGAGGAATGATAGTGCCCTGTCGCGGCTGACTGTGTGGAGCCATAGTGATAGCTTGGCCAGCTCTACCGCCAGCGGATTCAAGTCCACTCCGTATAAGCAATTCTCTACGACAAACCGTCTGTAATACGCTTGCGGGTTCTCGTCGCCGATATCTATCGGGTCCAGTGATGGGTCGGTAGCCATTGCGAGGCTCAGGAAGTCCGCCGCAGCGACCAGGAAATGCCCGCTACCCATTGCCGGATCGAGTATCTTCAGGTTCCGATAGGGTTCAAGCAGCTTTCGTTGCACTTGGTGGATTTCGGATTCCAGTGATTCGCGTTCGTTGGGAATGCCGCCCTTCTCACCAAGCAACTTGTGTAGTCTTTGTAGCTCCTTTTCGACTTTACTCTTGAGCTTGGCGGTTTCTTTCGCGGCTTCGCCCGCCAGGGGGTCCAACGTCTGCTCCACGATGTACTTGACGATATACGCGGGCGTGTAGTAACTTCCGGTTGCCTTGCGCTCTCCACGGTCTGTAACAAGATAGACTTCGCCTGGCCGCACTCGCCGCGGTGATTGCCCCTTTGGTTTCTTGTTCGAGGACTTCAGCTTACTAACTTCCTTGAACTTGTGTTTCTTGCCCTCGCAAACTTCCACCATATCTTCGGTGGCAATATGTGGCCTGAGTTCAAGGAGTCCTTCGTAAATGCTGCCAAGGTCACGCACTTCCAACGTGGCGTAATCAATATCGCTCATGCCCGGCTTATCCCAATCCTTACGTTCGTACGCTAGCCTATCAACTGCCTCGGCGATATAGGAGTCCCCGATTTGCCATTGCTGATTACCGATAGCTGGTCTGTATGCGATGTGTGGGTATTCTTCAGGATTAAACAGCCCACCATTGTACGCTGGGACTTTCGCGTCCTCGAGTCCCTTGTCAAGTATCTCAAAGAGAAATTGCAGCTTTGGCCAGATTGTCCTCCCTTTCGAAGAATACTTCGGCTTTCGAGAGCGCAGCTGCTGATTAACTTCAGAGTGTACGCCTCTCAGGCTGTAAGAGCTATAGATATCGTTGTTTACCGGCAATAGACTGCGGTCCTCCGCATATAGCAGAAACAACAATCGATAAAGCACGATTAGCGCGTTCTTGTGCACAAGCGCGATTTGCGCTGCGTCACTCCCGTCAAGTTCGTTTCTCGGCTCCATAAGGAAACCGGTCATTAGTATTCTCAGTGCGTCATAGACACTATCTTTAAGGCTTTTGCCTACTGCCGTTGTGTAGGCCTGGCTTTCCTTGAGAACGTAGTCTAGGAAGCTTATCCCATCTTTATCGCGCAGAAACGCCTCACGGCGGAAGAAGAGGTAAAACCATTTGAAACCTCGATAGTCGTTCTCACGGATGATCTCATCGAGGTCTACTTCAAAGTAGATTTCGCCCGCGCTCGACTTCTCTTTCTCGTATAACCTCCATTTCGCTCCGTTGGTGAGGATACCCCATCGGACTTTGGAGCGGTAGAGATAGTTTGTTATCTGAGCCGATGGGGTTTCGTCTCCCCGCTTCTTATCAAGCGGTTGTTGCCATCGTTTAGCGTCAGCTAGGGCGACAGCATTACTCCAGTACGCAGGTTTGCCACTGAGCTTGTCCGCGGCATTTCGGTCAGTGGCGGATGCGAACATTGCATAATCAGGCTTTTTCGACATGCCCGAAATAGAGATCACTTGCTGCACTTGCCAAGTGCGTTCCTCTCCCTCGTTCCATAGAATCTCTAGGACAGGCTTGATAAAGTCATCTTCGGTGACTGGCTCCGTGGTCTTACCAGAGAAATCCTTCGCGTGCTTCTCGTATATCTGCGTGATCTTCGACAGGATATCCTTCAGAATCGGTTCATCAACTTTCTGCCATTCTGGGTGGTCGGGCAGCCTGGTCCTGAGATAGTTGTCGGCAAACAGGCCTTTATTGGAATACTCCCCGTTAAGGTCGAGTTTCTGTTGAGTCGCCATCGCCTTCCGCGCTCAGCACATCATAGCAGATTAAACAACACCCACCCTACGCATCGCGGTGATACAATAGTCGCGGAGGCAAGAAGTGAGCCGACTTGATACCACATCGCGCATCGTAAGGCCGCCTACGGGCACGAAGCTTACCTGCCAGGGCTGGGTGCAGGAAGCGGCGTACCGGATGATCCAGCACAACGTCAGCCCCGAAGTGGCGGAGAAGCCCGACGAGCTTATCGTCTACGGCGGCACCGGCAAAGCCGCGCGCAACTGGGAGTGCTTCGACGGCATCCTGAATGCGCTGAAGGAAGTCGGCGCCGACGAGACGCTGCTCGTGCAGTCGGGCAAGGCCGTGGGCATCTTCCGCAGCCATGAATGGGCGCCGCGCGTGTTCATCGCCAACAGCAACATCGTCCCGCACTGGGCCGACTGGGAGCACTTCCGCGAATACGAGCGGATGGGCCTGACCATGTACGGCCAGATGACCGCCGGAAGCTGGATTTATATCGGCACGCAGGGCATCCTGCAGGGAACTTACGAGACGCTCGCTTCGCTGGCGAGCCGGCACTTCGGCGGGAGCCTGGAAGGGACGATTACACTCACAGCCGGCCTGGGCGGAATGGGCGGCGCGCAGCCGCTGGCGATTACATTCAACGGCGGCGTGGCGCTCATCGTCGAAGTCGACCGCGAGCGCATAGAGCGCAGGCTGGCGACAAAGTATCTCGACACGATGACCAAATCGCTGGACGAGGCAGTGGAACTTGCGGAGAATGCGCGGGCGGAGAAGCGCCCGTTGTCCATCGGGTTGCTGGGCAACGCCGCGGACACGCATCCGGAGCTGGCCAAGCGCGGCTTCAAGCCCGACGTGGTCACCGACCAGACGAGCGCCCACGACGAGCTCAACGGCTATGTGCCATCGGGAATGCTCTACGAGGAGGCGCTTCAGCTTCGCCGCTCAGATCCCGAACGCTACCGCGAAATGGCGTGGGACTCGATGGCGAAGCACGTGCGCGCGATGCTCGATCTGCTGGACGCGGGCGCGGTCGTGTTTGACTACGGCAACAACATTCGCGGCCAGGTGCAGGCGCACCGCGATATGGACGACGCGTTCCGCTTCCCTGGCTTCGTCCCCGCGTACATCCGCCCGCTGTTTTGCGACGGGCAGGGGCCGTTTAGGTGGGTGGCGCTGTCCGGCGACCCCGAAGACATCTACACGACCGACCGCGAACTGGCGAAGCTGTTCCCGGAAAAGGAGCACCTGCTGCGCTGGCTGAAACTTGCCGGCGAGAAGGTGGCGTTCCAGGGGCTGCCCTCGCGCATCTGCTGGCTGGGATACGGCGAGCGCGACCTCGCGGGATTGATGTTCAACGATCTGGTGAAGAGCGGCAAGGTGAAGGCGCCAATTGTTATCGGCCGCGACCACCTGGATGCGGGCAGCGTTGCCAGCCCGTACCGCGAAACCGAAGGGATGAAGGACGGCAGCGACGCCATCGCCGACTGGCCGGTGCTCAACGCGCTGCTGAACTCCGTGAGCGGCGCAAGCTGGGTGAGCTTCCATCACGGCGGCGGCGTGGGCATCGGCTACAGCCTGCACGCGGGAATGGTCGTGGTGGCTGACGGCACGGATATGCAGGCGCAAAAGCTACAGCGAGTGCTGACTACCGACCCGGGCACCGGCATAATGCGCCACGCCGATGCAGGCTACGAAGAAGCCATTGACGCCGCGAAGAAGCACCAGCTCCGCGTCTCGGGAAATATGGAATAGCGGTTTGACTAAACGATAGTAAAGTGTTAATATTATGGTGACTAATATCCTGCGTGTCTGGGGGACCTGTGGAACTGTCAACACTTAAAGCGATTCTAAAGGTCTGGGGCATCCAGATTCCCAAGCTGAATGCGGAAAATGGCATTGACGAGCGCATCAAAGTGCAGAAGCTGATGTACTTGCTGCAGGGCAGGCAAAAAAGCCTACGGTACCTATACAACATCTATATTCGTGGTCCGTATTCGCCCTCGCTCTCACAAGACTACTACGATCTCGCATCTAGGCTATCAGAGATTACTGCCGGAAGCCTTCCAGAAGATACGCGAGTGAACCTAGAGACTGTGAAACGCGACGCAGACGAGTTCTCTAAGATGCTGGACTCAGTTGATGATGTTGCGTCGCTTGAATTACTGGCAACGACTCTGTTCTTCGGCAAGCACTATTCAACTGAGAGCAAGATAGTCGAAGCAGTGCAGTCTATCAAACCTAAGTTCAGTAGAGAGCAAGTACAAGCAGCGCTCAACTTCCTGGTACAGAACGACTATTCCGAAAATTACGGCAGCTGAGTACTCGATGAGAGTATATGATGATCTATACGGCCTAGTTGAGTTCAACAGGCATGAAAGGCTGATTATCGATCACCCAATGTTTCAGCGACTCCGGCGCGTCAAGCAGCTAGCCTTGGCTGATTACATATTCCCTGGTGCTACACATTCGCGTTTTTCACACTCGTTGGGCGTTGCAGACCTTATGAAACGACTCGCCTCTAAGGTTTTGGATGTAGCTTGGAAGAGAAATGACGAGAATCCAAGAAGTCCTCTTAGCACACTTAGGATGGCAGCCTTGTTGCATGACATCGGTCACCTCCCGCTATCGCATTCCCTTGAGGATGCCTACGAAGCCCAGATTGGACACACCAGCGAACTTCCTAAAGAACTTACGCCATTAGAAGCGCCAAAGGATGAACGACAAAAGCTCCACGAACTCCTATCTAAGCTAGTGATTACCAAATCACCATTGGCAGAGAGACTGGGTGAGCTAAATTTCAACACACAAGATATAGGAGCAATTGTTACAGGAGTTCACCAGAGAATTTTGTATAATCAACTCCTCCATAGCGACCTTGATGTTGACCAAATGGACTATTTGCTCCGTGACGCCAAAGCCACAGGAATCAACTATGGTGAGTATAACTCGTCATACCTTCTAAATAACATCCTCCAAGATGAGATTACGCACGTACTTTTCGTGGATGAGAAAGCACTCCACACGGTGGAACATTTCATCCTTGCCAAGTACTTCTATTTCCTCCAGATTCTCTATCACAAGAAAAGGGATATCTATGAAAGGCTTGCCGCAGTCTGCGCTCAGTGGCTTATAGAGGACAAGGAACTACAGTTAAACCTCCCATCACTGACGGAACTTCCTCAATGCATTAAGTCAGGCGAGTTCTCTCACCTAGATGACCATCGCTTCTTTGCGGCCTTAAGACAGTTCCAGAAGAAGTTAAAAGAGAACGATATTCGCAGAAGAATCTGCTCAATACTGCTGGACCGCCATCATGTCGGTGTATTAACAACCGAGAAGATGGTTAAAGTCGACATACTGCAACCTGAGAACGAAACTGAAGACGCTCATGCGGTTATCGAAAATGAGTATTCGCAAGAGATGAAAGCTCTTCAGGGGCAGAATCTGTTTGAAGACACCGAGTTAGAAAATACTAGCTTCTCACCTTTTGTTCGTCATGAGGTAAGCTTCTACAAACCCAGCTCGGAGACTGAGAAACGAAAGCCTGAGGAGGGACCTAATCCTGAGACCATTAAGGTCGGATTGGGCAAACGCAGAGCGTTATCGGAAATCAACACATTACCTCAGTCGATGATTCCCCCACTTACGGAATACATAACCGTTCTCTACCGATACTACTACTACCCTGACAACCTGCTAAGGTAGAATCTTAGCGATGCTCAATCATAAGAACGCTTATATCATCTTGCCACTCCTAGGTTACCTCATCCTCGCATCCTGCGCGCCACCCCAGTCCATTGAGCGGCGGGCGCACAGCTTCTACAGCTTCCTGACGGGCCACCGGCCGTCCGCGAGCTTTGAAGACTACATCTCGCCAGCGTTCCGCAGCGAAATCGCCACGGGGCAGGGGAAAACGCGGCTGGAGATTCTGACGCAGGCGCTGCGCTCACCCTCAGGCACCAAGCTGGACGCGCCCAAACTGGAAGACGTGCGCGCTATAACCGAAGGCGACTTTGCGCTCACCTGGCTCGAAGGCCGGCCCGACCAGCCGCTCACGGACAGCCCGCCGATGCGCTGGGTCAAAGTCAAGGGGCGCTGGTACCTCTACTTCGGCACAGCGAAGGAGTATGAGGAATACCGCGACTTCCCCAGCGCGCTGCGCCGCGAAGAGCCGGAAGTACCCAGCGGTTCGGAGCTTTCGGAAGGCGCACCTGCGGGCACGGGCTAACGCGAAGCCGCGCCTTTCTCACATCACCGGTGGCGGGCAACCCCCACCTTCGGGCAGAGGTCGCCGATGATGCACTCGCTGCACCGCGGCGACGTGGGATGGCATATTTGCTGGCCGTGATTGACAATTAGCCGGTTGATGGCCGCCCACTCGCTTTGGGGCAGCAGCTTCATCAGCGCATCCTCGGTATCGCCCGGAGTGTCCGTTTTCACCCATCCCAAACGGTTCGATATCCGGTGCACGTGCGTATCCACGCATATCGCGGGGACGCCAAACGCCACCGAGAGCACGAGGTTGGCGGTCTTGCGGCCCACGCCGGGCAGCTCCATAAGCTCCTCGCGCGTGCGCGGCACCTTGCCGCCGAAGCGCTCCACAATCAACTGTGCGACCTGCACAAGCTGCTTCGCCTTCGTTTTATAAAAGCCGACAGGATAGATGAGTTCCGCGATGCGCTCCGGGTCGGCCGAAGACATAGCTTTGGGGGTTTTGTATTCTGCAAAGAGCCTGCGCGCTGCCTCCACAGTCACCGGGTCTTTCGTGCGCGCGCTCATTATCGTCGAGACGAGTGAGCGGAAGGCGGGCGTCTTCCGGCTAATCTTCAGCGGATGCCTGGGATATGCTGCGGAAAGCCTCCGTATAACTTCAAGAAGGTGCTTTCGGGAGGGCTTTTTCACCGCGCCATTATAGCTGACTGTGTTACAATCTTTTCGGATGAACGAGGCACGCCGGAAATTTCGCCTTGTACCCCAGAAGGAAGGGCAAGGCGAACTTCACACCACCGAATTCGCCGTAGTTGACCTCGAAACCACAGGCGGGAACGCAGAAGACGAGAAGATTACCGAGATGGCAGCCTGTGTGACGCAGGGCGGCAGGATTGTCCGCACTTTTGAGCATCTGGTAAATCCCGAGCGCCCCATTCCGCCTTTCGTGCGCCGCCTTACCGGAATCACCAACGAGATGGTATCCGGTCAGCCCACCATCGCGGAAGTCCTGCCCGATTTCCTGGACACTGTCGGCAAGGCGGTAATCGTGGCCCATCACGCCGATTTCGACACCGGCTTCCTGCGGAAGGCCGCCCGCACCGCGCTGAACCGCGAGTTGCCCAACGGCGTTGTCTGCACGCGGCGACTGGGACAGCAGCTTCTGCCGTGGCTTCCCAGCCACAGCCTTTCAACCATCGCGGATTTCTTCGGCATCGGGATTAAAAACCGCCATCGTGCTATGGGCGATGCGCTGGCCACCACGGCGATAATGAACATCTATCTCCGCTACCTTAGCCACCGTGGAATCAACGAACTTAACCAGCTTCATCAGCTGGAGCGCGGAAAGCTGTCTCTGAGCTAACTGGCTTTTAGCCTATCTCTCAACCTTCACCATAAGGCATTTGCCCTCGACGAGCACGTCAGGGCTGCCCGCCAAGTGGATCTTACCCTCCGCGCGGAAGAACCTCCCGCGCTCTTCAGTTAGGCGCGCGTGGCACACGAGCGCCTCGCCAACCGGCACCGGCCGGCGGAAACGAACTTCCAGAGTCGCCGTGACCACAAGTTTGGCGCGCGTGCGGGACACAAGGTTGTTCATCACATCGTCCAGGACCGTCGCCGCAATCCCGCCGTGCAGCACGCCCGCGAATCCTTGAAGATGGGGACCGGGCGTGAAATGCGCCACGATGCCGCCGGATTCCAGCTCGAAGCGAAGGTGCAGGCCGAAAGGATTTTGCTGCCCGCACGCAAAGCAATAGTCATTATCCAGCACCGACTGCGCGTTGCCTTCACCCATAACGGTAATCCTCCTGCACTAGAAACGGAAGTTGAAGCCCAGGTTTCCTACGATCTCTTCCTGCTCCTGGCCCCGGCGGCGCCACATCAGCTCAACGTAAGTTTTAGCGCCGTAGCGCTCATCGAAGTAGAATTTGCCTGAAACTTCCTGCCGCTCGTCCACTTCCTCCAGGAAGGTGCGCAGGTAGCTCATAGAAAACTGCGGCGCGAATTCTTTTTCCATGTTGATGTAGAAAGGCGTGCCTTCGTCGGACGAAAGAGCGCGGATCTCGAAGCGCTTGAAATCAAGGCTTTCCTCGAGGAAGCGTGACAGGCGGCTGCCGGAGAAGGCAAGCGCTTCGCTGCCCAGGAAGGTCTGCAAGCCGGTGGGGGAAACATCGAGCGCCTGTCCGCCCAGCAGGTAGACCATAATGGCCTGGCGCGACAGCGGGGGCTCCGAGTACATGTTGATTTCGTCGAAGTTCTGCTCATCGGCGAGCGCGTCCAGCTGCATGTCGTGGAAGCCGAAATAGACGGTGAGGTCTTCCTCCGTGGGAGCTAGGGGCAGGTCAGACGGCAGGATCTCCACCGGGAGTTCGCCGTGCGAGGAGGCAAGAGCCCCCGGTAATTCAACCGCCGCCGTGCCGAAGAGGTGCGGCATCCGGCCGTAGTCGTACTCTTCCTCCAACCCCACCTTTATGGTCGCAGGCCCCGTGAGCCGCACAATACGGTTGAGCAACACCAGCGAGCCCCTGGGTGCCGTGAGCTCCCCTTCCAGGCGCGGGTCTCCGGCTGTGCCGCTCACCATAAGTTCACCGTTCAGCGCGACTTCCATCATTAGCGGCGCATACCTCACCCAGCAGTCGGAGCCGACCGTGACCTTCAAGGGGTTGTCATAATCACCTAGCATGACCTCGACGCCGTAGTCCATCGGTTCCAGCGCTGCCAGCGTGGGAAGCTTCAGAGTCGCGCCGGGCCGGACTGCGATTTCTCCTGTTAAAGAGATGGGCTGAGCCGCAAAGGACTTCGTCACCGTGAGTGAGCCACTGAGCCCGCCCTTGAACAGTCCCGCCACTTCAACCCGGTCGAGGTTCGCGAGGTCTACGCTGACGTCCACAGAATCGAGTTCGCGGCTGTCAGGCGCAAGCTTTGCCGAGCCTGTTACGCGGGCGAAATTCCGTGGCGTGCCGTCGGTGTCCCCCCCGTTGGGATACAGGTTCATGTTCACTTTCGCCGACTGGACGCATTCGCCATCCGACCGGGCGTCGTCCAGCCTGGACTCGCAATCCAGCTCGATATCGCCCGCCACTCTTGCCAGCACAACGCTGCCATTGAAGGCGATGTCATCCAGCTCCACTTTAACCGGACCGGTGAGACGCGGCGCGCTCCACGTGCCGCCCACGTTAAGTTCCGCAGTGAAGCGCCCGGAGCAATCCCACTGGCTTTCCTTCATAAAGGGGCGAAGGAACTCAAGCGAGAAGTTCTCCGCGTGCACAGCCATCTCGAACTCTTCGCTCGTGCCCGGGAAAGGAACCACGCCGTCAAGAACCATCTCTGACTCATCAGATTGCACGAGCGTCGCCTTCAGGCGTATCGCGCCGTGCGCAATCTCCAGCATGCCCCTGATGCTATCCACGGCAAACATCCCTGCGCGCAGGCCGGATTCGTCTGCTGTCAGAAACGATCCGACAAGTACCGGCGCACCTGCCTCGTCCCGGGTCACTTCCGATATGAAACCCATTTTCCCCGACAATGGCTGTAGATTCTCCGGCAGCAGCGGCGAAAGCAGTGCAAGATCCATATAAGGAACATTGACGCTGATGCTTGTTTCCCCAGGCTCCCGACTCCAGAAGCCCGACGCGCTAATCAGGTATTCAGGGGTGGAAAGCTCCAGTTTGTCGATATAGATGCCGGCTGGCTGGATATTGAACGCGATTTCGGCTGCATCCACGCTCGTCCCGAGCATCACTCCATCTTCCAGCACGAAGTAGCCCTGCGATACCGTTTGGGTTTCTCCAGCGGAGCGCTGTATCTGGCCGCTGACAAAACCCGCCGCCTCCAGTTTCTCAAGTCCCTCGTACGCATATGCCAGCGGAGCAACCGGGAAGTCCTTCACCGTCACCGACCATTCGTCCTCTCCCTCTTTTCCAAACTGCCAGGCTCCCTGGGCGTCAAGGCTCCCCGCGCCCATGCTCAGGTGCGCCTTCGCAATCTCAAGGCTGCCAGCATCGCCATGCAGCTCCAGTTCAAGCCTTCCGATTCGCTCCCCGGCCAGCGACCCTTCCATCTGGCGGTAATGCAACTTATACCTTGGGTCGGTGTAACTTCCGTGTAGTTTCAGTTGCAGTTCCCCTTCTCCCGCAGCAGGGAAGTTCAGCTCAGGCACGAAGCGTGGGACCATGCCGAAAAGCGAACACTCGTCGGCTGTTGCGCGCAGGAAAAACCTGTTCCCGCCCAGCGTCCCGTCGAAGAACAGCAACTCTCCACCCACCTGCGCACTGCCTTCCGTAATGCAGAACTCCCCGTTCTCAAAGACACCCTGCAAAGACACATCCTGCGCCGAAATCCTGTTTCCGCCGACGTCAACACCAATGCCACCGCTAAACGACGCCACGCGCACCACAGGCTGGTGAATAGTGCCACGTATCACTCCGCTCGCGTCAACCGGATCAAGCACCGGTATGGACGGAACCCATAGGTGCAGCGGCAGGTCGCTAACTCCATATGCAAAACGGATGCTGCTATCGGCAAACGCGTAGTCGCCTTCGCCTGTGATGCGCGACGATGCGTAGTGGATATCCAGCTCCGATACCGCCAGGCGCCTGGGTTCCAGGGAGAGTCGCGCCGACAGGCTTAGCGGCTCATCCAGCAGCACACCGCCCGAATTCACCTCAAGCGCCAGGTGTTCTGGAGAACCACCCCCGGCAATGTCGAAGTACACTCGCTCGCCGGCAAAACTGGCATTGCCCCGGCCTTCGGTTCTTATACGCCAGCCGCCACTCTCGGCGCTGCCGCGAATTGAAGCCGACAGGGCAACCCGCTCCGGGGCATACTTCCTATAAACGGCTTCGGCTGGATAGGAAGGGAACAGCTCAAGCTGGGGCATAGTGAGCAGGAAAAAGCCGGGTTTTAGCTCAAACGACGCAGCCAGCACCTCCGCCCGGCCGTCTTCCATTGTGACTTCGGCGCGGCTGGTTCGCCCGGCGAACGACCGCTGCTCCATATCGAAAAGCGCCGCAAGCTCGATTCGCACTTCCTTGATCCACGAAGGAATGCTCTCTCGCGGCACCAGCGCTGTGGGGATATCGCCGCGTCTAAGCTTTAGGTCGGCGTCCCCGCGCAATCGCGATGAGTCACCGCTCACGCGCCCCTGGGCCAGCCTGCGTCCGTCCACCAGCCACGCCACAGTCCCACTCGCGCTTCCTCCCTCCAGGTTCCCTGCCAGCCGCACACTCCCCGGTAACTCAGTGCCGTGAAAGCTCACGCCTGCCAGCTCCAGTTTGCCGTCGGCTGCCAGGTCGGGAAGAGCCGATGATGGCAGCCTGACCTGCATATTGCCGTCGAGCCTGCTTGCGGAAACGCCATCCACATCCGCCACGAATACGTGCAAAGGTAAATCCATTACTTCTGCCGCAATTTCACGGCTGGAATCGCTGTTCAGGTAAACCCCGGCTTCGCCGGCACTCAGATCAACCGATGAGCGCAACACGGAGCCGTCAAACAGCATCTCGCCTGATTTCAGCAGCAACTCGTGGGAACGGTGAGGAAACAACTTCACGCCGCCGAGCTGCCCCCGGGCTGCGACGACTTTCACCGGCGACTCCGCCTTCAGAGCGAGCTTTAACTCAAAACGGTTCGCAGTTGTGTCAGACAGGTCCCAGAAAGATGTCTTCAGTGGCAGCCACTTCAGCCCGGAAAGCCTTAGCTCATTGGCGCTCGTGCTCAAGTTTATTTCCCCGCTTCCCGTCTCGCGGCTCCATCCGAATTTAAGTGAGCCGGGGAAGGGCGCGGCAAGCTTGAGGTCGCCCGTGACGGAGCCGCGCTGCAATCCCAGGTCCAGCCGCCCATCAACTGCAAGCTCCAGGTTGTCGGGGGCTTCCAGCGCCGCGCTTCCAATCAGGCGTCTGAGGTCGTCCGCGAATGAAGGTTGCAGGTTTACACCGGTTTTATTCAGCCAGTCGGCCAGGCCTTCCCCTGCACGCGCACGGTGGGGCGCGACCAAGCTCTCGATGTAGGATGACAGGTTTTCCCGGGCGTCGGCGTCCAGCGCAGTCTTCACCCGCGCGTCGTGCAGGATGATGTGCAGCTCGCGCAGCTTGCCCTTCCCTTCCTCCGGTGCCTTTCGTAGCAGCTCTTCCAAATCCCAGTGGCCGTCCGCGGTGTATTCCGGGTAAACCCGAAGCTCGTGAATAGTAACCGTAATGGACGCAATCTCCCCCCGGCTCTGCAGCAGGTCCTGGAGGGTAATCCCCAGCACGGCTTTCCTGGCTTCGGCTATCAGCCTGCCCGTCTCAGGCTGCGTCAGGCGTGGCTCGATAATCACCACTCCCCGCACCGTCGTCTCCACGTCCTGGAAGTCCAGGTTCCCCAGGGGAGTCTCCCGCGCGATTGTAGAGATGCGCGAGATAAGGGCGCGCTTCCCGGCGCTCATAAACCACAGGACGGCCACCGCAAGTGCAACGACCACAAGAGCGATTGCCCAGAGGAGTTTATGCCGCTTCTTCACTTTAAAACGAGAGCTGAACCCCTGCATTCAGTTGATTCTCGTCACCAATGTCTTCAATACCAAACAGCAGGTTGTATTTGTCCATAAGCGGGAATGAGAGATAGGAGTTTGCCCGCGGGTTGTTCAAATCGTAAACGTCGCCGGTGAAGCTGAAGCCGCCGGTGGGAGAATAGTCAAATCCCAGGCCGAACTCCGATCGGAAGATGCCGCCGCGCAGCAGCACATCATCCGATAAATAGCGGCCCGCCTGCACGTTGACACCCACTTCATCCTGCGCCTCGTCGCCGATATTCTCCACGCCTAGGTCTAGCGCACTGTCACCCACGCGAAGCCGCGTCTTGACGTCAACGTAGGCGCTGTCAGACCGGTTCATCTGGTGGACGCTCTCGTTGCGCACGTTGACCTTGCCCTCAAAGCCCACCGGCCCGATGTTGTCTATCTTCTCGTTCACCCGCTCCAGCGTTCCGCGCAGCGTGCGCAGCGTCACTTCTGCTTCCTCCAGCGTGCTCTTGGTCAGCGCTATACTCTCCTTGATATCCGCCTGCACCTGCTCGTCGCCGCTGATCTTGCCGACGTCGGCCGATATCCGGTTCACCTGGACGAGCAGCGTGTCAACCTGGTCGAGAATGCCTGTTAGCCGGTTGCCGAGGTCAGCGTCGGTCAGGGTCGCACGCAGGTCGCCGGTCATTGCGCTTACATCCTCACTCATGGCGTGCACATTCTCCATCGTCTCCGAAATTCGCCCTTCATTGGCGGCGAGAATCCTGTCTGCCCGCTGCATTACGGAATTCGCCGTCACCATAGTCTCTTCCATCTCGGTCGCGAGGCTCGTGATGATCCCGCCGAGCTTCTCCTCGCTAACGAAGTCCGTAACAACGTCCAGCAGGGTGTTTGCCTTCATAAGCGCGAGGTTGGCGTTGGATATCATATCCGTCAGGCCCGGGTCGGGGATTCCCTGGAAAACGTCGCCATCTTCGGCGTCGCCCAGCAGAGGGTTGGGATTGGGGTTATCCTTGATGGCAAGGAACTTCTCTTCGATCAGGCCCTCGGACATAATGAAAAACTGGGCGTCTTTAGGAAAGCTCTTGCCCGCGAAGATATTCACTTCCCCGACTGCTATGCCGCGGTCCG
Organism: bacterium; assembly: GCA_021163765.1. GTDB lineage: Bacteria > 4484-113 > 4484-113 > 4484-113 > 4484-113 > JAGGTK01. Next base: position 69,673 of record JAGGTK010000072.1, read on the forward strand.
AATCCAGCTCCATCTTGCTCACCCAGCCGATATCGGTTCCTGCGCGCTGCACGGCTGTGCCCTTCTTTATGCCACGGGCATCCTCGAACTCCACGATTACCGAAAAACCTGATTCCCGGTTCAGTTCGAGGACCGCGCGGTACGCCATTACGGATAGGATGATTCCAATTACAACCACTAAGCCGACCTTTATCTGGTATGAGAGGTCTTTCATTGCGCTTCTCCTTTGGGAGTTCCATTTGCGTCAAACCCCTTGGATTGCATAAGCTTGCGGTACATCTCAACGTGCTCGCGCCAGCTTTTGGTAAACCTAGCCACCTGGGCGTCCTTGCTTGTAAGAAGGTGCCACGGCTCACCAACATCCTGCGCGATGCCGTCCTGCACCAAGAACACGTGCTCGGCAACGTCGAGCACGCTTTCCAGGTCGTGCGACACCAGGACTGAAGTAACCTGGAACTTTTCGTTCATCTCGCGGATAATCTCGTCGACGTGCCCTATCATCGTCGGGTCAAGGCCTGTCGTCGGCTCATCGTAAAGCAGTATCTTTGGCTTGTAAATCAGTGTCCGCCCGAGCGCCACCCGCCGCCTCATGCCACCCGAAAGCTCAGACGGATACTTGTTCTCGATACCCGGGAGGTCGAGCATCTCCAGCATCTCCCGAACCATTGGCAGCACTTTCCCCCAGGGCTTCTTCTCCCGATAGTAGGGGAAAAATCCCACGTTTTCCGCCACTGTCAGCGAATCGAAAAGCGCCGACTCCTGGAACACCAGGCCCATCTTCTGCCGGTGTTTGGCGAACTCCTGTTCTGATACCTGCGCCACGTCCTGGCCGTCGATTATCAGCTTCCCCGCGGTCGGATGCAGGAATCCCATTATCACCTTCAAAAGTGTGCTCTTGCCGGAGCCTGACGCGCCGATGATTGCTGTGGTCACCCGCTCCTTCGCGACCAGGTTAATCCCGTGCAGGACTTCAGTATCCCCGTAGCCCGCCCGGATGCCTTCAAGCTGGAGCATGCTCAGAGTATCTCCTTCAGCCAGTGGTTCAAGGGTAGCAGTACCAGGTCAAGGCCGAAAATCATAACAATGCTTACGACCACCGAGTTGGTAACTTCCCGCCCAACCCCAGCGGCTCCGCCTTTCACGCGATAGCCCATGTAGCAGCCCACCGCGGCAATCACCGCCCCAAATATCAGGCATTTGATAAGGCAGGTGTAGAAATCCCCCGCGGTGGCAAATGTGCTCACCTGGGATGAGAAGCTGGCATAGCTCAGACCGATCTTGCTGTGCACCATAGCGTATCCGGCGTAGAAGCCGGCCACACCGGCAAACGCGCCCACGACCGGCAGCATAATCAGCAGCGCAACCACGCGCGGCGCTGTGAGGAACCAGTGTGGATCGGTGGAGAGCGCACGGAGCGCGTCAATCTGCGAGCTTATCTTCATTGAGCCGATCTCGCTGGTAATCGCCGCGCCCGCCTTGCCTGCCATCACGACGCCTGTGAGCACGGGGATGAACTCGCGCAGCATCGCCACCAGCAGGAAGCCTCCGGTGTAGCCCGCGGCACCGCGCTTTCCAAGCTCCTCCGCCAGCAGATAGCATATCGTGGCGCCGACAAAGGAGAGAACGAGAACTGCCAGGGGGATGGTGTTGACGCCCAGAAACTCCATCTGGCGCGTAGTTAGGCGCAGGTTCAGGCGTCCGGTGAACAGGTAGGCAAGCGTGCGCGCCACATAAACGACAACCGCACCGAGGAAATCAAAGACGCCGAGAACGTACCCCATAAGCCCGCCTTAGTATAGGCGCTGCAAGGTGGTAAGTAAAGGCATTTCCTACGGGGCTAATGGCCCGCGCTGCCATATCTCCAGATGGTCGAAACTGCCGGGCTCCTCCGGCCCGGCGGGGAAAACGAGCATCGGATACCCGTTGAAGCCGTCTCCCGTGACCTGTACAGCCACGTTGAAGTGCAGATACATCCCGATATCTTCAACTACCCGTTCACTAACCCATTCGCCCTCGTCAAAGCGGCAGTAGTAAACATCGGCCAGATGGTAAGGGTCTTCCGCAGACGGCGGATTGGTCAGTCGCGAGAAGGTCGCAATCACCGGCTCCCCGCTAACGAGCGCGATTCCCGGCGTGTGGTAATAATAGTCGGCGGATGGATGTCCTCCTTCGGGGAGGGCAACACTCATAACATCCTCCGCCGTGAATGACGTTCCATCGTATGTCGCGTAGCGCAGCGTGGCGGTTAAGGGAAAGCCAGATGAGTGCAGGTCGTAGTAGACCAGATGGGCTCTGCTGCTGCCGTCCCAGATAGCGCTCAAGTTTCGCCCTGTATTGGTGCCTTCGTCGAGCACCGAAGCCGTCCAGCCTTCTGTCTCCGAATGCTCCGCCAGCCAAAGCTCGCCCGCAGATGGGAACGAGCTGCCTGGGTAGAACTCAGCCGCCTTCTCGTAGAACACAAGCGGCACATCGCCTTCACCGAAGTCAGCCAGCAGCGCTCTGACGTCCATCCCTTTATCAAGGCTGTTGTCTGGCTCCTCGAAGCTGCCCCAGCCGCCTATATCATCCCAAAGGCGCGCCCATAACGTGACCTCCACAGGTGGGGGAGGCGTAATCTCCTCAAACATCGCCTGCACCTTTATGTCAGACCCAAAAGCGGACGAGAATGCCGGCTGTGCGGGAACATCGGTAGTCACAAGTGTGGCAAGGTCCCATACATTCTCCGCCGTCCGCTCGGCGCTGCGATAGTCGCTGGTATCCGCAAAGGAAATTACGGGTTCGCCTAAGGAGTTGAACGAAAGCTCCATGCATCTTGCCACGAAACCAGACGGCGACGGCGTGCCGAGTATCGGGTCGTCCGCGGATACGGTAGTGCCGTCGTACGTGAAGTAGTAGAGGTTGTCGTCCTCATCCGCCGGCCCTTCGGTGGCGTAGGCGCCGTGAAGCTTGCCGCCCCGCCAGGCAGCGCCGGTGTAAGTCAGGACCGTGTCCGCCGCCGCCGGCAGTTCCTCCCCCAGCGTAAGCTCGGTATAGAGATTCCACGGGGGAGTCGCGCCCATAATATTCTCGTTTTGCTCGATATTCGCGTCGTCCCACAGCGGCCTGTCCGACGCCCTGACTCCGAAGTAATACCGGACACCGTCGTCCAGGCCGGGCACGGTGCATGAATGAGTGACCTCGCCTTCCCCGGGGATATCGGTTACCTGCGGAGGCCACCACACCAGATCATCCTCGGTGCTGTAATAAACCTGGTAATAGACCGGCGAGTAGAAATTGTCAGTCGCGTAATCCCATTCCAGCGTTACCTCACCCGAATCGGTAGACACCGCGCGAACGCCTTCGGTTCCATGCCATACCGGGGCCATTGTGTCCTCTTGGGCTTCCAGGCAGTAGAGCACCTCGTCGGTAGTAGCCACGTAAACGCGGTTGTCGACCAGCGCGGCGCTTGTGAGAATGGCGGAGCCGAGATCTAGCGTCTGCTTGATGTTGCCCGCGAAGTCGATGACGTAGAAGTTCCCATCCTGGGCACCCACGAAAATACGGTTCTCCGATGCGGCGGGCGATGCAAATACCCGTCCTATGTCTTCCGTCTCCCAGACAAGCTCGCCGGTTACGAGGTCGTGCGCGGAGACTTTGCCCATTCCCGACGGCGGGGCGATCTCGCCCTGCCCGGCGATTACCAGCGTTTGCCCATCGTGCTCGACCACGACCGGTGTTCCCTGCACACCGTAGTCCGTTTCATACATTGTGGCTTTCGCCATGCTCTCAACCGACAGGGCGTAGAAAGCGCTGTTCCCGATCTCTGCCGTATCCACGCCTATGATGACAACCTGCGGCGAGTCTGCGGGATACAGCACTGGCGTGGCGAAATGTATCTCGCCGAGATCCGGCGAACGCGCCTGCTCGATTCCGGTCTCGATATCAAGCTTGTGCACGTAGCCATCCTCGGTTGCGATGTAGATGTAGTTGCCATCGGTGACGGGACTGCTGCTGATGCGGCTGGTGTCAACCGGGTTTGACCACACGTCGGCGCTGGTTTCCAGGTCGAATGCGTAGACCACGCCCTCGTTGCTGCCCGCATAGACTATGCCGTCCACGATAAGGGGAGACGACTGGACGGCCGTGCCGTCAACGAGGTCAAACTGGCGCACGACAACGCCGTCAGAGCGTCTCAGGCCGTAAAACTTGCCCTTCCCGCCTATTACCAGGTAGTCATCCCACAGGGCAGCGGTGGAGACCGAAAGGAAATTTTCAACTGGAGTTGCGTAATCCTCGCCATCGCCGCCTGTAAACTGGTTGAAGGCGTAAACCCGCCCGTCCACCGAGCCGATGTACACCCGGTAGTCATCCAGCACCGGCGACGACTCGTTGTAGCCGCCGGAGACTTTGTACGTGGAGTGCCACAGCTCCACGAGCGGCTCCCGCAGCCCGCCGTCCAGGATGCCCGTGCGCTGCTCGTCCTTGCGCAAAAACGGCCAGGGCAGGTCGTTTGGCTCGTAAAGCTTTGGTGTCGCAGTCAGGACGATATCGTTGGGCGGGTTCTCCCGCAGGTCGTGCTCGTCGAAAACCCACACCATAAAGGCGTATTGCTCGCCGTTCGTCAGGCCGGTGACTTCAGCGCTGAACGGCGCGGGCTGCGGCAGCGTGGCGTAGTCCACGCGCAAGGTCTCGGCAGTTCCGGGAATGACCGTGTCGCCGATCTGATAGTAGATGACGTAATAGATGTCGTCGCCGTCAGGGTCGTATGCGTCACCGAAGGTTACAGTGACTTTCGCGTTGCCGGCAATGGCCGACTGAATGCCGCCGGCAGCCGACCACACCGGAGGATGATTTTCCCCGCCCGCAAACTCCTCCTTCACAATGTTTGAAAACGGCCCCGCATCGCCGCCCTCCAGGTCTGAAGCGCGCACGGCGAAGGCATACACGCCCGGGTCCATGTCCCAGCCAAACGCGTATGTGATGCGGTGTTTGGGTGGCCTGGAATCCACGTAGAACTTCCCGCGCTTGACCGATGGATACAGCGTCTCCGGGTTGTCAGGGTCGGGGAAGGCAGGCACACCCGCGAAATCTTCTTCGCTCACTTCGGTGTCAAGCGAAGGAATCTCCAGGGCAAATACATCATAGCCGTCCAGCCTCAAGCCGTAGTTTATTGCGATGGGCGTGATGTCTTCAATGGTCACCTTGCCGTCGCCGCTGCCATCCGCCAGCTCCTCTTCCGGCGTAAGCTCCTGGGGGGGCGTCCCCGTGCCTGCGCCATAGTGCATCGCCATAGGCGTGATATCGGAGATCCCGACTTCGCCTCCGTTGTCGTAATCGCCTATATTGCGCTCGTCCCACGTAAGGTCAACCCAGGTGCCGTTGGCCGTTGCCTGCAGGCCTTCCACCGGCTCCGGGAACGTGTCTGCCACAGCCTTCAGTGCAAGTTCCTGCCGGTCCGAACCCAGGAATGCCAGTGCCGTCTCCGCCGGTTCCAGCGCTAAGTCCCGCGTCTTAAGCTCAAGCGCAAACTCCAATTTGCCTTTAGCCCCGATGGCCGCAAGCGCAATCGGCACGACACGCTTCAGCTTTCCGGGCAGCGCCAGAGCGATAACCGTTGGCGGCGCAGTCACCCGCAGGTCTGCGAAATGCGAGCCGGAAGGAAGCCGCACGTATAGATACATCGCGCCGGGCGCGTCCTGGCGCGTGGCAAGCGAAAGAACTCCCCCTTCGGCGCTAACGCTTAATGCAGACAGGACTGCGCTATCGTCCCGCAGTTCTTCGTCCAGCGCGTATACCCGGAACTCCCCCGCTTCCAGCGGCTGCGCGGCATTGAGCTTGTTTTCGTAGTAATCATCCAGGCTGGGTTTTGGGTGGGCGCGCGGCACGGGCAGGTAGCGGCCGCTCCCCCCGCAGGCTATGACCGCGGCGGCGAGCTGCACCAGCAGCAACAACCCCAGTATCCGCCTAGATATCATATTTCCCTACTGCAATCCCCTCTTCATTAAGCCATGCCGCAAGTCCCGGCGAGCAGAGCGTCTGGAGCTCAAGCTCCCGCTCCTCGCGATATCCTGTGTGCCCTTCGGGCTGGCCATCGGAAAACCCCGGATGGCACATCACCTCGGCAACGGGCACACCCGACTCAAGCACATCCTGGAGCAGCTCCATTAGATGCTCCTCGCCTATGTTATTCTTCCCGAAAAAGCCGGTGATTAACCGTTCTGGATGGCGCACCCCCTGCGCCGAAAGGTGAGCCGACATCCAGGGGCAAGTCGTTCTGACCGCCAGTTCCCGGTCGCGCGCAAGTTCCACCACCACGTCCAGCACGGAGGCGAATCCATGAACGTGATGGTGCGAGTCCAGATGGTCCAGCGAAAGCCCGCCTGCTTCCAGGCGGCTCACCTGCGCTTCCAGCTCCGCTCGCACCGCGTCGGCGGGCAGGACAGGCCCTCCTGCAGGTGAAAATACCAGCTCTTTTGAAAAGCCGCCGTGTTCGTCGAGGAAATCCAGCGGGAAAGGCGTGACCGGCGTTCCTTTGGTCAGATTAAGATGCGCCCCGACAGAAATGTCGGGCATCTTTGCCAGCCACGACAGCTCCTCATCCGTCACCATATTTGCCAGTACGGTGGTCGAGCGAACTACCCCACGCTGCATCGCCTCGATGATTCCGCGAGATATTCGCGGGTGGGAGCCGAAATCGTCAGCGTTAAAAACAACCCTCACGATGACGCAAGCCCCTCTTTGCTGCGCTCAACGTAGTCCCGCACGCGCGCGAGGAACTCGCGGCACCAGGAAACATCCGCACCTGACGGCGTCCGGCGCGAGAATGCGGCAACCTCGTAAAGCGCGATGAAGCGCGACAGGTCGTCGGGGCTGGCAATGAGGAAATCCGAGAGCCGCCGCTCAAACTCCCTGCTTGTGTCATAAGGCTCCCGGCCCAGCGAAGAACCTGCGAGCAGGTTTGAAAGCTCCAGGTATGCCGCCACGATTTCGTTTTCCGGGACCAGCGCCAGTGCCCTTCGCGCCCTGCGCCGCAGAAAAGAAGCGCCGATTGCGGCTGCGAGAAACACCCCGATTATCAGCAGCGTCCAGTGCCAGTTAGCGACCACAAAGGGGATAGCGAGGTTGTACAGGCCGGTGAAGAAGGCCGCAATCGTCTCCCTCGCCCCCGTCGGGTCAATAACGAACAGGTTCTCCAGAAAGGCTGACGTGTCGCGGACGAACTCCCTGAACCTTCCAAAACTAAAGATGTCGCTGCTCGCCTGAGTGGGGTCAAACAGCACCCACCCCAGGCCGTCGTAGTAAACCTCCACCCACGCGTGCGCGTTCCGGTCGCGGTAAACGTACTTGTTCCCCACGATGGAGTATCCGCCGGGAGCGTAGCCCGTGACGACGCGCGCGGGTATCCCGTTGGCCCGGCACATTACGGCCATCGCCGACGCGAATTGCTGGCAGAATCCGCTGCGGGATTTAAAGATGAAGTGGTCGGTAGCCTCGGTGTACCTGTCCAGGGCCTCAAACTCGGTGTTGTACCTGAATTCAGCGGGGTTCTTGAGATAGTCGTAGATCAGGCGGACTTTCTCGTACTGGGTTGTCGCATCTGCGGTTAAACCGAGCGCCATATCCAGAACCCTCTGGGGAACGGGCACAACATCATGCCCCACCTTTGCTTCGAGTTCAGCCTCGTTCTCCACCAGAGGAAGCTGAGTGTAGCGTGCGAGTATCTCCGGCGGCGCGCTGCTAAAGCTCTGCTCCATCTGCCTGCGCCGGATAACAGGAGCCAGCACAGTGGTGCGGTAGGAGAACCCCCGGGGATGCCGAGGGAGCTGGGACCGCGGAATCGCGAAGTCGTCCATCGCTGGGGCGGGAGGATACGCATCTCCTTGGGGCGTCCGCACTACAGTCAGCTCCCCCAGCCTCACCGGCTGATACGAGCTGAAGAACACGTTTGGATGGTCCTTCAGGAACTTAACTTCCTGCGTGAATATGTTGTAGTCCAGATCGGTGGCTTCGTTCCGCGAATAGATATTCTTTTCGTCCACCTGGATGCCGCGCTTTCGCAGGTCCTTCTCCGCATACTCCTGCGACGGGAAATCAACAACCGGCAAGGTGTAATAGGACACGTACTGGTAAGAACGATTCCCCGGCCTCGCCGCCCGCATATGTGCAGACACTCTTGGAGAAGGCTCCCACGCCTGACCGGTGTACAGGTCGAATACAGCGCCGCGCAGGTACCCGCCGGACGTGCTGCGCACCTCAATCGCCGGATCGTTGCTCATATAGAGTGACGTTGACCCGAACACCGACCGGTTGTATGCCAGGTCAAAGGTGCCCGAGAAGCCGGAAATAGCAAGCTCACCCGGCGCCAGCGAAAGCGGGTCGCTCTCCTGCCTTACCCTCAAGTCTTCCAGCGCGGGCTCCAGAGTTCCCACTTGTGGAATGAAGAACGCAGGCCGGTTGATGTCCGTATAGTGAGGGATCAGCACATAGACCACAACGGACACTGCCACAATCGCAATCACCATCTTGACAATGAAGCTTCCCACCGCGACTGCAAACTGCGGCGCCAGCTCCGACCGCAAGCGGTCGTCCCGGCCCACATGCGCGATACGCTTTTCCAGTTCGAGCGCGTTGATGAAGTAAAAGCCCGCGCCGCCAAAAATCAGGAACAGCGGCACGTAGAACATCATCAGCAGGTCGTAGCTCGTGGTCGCGGAGAAGATGATGAATACCACGCTGATTACCAGTATCTGCCGGTGAACCCGAAGGTCGAACGTGATGAAGGCAAGCAGCGCCAGCAGGATTCCCAACAGCGTGCCAAGGTAGTTGCCGGCGGACAAAAAGTCCTCCATCATCCGCCAGATGTAATAGATGACGAAAGCCAGGCCCAGCAGGTCCACAGCGACTCTGGCGAAGGAATGGAATCTCGGCTCAAGGTAGTAGGCGAACACAAGCCCAGCCACTGTAACCAGCGCCAGCACCACTTTCGTCGCCGGTGTGTTGAGGCCGAGGTCCAGTATTTGCAGGCCGACAAGGCTCGCAAGGCCGACTGAGATGTGCAGGAAAAGGCGCTCCCTCCCTTTGCCGACGACTGGCTGATGAGCTAGAACGTGCATGGCCTATTTAACAAACCCCGCTTTTTCTACGAAAGCCTCGAGCTGCTTCGCCAGGTCGTCTCCGTAGGCCAGCTCGAAAATCAGGAAGTTCTGGCCGAACCTCACGCGGGATCTGGGCGCCGCCTGCGGCATCCCCTGCCGGAAACTCTCCAGATCGAAGGTGATAACCGAGAGCAGGCGGTAATTGAGTCTCAGATTCGCCAGGAATTCCGCTTCGGTTCCGGTGAGGTGCGGAATGAAAACTATGAGGTCTGAGCTCGGGGGCAGGTATCGCAGGATTCTGCCGCCGGCGGCGGATAGGTCCAGCCGCTCGCCGGGGGTGATCTCGGCGAGCTGCATCGAGAGCTGCTGGAAGTAGTCCTGCCCCAGCCCTGCGCTGTAACGCTCTTCAGTGCCGTTCAGCTCAAGAAACGAGAAGTAATAATGCGACCGGCTGGTCTCGCGCGCAAGTGTTGATATCAGAGTTATTGAATACTCGAGCGGATTTAGCTCCTCGTCCCGGCCCAGGGCGCTGCTGTCATCGTTCACCAGGAGCACGCTAAGCGTGGATGCGACGTTCCGCTCGAACTGTTTCGTGATGAGGGTGCCCATGCGCGCTGTGCTCGCCCAGTGCACCTTGCGCAGGGGGTCCCCCTGCTGGTACTCGCGAACACCCAGGAACTCGGTCGAGCTGCCGGGCATTGCGATTGTCGAAAGCTCGTCCTTTGCCACGAGCGAAGCGCTTTTGAGGTAATTAACGCGGGTGTCAAGCGGGGTGGGCATAACCAGCAGGCCGGTGCGGGCGTTCACGCGGCGAACGTGGCGGAAAAACCCGAAAGGGTCTCCCGAGTAAAACAGAAACGGCCCGATCTCGAAGTGCCCGCGCCGGACCGGCACAGCCTCATAGCACACAGTGGCTGTAGACCTAGACCCGATACTCATGAGGGCGACTTCACGGTAACGCTTTTCCTCTCCGGCAGGCTCGAAGTCGTCAAAGCCAACCAGGGCGAACCGCGCCGCGCGGTTCAAGTTGTGAATGGCCAGCTCCACAGTCAGCGGATAGCCGCGCAAGCACGTCGCGGAATGGCGCCTTTCCACCGTCAGGCCGCGGGTGCTCAGAAGCGACCAGATGAAAAGCAGCGCATTGACGGTTGCGAACAGAACCGCAGTATAAACAAGCAGGTGGTTCTTGAATATCAATACGAGGAGGATGGTAAACGCGGTAAGCGCCAATGAAACACGCGACAATGCCGTGAGCCTGTACAAGCTACCACCTACATCCGCTCACTGTACCGGAACCGGCACCTTCCTGAGTATGCCCTCTACAACTCCGGAGGCCTTTACACCCGCGAGTTGCGCCGATGGGAGCATGATGATTCGGTGCGCCAAAACCATGAGCGCCATAGCTTTGATATCGTCCGGCGTCACGTAATCGCGGCCGTCAATCAGGGCCCATGCCTGAGCGGTGCGCATCAAGCCGAGACTGCCGCGTATGGACGCGCCGACCAGCACATCCGGGTGGCTGCGGGTCTCCGTGCTCAGGCGAACGATGTAGTCACTCAGGGACGGCTTAATGAAAACCTGCCGCGAGAATCGCTGGAAATCCCTCAGCTCCTCCAGCGTGGTAACTGAGCTTATCTCCTCAATGGGATGCGTTACCCGCTGCTCTTCCAGGATGTCGGCTTCCTCAGATGCGCCGGGATAACCGATCTGAAGCCGCATCAGGAACCTGTCCAGTTGCGCTTCGGGAAGGTCGTACGTGCCCTGGTGCTCGATTGGATTCTGGGTCGCCACCACGAAAAACGGCACAGGAAGGTGATGGGTAACGCCGTCCATGGTGACCTGGCGCTCCTCCATCGCTTCGAGCAATGCCGACTGCGTGCGGGGTGATGTCCGGTTTATCTCGTCAGCCAGCAGGATGTTGGTGAACACCGGACCCGCCTTGAAGGAAAACTCCCCGGTCTTCTGGTTGAACACCGTGCTTCCGGTTACATCCGCCGGCAGCAGGTCGGGTGTGAACTGGATGCGCGTGAATTTCGCCGCCACAGAGCGCGCCAGAGCGCGTGCCAACATCGTCTTGCCCACGCCGGGGACATCCTCCAGGAGTACGTGCCCGTTCGCCATCAGCGCCGCCAGGACGCGCCGGATGACGTCGTCCTTGCCGAAGACCACCTTCGCGATGTTTGCAGTTATTCGCTGGATCTGCCTGGTTGCGCGAAGCACGTCATCCGGCTTTAGCGAGGCTTTCTCCTGAACCGTTTCTTTTGCGGTAGCGTCAGCCATAATGTCCTCCGCCGGCAAGAGCGTATTATATCAGAGCCGGTAAACACCTTCGCCCGCTGGTGCTATAATCTGCGCCTGTGATAGAGGATCCCAAACCAAAGCTGTATTGCCCGTCCTGTTCTCGCCTTCTTGCCGTCGCGGAGGGCAAGGGAGTAGGCGATGAAATGGAATGCCCTTTCTGCCTTGCGCGGTTTGTTCTCGAAGCACACGCCTTCTACGAGGGGCGCATCACGAAAGAAAGCCCCCTGGCGGTGGTGGACGAGAAAACGCCTGCCGCTTGGCGCAAGAGGGGAGCTGGCGGCCCGGAAACACCTTCGTAGCCTCGGCCACCGCATCCTGGACACAAACTACACCCATAAGCTCGGTGAACTCGACATCATCAGCGAGCGCCAGGGGAATATCGTATTCACCGAGGTGAAAGCGCGCACGGCAATCGAGGGATTCCGCCCGGCGGACAACCTGGGGCCCGCCAAGATACGCAAGCTGCGGCGCATCGCTGAGGTATACCTCAAGCACCGCGCGCTGACCGGCCGGCGGGTGCAGTTTGACATTATCGAACTCGTGTATCCCGCAGACGGGCGGGGAAAACCCAAGATTGAGCATTTCGAGCGGGCTTTTTAAGTGCTGCAGAATATTCGGCCGCTTAAAAAGAGAGCCCCGGCCCAGAGGCCGGGGCTCATTGTTGGCGGGGGATGTAATCTTAGAAGTAGAGCAGGAACTCGCCACGAACCAGAGTAATCGCGTCTTCAAGGTTGTTGAACTCGCCGGCCGAAATGACGTCAAGGCCCAGTGAAGCATTCTTCTCGAATGGATAACGGAAGTTGAACTTCAGGAGGCCTGGACGGTCATCAAAGAACGCATTGATGCGCTGACCGGTGTACCAGGTAACCTTGCCATAGAGATCGTTCCGGAACGTGTGCTCAGCAGTGACGCCGATGCCCTCAAAGTCGGAGGGGAAGTAGTTCTTGCCCTCGCGGCTCATGTTGAAAGCATCGCGCACACCGTTGACCGTGAAGTCCCACTCACTGAACGGGTCGTTGTCCACGTTCGCGTAGACGGGCAGACCCTCAAGCTGGGCAATGCTCGCGCCAGCAACACTGACCTTCGTGCGACCGTCGTTGTAGACGTCCAGCTCTACGATGAGGGACATATCCTCAAGGCCGAAGTCGTCCGCGTTCAGGTCAGAAACGTAGGTCGGAGTGTAGTTCCACTCGGCACGGATGCCGTTGAACCACTCTTCATCCCACCAGGGGATCTCGGCGTTGCCGGACAGGTCGATGTACTGCTCAGCGCCGTAGCCTGCAGGCGTGCCATCAAGGAAGACCTCAAGGTCATGCATATGACCCGGGATCTTGCCTTCACGGCCGTAATAGTGCAGGCCCATAAGGATGAAGTCGTCGTTGTCGTTGACATTGACGAGGCTAGACATGTTGCTCAGCGAAGCAATGTTGGCATACGGATTCACGCCGAAGACGGCCTCAGTCCTGTAAGCGCCAACGTAAGCTGCCCAGTGGCCATACTGCCACGAAGTGTCGAAGCGGTAGCCAAAGTCTGAGCGGTAGCCGTTGTCGCCGGCAAGACCGAACTCGCCCTCGCTGAAATACTGACGGCCAACCGTGAAGGTCGGCGTATCACCAAACGAGTTGGTGTACGGCGTCAGATCGACCGTAGCCTTCGCGACATCCAGCACAAAGCTGCTGGACGCGGAGCGGTTGCCAAACGGCGGGTTGCCCGGGCGCGCTGCACCCGTCTCGTTGTTGACGCCGGGCACGAAACCCGTGCCGACCGTGCCCTGGGCCTCAGCCGAAAGGACGGTGAAGTCAAAGGCGATGTTGTCCTCCGGCTGGAAGCCGAAGTGCAGGCCGAGTGCCTGCTCGTGACCGAAATCGTTGCTCCAGTCAACCACGCCAGTCGTCACATAGGCACCGGTGCGGACACGATAGAAGCCGTCGATCTCGTTGTCCTTGATGAGCTCCTTAAGCGTCTTGATGTCGTCAGTATTCGTGTTGACCTGGCCCTCAAGCCGGTCTACGCGAACACCCATCTCGGCGAGCTCATCGCGGAACTCGTTCGCCAGCCGGTCCAACCGCGCCATGCACTCGTCAATGCGCGAGTCGTCCATCGATCCCATCATGTCATCCAGCTTGGAGTACATGCGGGCGACGACCATCGCCATCTCGTAGCGGCTAAAGACGTTGTTGCCGCGGAAGGTGCCGTCAGGATAGCCCTCAACGAGGCCCTCCTGCTGGAGGTAGTCGATCGCTTCATATGCCCAGTGGTCCGTCGGAACGTCCCTGAACATACCGGCGAATGCCGTCGTAGCGAACGCCAACACAAACATTGCTGCCAAAGCGAAAATAAGATTACGCATTGGGCACTCCTTGGTTTAGTGGATTTTGGCTTCCACTGCCTTTGCAAGGAGGACAGGACAAGTTGCCATGTTTCCTCTTCCCGTCCGCCGAGCTCCGGCCGTGGCAGCCAATATTGCTGCTACCTGCCGTCCCTGCCTTAACCAAGTATTATCACCTCCTTTTAGAAGGCAGATGGGCTTGTCGGTAACCGAAATTATCAGCGCGGCTGTCCCGCCTGAGCAGAACCCAGGCGGCATAGCCGTCAAGAGGGGGGGGTGCTAGGAAATAGAACAGGTACCGCAAATGCCTTGCGAGCCAGCATCCCCCGCTCGCTTGCAGGTAGAGTTTCAGCGCATCTTTTGTGCTCCCGTGCTCGTCTATCACTGCGACCCGGTCCGTGCCGAACACTTCTTCAGCCGCAGATATAACGCGCTTGCGGGCGGTGCCACCGCCCACTACAACCCGGGACACGTCAAAGAACCGCGAAACCCACTGCAAAAACGCCCCCAGTTTATCAAGGTTCACTACACCCACCAACGGTGAATGCAATAGCGGGCACTCGATTGCCCAGCCGCACTTCCGGCTGCCGGGATCCAGCGCCAGCCTCGTTCCCAAGATGAAAATTTCTAGCATTAATCGCCTTTGAAGTCAAGGTTGGGAGCCCTTTAGCCTTTCTCCGCGAGGGCAACCAGCGCATTAACGGCCAGGCGGTAGCCTTCCACCCCCATTCCGCAGATGAAACCATCAGCTACCTCAGCTATCAGGTCGTTGCGCCTGAAGCGCTCGCGCGCGAAAACGTTTGTTATGTGCACAACGATTCTCGGATGCGGGAACGCCGCCACGCTGTCCCGAAGCGCGTATGACTGGTAGGAAAGCCCCGCCGGGTTTATCACCAGGCCGTCGAACTTCCCGTGACCCGAGTTCAGGAGGTCTATAATTTCGCCCTCCCTGTTACTCCGGCCAAATACGAGCGTGACTCCCTTGAGCTTCTTGCGCGAGTACTCCTCAAGGTCATCCTCAAGCTGGGTTAGCGTCGCCGTCCCGTAAAGCGCCGGCTCCCGCGTCCCCAGCAGGTCAAGGTTCGGGCCGTTTACAACCAGGATTTTCATATCGTCTCCCTGCGTCAACCCCCGTGATTTGCCTGTGCAACAGTCGCCGGCGAGAGCACCACTTTACGGCTACTCGAACAGCGGCTCGTCCTTTTCGCCTGAGTGAATTATCTCGACAGAAGAGACCGCGTCGTCCGGCTTCAGGTTTATCACCCGCACGCCCTGAGTGGCACGGCCCTGCTGCGAGACCTGCTTCACCTCACTGCGGATGAGCATGCCGTGCAGCGTAATTACCAGGAACTCGTCCTCGTCACCCACTACGTGCGCCGAAACTACAGGCCCCGTTTTCTCCTTTACACGCATGCAGATGATTCCCTTGGTGCCCCGGTGCGTCTGGCGGAACTCTGCAAGATCCGTCCGCTTGCCGAAGCCCAGCTCACTGACGACCAGCAGTTCCCGCTCCGGCTCAACGATGTTCATCCCTATCACCGCGTCGTCGCCGCCCGAAAGCCGCACGCCCTTTACGCCACGCGCGCTTGTGCCCATCGTGCGGACCTCGCTCTCATTGAAGCGCACGGCCAGCCCCTTTCGGGTACAGATGATGATCTCGTCATCGCCTGTGGTTGGCTTCACAAAGTCCAGGGAGTCCCCGTCGTCCAGGTGGATGGCACGCTTGCCGGTCACGCGAAGAGACGCGAATGCCGCGAGCTCCACCTTCTTGACGACACCCAGGCGGGTGCACATAAACAGGCCTGGCCGCGAGAAGTCCCCAAGCGACACCAAGGCGGTAACCGTCTCCCCCGCAGTGATCCCGATGAGGTTGATTATCGGCGTGCCCTTCGCCGTCCGCTCGAACGAGGGGATGCGGAAGACGCGCAGCGAATACACGTTGCCCCGGTCGGTGAAGCACAGTATCGTGTTGAGCGTGCTCGTGGTCAGCATCGCCCGCACGACATCGTCGGTCTTCATCGTCTGTCCGATAAGGCCGCGTCCGCCGCGCCCCTGGACGCGGTAAGTTGACAGCGGGACGCGCTTTACGTAGCCGTTGGCTGTCAGCGAGACTACAACCGGCTCGTCCTTGACCAGGTCTTCCTCGTCGATATCCGCGCCGTCAGCGTCGCGCAGAATGACCGTGCGCCGCGGGTCGCCGAACTTCTCAATCGCCTCGTCGAGCTCGGAAACGATGACCTCGTCAACCTTCTTTGGATCAGCCAGAATATCTTTCAGCTCTTTGAT
Source organism: bacterium (assembly GCA_021163765.1). Taxonomy (GTDB): domain Bacteria; phylum 4484-113; class 4484-113; order 4484-113; family 4484-113; genus JAGGTK01. The sequence goes on from JAGGTK010000072.1 coordinate 85,663, forward strand.
CCTGGCCTTCAGCTCCTTCAGCTCGTCGAGCACCTTCTGGCGCTCCAGGCCGGTAAGCTGAGCCAGGCGCATATCCAGGATGGCCTTCGCCTGCACCTCGGTCAGCTCGAACTCCTCCTGCAGGCGGAACGACGCCGCCTCGCGGTTCTTGCTGGAGCGGATTGCGTCCACAATCTCGTCCAAACGGTCGAGCGCAATCTTGAGGCCCTCCAGGATATGCCCGCGTTCCTGGGCCACTTTAAGCTCAAAGCGCGTGCGCCTGGTCACAACATTCTGCCGGTAGCCAATGAACTCGGTGAGTATGTCTTTCAGGCCCATCACGCGCGGCGCGCCATTTCGAAGCGCGAGCATGATGATGCTGTAGGTGATTTGCAAAGGCGTGCTTTTATACAGGTTGTTCAGGATGACCTGCGGATTCGCGTCCCGCTTGAGTTCAATTACCACACGCGAGCCGGTGCGGTCTGATTCGTCGCGGATGTCCGAGATGCCCTGGAGCTTCTTGCTCGTCACGAGCTCCGCAATGCGCTCGACCAAAACCGCCTTGTTGACCTGGTAGGGGACTTCGGTAATGACAATCCGAAAGCGGTCGCGCCGGTCCTGCTCGATCTCCGCCCGCCCCCGGACCACGATGCTGCCGCGTCCTGTGTGATACGCGCTCTTGATACCCCCCGCGCCGATGATGAAGCCTCCCGATGGAAAATCCGGGCCCGTCACGAACTGCATCAGCTCGTCCACTGGCGCGTCCGGGTTGGCAATCAGGTGCTTCAGCGCCCTGCCAAGCTCCCTCAGGTTGTGCGGCGGAATCCTCGTTGCCACGCCCACCGCGATGCCTTCTGTCCCGTTCATTAAAAGCAGGGGCAGCCCCGCGGGGAGAAGCACCGGCTCCATCGTCTTGGCGTCGAACGTGGGCAGGAACTCCGTGGTGTCCTTCTTGATATCTCGCACGAGATACTCGGCGATGGGGCGCAGGCGCACCTCCGTATACCTCATCGCCGCGGCTGCGTCGCCGTCGTTGGAGCCGAAGTTGCCCTGGCCCTCGATGAGGGGGTAGCGCATGTTCCAGGGCTGGGCCATTCTCACCAGTGCGTCATAGATTGCCATCTCGCCGTGGGGGTGGTATTTGCCCATCACCTCGCCCACGATGCGCGCACTCTTGTTGGTCTGCTTGTCCGACGTGTAACCGCCGTCCGCCATGGCGTAGATGATGCGGCGGTGAATCGCCTTCAGGCCGTCCGTGACGTCCGGAATGGCGCGGCCAACGATGACGCTCATCGCGTAGTCGAGGTAGCTTTCTTCCATCTCCTCGACGATTTCGCGGGGGATAATCTTCTCGTCAAATTCGATGCGCTCGGTATTATCCATCCTTAGTTTCCCGGGTTACCTCGTAAACGTTTGTAGGCATCCATTTTATCACCTTCTGGCGCGTCTGTGAACGGCTCTGAGGGGCCTATTCCCCTGTTATGAGCGCTGCAAAACAGGCTTTTTACAGGAGGAAGCAAGGCTATGATGCCGGTCAGTGCACCTGATAAAGGGACTTCATCGTCCTTTACTTGCATCGGGGGCTGGCTTATAATATTCGTTCGCGTAATGAGGGCTTATAACACGAGCATCGGCATCCTGCTGCCACGGCTGCGCATCGACTGGATCGGCGTGAACCTGGAAGGTTTCATGCACCGCATCCTGCTGGCCGCCAAGGCATCGCTGCCCGACAATTTGTATTATCCGCCGTATCCGGTCGTTCGCACAGGGCACGGCTCCGATATGGCGGTGACAGACAGCAGGGAAATCATCCGCTCCGCCGAAAACCAGCTTGCCCGGTACACCATCCTCCCGCAGGAGGGGGCTTTAGCGGATCTCTACCGCAGGCTCGTGCGCGACGCAGGCAGGGCTGTTTACCCCAAAGCGTGGGAGCGCGTGGACTTCCACAGCCGTTACCTGGAGAAGCTGGACTTCCCCCCGCTGGTGAGCTGCTTTGACGCGCTCTGGTGGTATCTTCTCGGCCACACGACCCGCACGCTTTCAGCCAGCCAGGGCCTGGAACTACTGTATGCCTTCTTCCTGGAGGAGAGCGCGACGGCCAGCGACCGGGGGGCGGTGGTGAGGGAGCGCTTCGCCGCGATGCAGCGCAAAGACACGCTGCTAATCGACAGCGAGATGCCGCTTCCCGCAAGCCCGTTCCCGGCGGGCTCGCAGTTTATCATTGTCGGCAGCGAAGATGCGCCCATTGAAGGCCCGAACACGGTATTCGCCACATTCCACGAAGCGCCGCTTGCGCTGAGGGTTGCCTGCCGCGTGGTCGCCACGGACGGCCGCACGGAACTCTCTAATATCGTGAAACAGGAACTCATCCAGCAGGCTATACTGCTGGCGAGAACGCGCCTGGGACTGCTGCCGGGAGCTCCAAATACAGTCGCCGAAGCGGAAGTGGAAAAAGAACCGGAGGGGGCGCCAGCGGGGAAATGATAAACGGCGTAATCATCGGGGGTTGCTCGGGCGTCGGCAAGTCAACCATCATCCGCCGGCTCCTGAAGGCGCACCCTGAGTTCAGGTTCTCGGTTAGCTGGACGACGCGCCAGCCGCGGCCGGGCGAAGAGGAAGGGGTTCACTACCATTTCACCACCGCCGAGGAGTTTGAGCGGCTCATCGAGGAGAAGTACTTCCTCGAATGGGAGAAGGTATACCAGGATTACTACGGCACGCCCAGGGAAGTGCTTGAGTCCGACGGTGACGAGATTATTATCGTAATCTTCGAGCTGGACACCAGGGGAGCGATTAACCTAAAGGAGAAATACCCCCAGTTCACCACAATTGCGCTGCTTCCGCCCAGCATTGAGGATTTGAGGAAGCGAATGGCGCACCGTGGTTCCGAGACTGAAGAGACCATAAACTCGCGCCAGGCATACCTGCAAAAGGAGCTGCAAAGGCTGCTCACGTTCGACTTCGCGCTCATCAACGAAAACCTGGATGAAACCGTGAGCCGCGCTGAGCGCATCATCCTCAGCCTGAACAACCGCACAAAGTTCATAGCTCCGCATATCGAAAAGCTGCTGGATGCCCTGAAATAGGAGGAAACGTGGACGAAGGATTTAAGATAGACACTAAAGACACGCTGATGTATCCGCTGCTGGAGGACCTTCTGGCGAAGATACCCAGCAAGTATGAACTTGTCCTGCTTGCATCGCTGAGGGCAAAACAGATTATTGCCAAGCAGCGGCTTGGCCCGACTCTGGAAGGCGAGGTGGACGACGATGTAAAGGCAATGCAGGCCGGCCACAAGCCGCTTTCACAGGCGCTCGGCGAGATCGCACGCGGCGAATTGAACCGGGACAAGATATACCTGCTCGAATACCTGGAGAGCTTCCATCGCGGCGATGAAGATCTGCCGCCGCCCCCGCGTGCTGATGCGGGCTTTGGATACGTACCCGAGCCCGCAAAGACCGCTCCCGTCCTGGGCGTGGGCGAAGAGAAGCCTGATGAAGGTGCGGAAGCTGCCTTGGAAGCGCTGGACACAGAGGCAAAAGCTGAAAGCGACGAAAGCTAAAACGGTTCTCCTGGGCGTCACCGGCGGTATCGCCGCTTATAAGGCGTGTGAAATCGTCCGCCGTCTGGATGAACACGGGCTGGCTGTGCAGGTGGTGATGACCGAAGCCGCCACCCGCTTCATCAGCCCCCTCACCCTTGCCACTCTCACCGGGCGGCCTGTCTGGACCGACGAGTTCCCCCAGGGCGTCGGCACGCCGGCCAGCGCCCAGGACATCATCGCGCACATAGGCCTTGCGGAGCAGGCTGACGCATTTGTCGTTGCTCCCGCCACCGCCAACACGATAGCCAAGCTCGCGCACGGCATCGCCGATAATTTGCTGACCTCTACAGCGCTTGCGTGGCGGGGCCCGGCGCTTGTCGCACCGGCGATGAACCACAGGATGTATGATAACCCGGCGACACAGGAGAACCTCCAGGCACTGTTGCAGCTCGGATACATCGAGATTGAGCCTGAAGAAGGCTGGCTCGCCTGCGGCGAAACCGGACGCGGACGCCTCGCCTCCACAGGGCGCATCGTCTCATCAGTCCTTCGGGCAATCCAGGGACGCGAGGGACAACTGGGCGGAAAGCGCGTTGTCGTCACCGCCGGCGGCACCCGCGAGCCGCTGGACCCCGTGCGATTCATCTCCAACGCCTCGACCGGCGCCCTGGCGCTGAAATGCGCATCCGCACTGGCCGCGGAGGGCGCGCACATAGACCTTGTCTGCGGGGCAGGCGTCAATCCCGAACTGCTGGAAGAAGTCCCGGCGGAGGTCACGCCCGTGAAGACCGCAGCCGAGATGAAATCAGCGATTGAGGAGAAGATCGAGGGGTGCGATGCGCTGCTGATGCTTGCGGCGGTCGCCGACTATGCTCCTGCGCCCGCGGCGCAAAAGATAAAAAAGAGTGGGCGCGAGACGCTGAATCTCGAGCTCCAGCGGACGGAAGATATCCTGTGGGGTCTTCGGGAGCGCCGCGAATTCGTCAGGATAGGCGTATCCCTGGAGACCGAGGATGCGACGAATCGCGCCGGGGCAAAACTCCGGGACAAGGGCCTTGACGCTATCATCGCGGTGGACTTTCGAGCCGACGAGGCTCCTTACGGCGACGCATCCATCCGCGCGGCGGTTCTCACCGGCGAAGGCGAGCATCTCCCGCTTGAGCTTCGCGCCAAAACTGAACTTGCGGGCGAAATCGCCCATCTAACTGCCATCCTGTTGGACAATAAGGAGAAGCAACGATGACTCACAGCTTAAAGAAATCTCTCATCGCGACCGTCCTGCTGGTTCTATTCCTTGTGGTTCCGGTGGCCGCCGCCGGAAACACGGTACTGGCGACCCATGACGGCAATAACTACTCCCTGGAGGATTTCAGCATATTCTTCCTGCGCCAGCTAGGCGCGAGCGGGCTGGTTACGTTTCTGGAACAGGCGGTTGTCTACGAAGAGGCGAAGAAGCTCGGCCTCACGCCGACAGCCGAAGAAAAGGCCAAGTTCATCAGCGAGAATATGTCACAGGAAATCTACGACGGCTTCGCGGAACTGTACTCCGCCGCCGCGCTGGATAAATTCGTCGAGTACACGGTTATTAACGACAAGTTCCGAAAGCACCTGGAGGCCAAGTTCATTGCGGAGAAGAACATCAGCATTTCCGACGATGACGCCCATAAATTCTACAATCAGAATATCGGGATGTTCCAGCCCGAGGAGCGGGTGTGGATGTCCATCATTTCTGTGGATACGCTTGAAACCGCAAACGAAGTCCTCGCCAAGCTTGATAGTGGCGAGGATTTCAACGATCTCGCGAGCATCTACAACGTTGACTCCGAATTGCGCAGCCGCGCAGGCTACGTGGGGATGATGGAGCGCGGGCAGGGCCTGCCCCCGCCCATCGAAGATGCAGCCTTCGCCCTTGAGCCCGGCCAGCACTCGCAGGTAATCAAGGGCACCCTCTTCCACGTCTTGTACGTCCACGACAAGAAGCCAGCAGAAAAGTTCCCCTTTGAGGACGTGAAAGAGGACATCAAGCTGCTGCTCAAGAACCAGCATGTGCAGCGCTACGTGGACGCGTACCTGGAAGACCTGTATAAACGCGAGCTTCCGCGGTTTGAGATAAAAGCGAAACTCTTCAAGGTCGGAGAGGATACGCAGGGCTAACGGGCGCTCCCGGCAAGCGCGTCCATTGGAGGGGACAATGAAGGCGGCCGAAGTCTTTCTGCTGACCCACAGCCCCGCCTTCCAGTCGTTTAGTTACCTTGTGCCTAAGGGTCTGCGCTTTCGCGTGGGAGACCTGGTCGTTGTCCCGTTCCGCAAAAGCCTGGCCGTGGGCGTGATCTCCGAGCTGAAGCCCCACCCAACAAGTGACGGTCCAACGCTGAAACCTCTGCTGGGAATGGCGCGCGCGCCGTCCTCCGGGCCCGCCGGAGTGAGCTTCGGGCTTCACCTGCTCGCTCTGGCACGTATCTGGCTGTGCTCCCCCGCAGAGATTTTCGCCCACGCGGTGTGGGGGCAGGTTTCCAGGCGCGCTTCGCTCTTCATTTCTCGTGGCACCGCCAAGCCTCCACGCGAGCTTGCTGACGATCTCGAGGCAATGCGGCTTCTCCTTCGCCGTGAGCGCACACGATTCACCCCCTCACTCGCGAAGAAATTACAGCGCAGCGTAGGTTTCACCGACCTGCTGGCGCTCATAGAGCACGGCGCGCTGGCGGTCACCGCCACGGTCGGTCTGGAACCGGCGCAGCAATCGCCGGAATTCCCTGCGCCACGCCAGCAGCCGCTGTTCGCCACAGGTGAGTTCAGCGTAAAGCTCGACCCCGATTTCGCGCTGAACCAGCAGGCGGAGCAGGCGCTGACCGCGCTTGCCCGCCGACACACCGGCCTGGAAGTGCCCCTGGCGGTGCGGCACATGCCCTGGCGCGAGCTGCTGTCCCCCACGAACATCAAGAGATCACTCGGCAACATCACAGGACACGAACTGCTTCTGCTGCCAACACAGTGGCACATAGACAGGCTTCTCGCCGCAACTCCGGTGCGGTTGCGCAAGCGCGTATGCGTTTTCGACCCGGACGCGAAGGCGGCGGAAGTGCGCGCGCTGGCATCAAGGCTTGAATCGCCCGAGCCGGTGCTGGTGGTCGGCAAGCGCGCTTCCCATTTCCTGCTGCTGCACGCGCCTTTCGCCGGTGTGACCATCCTGGACCCCACGGCGGACGTCTACAGCTCGCAGCAGTTCCCCCGCTACGACACGCTCATAGACTGCCTGCTGATTTGCGCGCTTTCGGGCACGTCGCTTACGCTTGTGCCGCTCACGCCGCTGCCGCTTGAGCTGAACCGCATGACGGTGAACGCCGAAGTCATCGCGCTGGGCGGAGCGCCCGGCGAACGCATTGACCAGGTGGTTGAAACCATCGCCGGCGTCGCGCACGGCGGAAGCCATACCCTCGTATACAATAACGCCGTCGGCACGGGACACGAGGTTTTCTGCGAATGGTGCCACGAGCGTGTGGTGTGCCCCCAGTGCGGACGGGCACTGACATACCTTCCAGAGTCTAGGGAGCTTGCGTGCTCGCGCTGCGGGCACATCGAATCGGCTGCGGAATGCCCTGCCTGCGGCTCCCGCCAGCTCGGTGTCACGATAATCGGCGTGGAAGGGCTTGCGCGCCGAGTCCGCAAGCAGCTCCGCAAACTGGGAAGGCATCCTGCTCCGCGCGTAGGCTACCTCACCAGCAACCGCAAAGAGAGCATCCGCGTACCCAACCTGTCTCGAACGGATGTCCTCATCGGGACAAGCACCCTTCTCACGCCGCTCCACTTCTACCATCCAAAAGCGCTGATATATGTGGCGCAGGACATCTGGCCGAAGGGCGACGGCGACACCCCGGAGCTCTCGGTCGTCGCCGAGCTGTCGCGGCTGGCGCACCTTTACGAAGGCCGTATCGAGCGAACGATTGTGCTCGCGCCCCGGACGCTTGCGGAGGCGGTCCGGGCGCTCCTGGGGGCGCGCGGAGGCCAGGCCCGTGCGGAGCTTGACGCGCTGCGCAGGCAATACCACCTCCCGCCGTTCAACGTGCAGGTTGACTTCACGCTTTACGGCAGCCGGCAAAAGGCGGTTGGCGACTTCGCCGAGGAGATGAAAGGCCAGCTTGAGTTTGCAAGCGGTGTGCTGAACTGGGATTCCAGCCGCGTGCTAAAGCGTGGAAGGGAAACGGGATATATGCTGCGCGGCTCCGTGCTGCTCAAACGCTTCTCCGCCAGGGCGTTTGCGGATCTTCGGCGTCGCGGCAAGGGCAAGCGGCTCGACCTGGTCTTCTCGCCGCGCTATTATTGATAGCGATGCAGGTGCGTTATCTGCTAATAATGGCGTTCGCCGCCTCTCTGGCGCTAGTGCTGCCGCCCACAGGAACGTTTTCCCGGGAACTGACCGCAACCGAAACCGCTGCGCAGGACACGTCAGTTAAAGCCGAAACCCTATCCAGCGGTCAGCACACTGCACGCGCTGCACAGCTTCGCGCCGAGATCAGAGCCATCCTTAACCGCCCGGAGTTTAAGTTCGCGGGCCAGGGCGAATCGCGGCCCGTGCCCGAATGGCTGCAATGGCTGAGACGCGCCTGGGACAGCATGTGGAACCGAATCTCCGAGACGGGCCAGCGTATCGGCGAAGACGCGCCGTGGCTGATGGTCGTCCTGCTTGCCATCGCCGCAGCGGTAATGCTGATACTGATCTGGCGCGTGATAAGCGAAAGCTTCTTTGAGCGGCGCGGCACTCCTGCCGGCCGGCGCGACGCGGACGAACTCACTCCGGCAATGCTGTTTGAGCAGGCGGCCACCACCGGGGCGCGGGGCGATTTCCCTGAAGCTGTGCGTCTGCTGTTCAAGGCCGCCGTGCTTTCCCTGTTCGGGCAGGCTGCCAGCACCACGCCGACAGTTATGCTGCGGGCGAAACTGATGGCAACGGAGGGCGCGCCCGTAAGCGAGTTCACCGGGCTCAAGCGCTACTTCGACTCCAGCTTCTACGGCGGAGCGGTGGTGAACCGCGCCGACTACGAGAACGCCCGGAATTACGCACTCGCGCTGAGACGGGTTAACGAGGAAGAACCTGATGAGAAGTAGGCGTCTGAATACGGTCCTCATCGCGCTCGGCGCAGTCGCAGTGCTGGCCATCCTGCTCGTATCCGTGTGGCGGCCCGGAAGGTACATACCGGAGAATCCCCTGTCCGCCACCGCCAGGACGCCGCTGGGGATGAACGCGCTTTACCTGCTTCTGAGAAACAACGGCGTAAAGGCCGACTTTTACGGCCTTCCGCTCGACGTGCTGCCGCGCGAGGTTACGCTGGTCGTGGGAGATGACTTCGCGGGTTCCGTTACCTACAACTGGGTCGATTCCGACGAGCTCTGGAAACTATCCGAGGAGCGCGGAAATACTATCGTCTACCTGCCTCCGATGGACAGCAAGGATTTCCCGGCGAAGAACGAGGCAGAAGAATCAGAAGACACAGAAAACGCCCAGGCGCAAGTGCCACCCGGCGGTCACGGCGCGTATGAGAAAGCCGCCGAGCTTGGGCCTGGCGTGGCGTGCTACGAGATTCCCTGGGATATCGATGCGGCCGGCTACATCCACCTTCACACGGGCGGGCTGCCTGAGAAGTACTTTGGCGGCGTCACCGAGCTTCAGGCCGGGGGATTCCATCCCTTAGACGCCGTAGTCCCGCTGTCGGAGGACGAAAGGGCGCTCGCCACGGCGCAGGAAGTCTATTTCTTCAAGGACACAGACCGGCCGTTCCTGTTCGTGGGGCGATCGGGCCGCGGCACCTGGGTTGCAGCAAACGTCAGCGAGCTGTTCACCAACCGCGACATCGGCCGGGCGGACAATGCCGTGTTCGCCTTTAATCTGCTCTCGCACCACAAGACCGGTGGCCTTGCCTTCTACGAGGCCATTCATGGATACTCGCAGCCCGCTGCCGGCACCACCGCGCTGCTGTTCCAGACGCGGACGGGTCAGCTCGTCCTGCTGGCCCTTCTGGGAGTGGTTATCCTTCTGCTGCCGAAGATGTTCCCGCTGGGGCACGACATAGAGCAGCCGGTGATTGAGTTCCCCTCCTCCCTTGAGCGCGTTCGTGCGCAGGCGGAGCTCTGGCGGCAGGCCGGGCACCTGCAAAGCGCGCAGAAACTCGCGATTCAGTCTGTCCTGGGGATTGACGTAAGCTCTGGCCCGGAAGAGCTGGCGGGGCTACTCCGGCAGGTCGGCTATTCTGAGCCCAGGGCCGCGCAGCTCGCGCGGGAACTCGCCGGGCAGAATGAAGCCCGCCGGATGTCGGGCGATGCTATCAGGGCTTATGATAGGATTATGCGGCGATTCGGGCTTATCCGGCGCTTCGCGTAGGGTAATCGAGATGCAGCACTCATACACCAGAATAACGATTGACCTCAACGAATACCGCCGCAATGTCGGGAAAATCCAGGATGCGCTTGGGGGCAGGCTTCTCCTGGTCATCAAGGCCAACGCATACGGTTTGGGCGCAGTGGGGCTGCTGCCCGCCATCTCCGAGCTCCCCGACGTGATGGTGGGCGTGGCGGTGGTTGACGAGGCGCTGGAGCTCAGGCAGGCGGGCTATATGGGGAACATCCTGGTGATGGGTTACACGCCGCCGGAGCATTACAAGCTGGCGCTGCGCCACTTCCTGAGCCTGGGCGTATACCGGCCAGAGAACATCCCCCGGCTGGAAGACGCAGCCGCGGAGCTTGGAACCGTCGCCAGAGTGCACATCAAGCTCGACACGGGCATGCATCGCGTGGGCACGACTCCGGAGAGCCTTACCAAGCTGCTCGACCGTATCGCGGAGAACCCGCATGTGGCGGTCGAGGGCATCTACTCCCACCTCGCGGGAACATCAAGTCCGGACGATCCCCTCATTCCGGAACAGACGCGGGTCTTCCGTGAATGCGCGGAAGAAATCGAGTCCCGCCTGGCCGTCCGCGCGATTAAGCACATCGCCAACTCGACGGGGGCGCTGGCGTTCCCCGAAAGCCGGATGGATATGACGCGCATCGGCATCCTCGCCATCGGGTACCACCCGCCGGAGCATCACGGCCCGAAGCTGGACGTGAAACCGGTCATCCGCTTCAGCACCCAGGTGGTGGATGTGCGGACGCTTCCGGCAAACACCGGCGTATCTTACGGGCACAAATACAAGACACCGCAGGATGCGTGCATCGCCACCATCCCTGTCGGCTACGCGGACGGCATCCCCTACCAGTTCTTCCCCGGCGGGCAGGTGCTGTTCCGTGGCAGGCGCCGCGAAGTGGCTGGCGTCGTGAACATGGACTATATGATGATCAACACCGAAGATGAACAGGAGGTGCAGGTCGGCGAGGAAGTCGTGCTCATCGGAGCGCAGGGGGACGAGGAGATTACGCTAAGCGAGTTCGCCACCTTCTGCGGCTCTGTCAACTACGACATAATCTGCAAGCTCGGGCGGCGCGTCAAGCGCGAGTATCTCTCCTAGCGCCGTGGCGAACACTGTCCGCCCTCCTGCTGCATTCAATCGTCTTGTGTCTCGGAAGGCAATAGCCGTGGTCATCGTCGCAGCGCTCCTGGCAGGCCTGGGAGCGTGGTACTACGCGGTCACAGTCTATCCCCTGACGCTTGGCTTTGAGCAGAAGCTGGAGAAGGGATATCTGGGTGCCGCCTACCGCGAGGTGCGCGCAGAGGCGGCAGCAAACCCGCAGGACGAGGGCCTGGCTCGACTGGTGCGCGTCCTCACGCTCAAGGGCAACTTCGGACGCGCCGACCTGCTCGCGCGCTCAGCAGGCATACACGACGACCTGCTGGAACTGGCGCGCGACTTCCAGGTGCAGGCTCTCGCAGAGGCCGAAGAAACCGGAACCATCGTCAACCACTTCTCCGAGGGCGAGCTTTCGGCGTTGCAGGGATACCCCGCATACCAGAACCTGAAGTTTTTTGTGGGCTACCAGCAGGCATTGCTCGGTGACTGGAACGCGGCGAAGGACTACTTCTGGATGGCCTGGCGCGACGGCGTTTCGCCCGAACTCAAGCCCTACTTGCAGTATTACTACGCACGGGCGCTTATCCGCGAAGGCGACGAACGCGAAGCGGAGCGTGGCCGCTACCTGCTTAGTAAGCTGGCAGCGAAAGCGCCCCCCGGCCTGCCCGCACGCATCGCCCTTAACCAGCTCCAGGCGGCAATCGCCGGCGGGCAGGATGGCTTCTTCTCCAATTACCTAAGCCGCATCGCTGGCGCAAGCACTTCCTGGGAGTACCCGAAGGCGCTGGTGGACCTGGGGAACTACTATATGGCGCATAAAGAGCCACTGAAGGCCGCCCAGCACTTCTTGAAAGCCCTCGCGGAGCATCCAGACCGCTACGGAACCAAGCGCTCCACAGCGCTCGGACTGGCTGACGCGCTGGAAGCGCTGGACGGGAAGCTCGACGAGTTGGCCGGCGACTTTACCGGCAGCGACGGGGAGAACCTGCTCTACGCCTGGGTGGAGCTTCTCGAAGCGCTCAAGGAGCTGCCGCGCGCGGAAAAGCCGCTTTCGCAGCTATCCTCATCTGAGGGTGCAGCAGGAGCTCGTTTCCAGGCAATGGAAGCGCTCTCCCTCCTCTACTCCGAAACCAAGCGCCAGAAGGATTTCGAAGCACTGCTGCTGGCTGAAAACCTCTTGCCTGCGCCCGACAGCGTCCTCCAGGCCTCATACCTGAACTTCGCGCGGATGCTGTGGAAGCAGGGCCAGACGTTTCCGGCCCGGGGATATTTCGAGAAAGCTGCAAAGCTTGACGGCCCGCACCGAAGCGACGCCCTCTTTGAACACTACCAGCTTCTGAAGGAGCGTTCCGCCGACCTCGACGAGGCCAAAGCAATCGGGCTGCTTGAAGGTGTGATTGCTGATACGTCGAGCGACCACCGGGTTGAAGCGTGCGAAGAGCTTATTGCGCTTGCGGTGCTGACCGGCCACGACGGTCTGGCACGGGAGACCGTTTCGGCAGTCGAAGAGTCTGCGCCCGAAGTCGCGCGCTTCTGGCGAATTGCACTCGCGGACAGAGCGGGGGACATCGATACAGCCGCCCGCGAGCGCGAGTCCATATGCGTCAGAAACTTCAGCTATTACGAGCTAAAGGCGCTTGGCGCACTGACGCGCGACCGTATCGAAACGGACAACAAAGCGTTTTATTTGCAGGACGAGGACGCTGCCGAGTATCTGGCGGGCGCATTCCTGCACGACCTTGCTCTGTCGGCCTCAGGTGTCGCTGACTACAGCGAACTCCCGCCGCTGCTCGCCGCTATCTGCCTGCGCAACACTGAACTTACGAAGAATATTAAGGCCTCGAGCTGGATGGCAACCGGGCTTCTGGAGGGCGGCCCCGTGTTTGATGAATCGCTTACAGGCTACGTGCTCTCAATCGCGTATCCCACACTGTACGTTCACGAAGTGCAGGCGGCTGCCGATCGCTACAACGTTGATTCCGCACTCATCTACGCTGTGATGAAAAAGGAGAGCAACTTCGACCCGGACGCCACATCGTCCGCCGGAGCAGCCGGGCTGATGCAACTGATGCCGGCCACGGCGAGTTCCTTCAACCGCTTCCTGCCTGAAGAGCTGCGCGGGCGCGCGCTTACCGACCCGGAGCGCAACATCCACCTGGGTGCCGCGTATCTTTCCAGCCTCCAAACTGCTTACTGGCGCGACCATCTTGTGCTTTCGGCCTACAACGGGGGTCCGGGCAACCTGAACCGCTGGCTGCGACTTGTGGGAACCGCCGACCCGATTCTGTTCGTAGATCTCATACCGAACAGCGAAAATGAGCAATTCGTGAAGAAAGCCCTGAAATACGCGGCGGTCTATCGGCTGGTTCTCCAGTCGAAGTGATGCCAGAACCGCTAAAATGCGGTAGAATGTGATTGTCTTAGGAGGTATCCCGCTTGGTCAATAACGTTGAGCTGTTCTCTGACGCGAAAGCCAGCACTGTGCTGGCACCGCGCACGCGCGGGGAGTTGCTTCGAAGGGCGAAAGCCAAATACGACGAAAATCACGATGACTTCGAAGCGATTGTCAATTACGCCGACGCGCTGTTCAACAGCCACAGATTCGAAGAGGCCGAGAAGATTTTAGCCGAAGCGTGCGCTCTCAAGGAAACACCGGACTTGCTCTTTAATCTGGGATTCGTCACCTGCATTAACGGCAAGGAAGAAGAGGCAAAGAAGCTGTACCGCAGGGTCATAGATCTCAGCTCGGGAACGCATCTCGCCAAGAGCGCCGAATACGAGCTCTGGAAGATGGGAGAGAAGATTGAAGCCCGGTGGCTGAAGAAGTAGCCGCACGTCCCGCGACGCTGCCGCTTTGACTTATTGCGCGGGTTCGGGCCGCTGACAGAGAGCAGCCGGATTGTCCCCTTTCACTGTGCTAAACTTCTGACGTGGAAAGCCCGCGACCGTTCATCGTCGACTCACATCAGGACATCGCCTGGCACGTTCACAAGTACAGGCGCGACTTCTCACTTACTGAAGCACCGGGAAAGGCCATGGTTACACTGCCATTCCTGTTAGCGGGCGGTGTGGCGCTCTCCTTCGTCACTCTGTTCGCCGAGCACAACGCGCCGCGCCCCGTGCGGAGGAAGCGGCTGCTGCGCGAGCTGGAGTTCTACCTGGAGTTGCCGGAGAAGTTCCCCCGGAACGTGATGCAGGTGGCAAGCGTCGAAGAACTGCACGACCTGCGCGGGAAAGCTGCTGCCGGGGGCGAGGTCTGGGGATTTATGCTGGCAATGGAAGGGGCAGACCTTCTGGAATCGCCCGACGAGATTCAGATGTTTCACGAAAAGGGCTTGCGGATGCTGTCGCTGACGTGGAACGAGCGAAACCGGTGGGCAGCCGGCGCAAACCACCAGGGTGGGCTTACTCAGGAAGGCGCCCTGCTGCTTCACAAGATGCGCGAGCTTGGAATCATCCTTGACGTCTCTCACCTCAACGAGCAGAGCTTTTTCGACGCAGCCAAGCAGTGGAGCGGGCCCCTTTGCGCAACGCACAGCAATCCCGCAGCGCTGTGTGAGAACACACGAAACCTCACCGATGAGCAGCTCCACCTTTTGCACGAGCGTGGTGCCGTCGTGGGCACGCTGCTCTACAACGGGTTCCTGGACAGCTCGTGGCGGAGTGGGGGCCCGCAGACACCTCTGCCGCGCGTGGCCGAACACATCGAATACCTGATAGGCAGCCTGGGCAGCGGCGGCGTGGGCATAGGGTCGGATTTCGACGGCGGGCTAACCGCAAACAATACTCCCGAAGGGCTGAACACTATCGCCGATCTGCCAGAGCTGGGCGCGGAGTTGCAGCGCCGGGGCCACAGCGCCGGGCTGGTGGCCGGAGTCCTCGGCGAAAACTGGTTCCAGTTCCTTGGGCGGCACCTGCCGCAGCGGGCTAGCCCTCGACCTTAAGCAGGATTGAATCTCCCTGCCCCGAGCCTGAGCAGATTGCGGCGATTCCGTAGCCGCCCCCGCGCCGGCGAAGCTCGTAGGCAAGCGTCATTGTTATCCGCGCGCCGCTCATACCGATGGGATGGCCCAGCGCGATGGCGCCGCCGTTGACGTTCACCTTCTCTATATCCCAGTTCAGCTCCTTGCCGCAGGCAAGCGCCACCGCGGCGAACGCCTCGTTGAATTCCAGCAGGTCTATTTGGTCAAGCGCCATGCCGGTCTTGTCCAGGAGCTTCTTTGTGGACACTGCGGGTGCTATCGGAAACTCGCTGGGCTTCAGTGCTGCGTAAGCGTAATCAACGATTGTCGCCAGCGGCTTGATGCCCAGCTTGTCCGCCTTCTCGCGGGTGCAGACGATGACCGCACCGCCCGCGTCGTTTACTCCGGGCGCGTTGCCTGCGGTGATGGTCCCGTCCTTGGCGAAAGCCGGCCGCAGCTTTGCCAGGCTCTCGACCGTGGTTCCGAAGCGCGGGAACTCGTCCTGCTCAAACATTATCGGGTCTTTCTTGCGCTGCGGCACCGGGAACGGCGTAATCTCCTCGGCCAGGCGGCCTTCGGTAATCGCAGCCTCGGCCAGATTCTGGCTCCGGCAAGCGTACTCGTCCTGCTCCTCGCGGGAAAGGCCGTACTTTTTCGCGGTCGAGTCCCCGTGGAGCCCCATATGCACGTCGTCGAACGCGCACCACAGGCCGTCGTGAATCATCAGATCAGCCACGTTCTCATCGCCCATGCGCTTGCCCCAGCGCATGTTGAAGGACGCGTAAGGCACCTGGCTCATGGATTCGATTCCGCCGGCGATGACAAGCTCGGCCTGGCCGCCCCTTATCAGCATATCCGCCAGCGTAATTGACCGCATCCCGGACGCGCACACTTTGTTAACCGTAAACGACGGTACCTCAACCGGAAGCCCCGCTCTGATGGCGCACTGGCGAGACGGGATCTGCCCGGCTCCGGCCTGGACAACCATACCCATAATCACATCGTCAATCTCGTTGGTGGGGAGATTATTCCGCTCAACGAGCGTCTTGATACAGTGGGCACCAAGGTCTACCGCAGGGATATCCTTCAGTGTTCCGCCGTACTTGCCTATCGCCGTTCGAGTGGCGTCAAGTATCACAACGTCGGACATGGGATTGCACCTCCTAGCTTAGTGGGCCTATTCTAGCACACGTTACTGCGGAGCGGCACCGAAAGCCATGGAAAGATAATGCGGTATTGTGCCCCAGTCGCCGGACAGCATCCTCTGCGGTATCCGCAACAGAAGATACAACCGATACCACGGGACGGGCCGGAGCAAATCCAGGTTCCGCCGTAGAAACAGCGCCTGGTTGCGCAACAGGCTCCTCCTCTTGCCGCGGTCTCCCAGCACGCGATTGAGCGTTTGTGAATGCGCATGCTTGACCACCGCGTCCGTGCAGATCACGGTCGCCAGCCCCATCCGGCGCGCCCTGTAGCCCAGGTCCACATCCTCCCAGTATGCGCGCCCGAACGCCGGTTCAAAGCCGCCCAGTTCGTTGAAATGCTCCCGCCGGCAGACAAAAAACGCCCCGCACAGCGGCGCGGTTCTGAGCCTGTCACCCAATATGCCCGCCGCTTCCTGCCAGTCCTCAACGATGATATCCTGCACCGGCCTGAGCCACGGCAAGCCGCGCGATATCCACATTTCCTGAAGGTTCTCGACCCGCCTCAGGGCTTCGGCGAATACGAGCGGCATCAGTGCGAATACGCCGCTCGACCCCTCCAGCTTTTCCACCAGCGGTTCGAACACGTCGCCGTCCAGAGAGATGTCGGAGTTGACGAAAGCCAGATACTCTCCCGATGCCGCCGCCGCCCCCCGGTTGCAGTTGCCGCCGTAGCCCAGGTTCTGATCACCGACGACCAGGCGCACGCGGGGAAAGCGCTCTGCGACCAGGGTGCGGCTGCCATCGGTCGAAGCGTCATCCGCAACGATAATCTCCCATTCATACTGCGCCGCCGAAAGGCTGCTCTGGAGGCTCCCCAGCAGAGACGGGAGCAGCTCCTCACCGTTAAAGTTGGGTACGATTACAGACAGGCGCATAGAAAAAGCCCCACAACCTTAAAGGCTGCAGGGCTGATTCTAGCAGGTTCAATCCGGTCGCTTAATCAGGCGGTATCGGAACCATATAGACCGTATAGTCGTTTGTTGTCTGGCCGGCAACGATGTGAACGTCCTTGGTCACTGTAGCGTAGTACTCGTGCGTGAATTCGGCCTGGTAATCCCCGGCGAGAATGTCGTCGAAGTTGAACTTGCCGTACTGGTCGGTAATGGTGGTCATCGATGTCGGCAGGATGCGCACGGTAACCTCCGGGATTGGCAGGCGGGTAACATCATCGTAGACCGCGCCGACGTAGTTGCCGATGGTATGAGGCTCGCGCGGATACAGGTTGAAGCTGACCATCACGGTTTCGTCGTTAATCAGCTCAAGGCTCGTGTGGTCGGTGCTGAAGTTGGTCTTCGTGGCAACCAGATGGTACATCCCTAAAGGCAGGTCTTCAAACCGGTATTCTCCGTTGATGTTGGTTTCGACGCTGTCAATTGGCCCGTTTGCATTCATAATGGATACCAGCGCGCCCGCCATTCCGACGCGCGGGGTCAGGCCCGCGTTATACACAAATCCGCCGACGCTCCCGAAATCGTAAGGCGCCGGGGCTGACGGGAATACGCGGAGCAGCCCGGCTGCATCCTCGCCACCGTACGTGTCGCAGATAAAGACTGTTCCATCAAGGCCAATGGTAACCTCGCTGGGGGCAACCAGGTGGTTGCCCGCGGTGCCCCTGATGCCGTCACCAATCTGCTTGACATAGTAACCTTCAGTATTGAATACCTGGACCCGGCGGTTCCCCGGGTCGCACACGTAAAGCTCGTCCGTCCGCGGGTCAACACCCATCCCTGAAGGGCCGCCCTGGGTAAGATCCGCGTCCTCAAGCCCGCCATCGGGGTTATACGGCGGGCTCCAGGAGAAGCTCCCGGGGAGCGCGCCTGCGGGCAGGCCAATGATAGGCGAATACCCATACGCGTTGTCCATCAGGCCACGCACCGTGTAGTTAAACGGGACCTCGGTCATATCCACCGTGATGCTGCTGAAGCCTACGAAGTCGGTCTCCATTATATAGTCGAGCACATAAAGCCTCTGGGGGCCGACCCTGCTCTGCGGATACTTGTTACCGATAGCCAGGTGGCTGCAACTGCCGGTGGCATCGCCGTATCCGGACCAGAAGAAGGGGGCGTCAATCGTCCTGGGCGCTTCGTCGTCATCCTCACCCAGCAGTATGGTTGAACCCAGCCTCGGGGCGATTAAATAGCCGTCCTGAGGATCAAAGAATACCATTGCCTGGGGATAATCTGGAGAAACATTGGTGCAGGTATTGTCGATATCCAGGATGATTACAATGGTGCCCTCGCGCGTTACATCCATGCCGTGGGTGCGCATGAGGTCCAGGTAGCACGCTGGAGGCTCAGGGGGGTGAATAGGCGTAGCCGGCCACACTGTGAAGGCGAAGAAATCCTGCACCCTTGGCAGCGGGTAGAACTTTAGCCCGTCCGGTGTTGCCCTGTCCTCAACGGTTACCTGGTCATCCAGGTTGGGAGCGTAAATGACCGCGATGCCACCCCACTGGCCGGTATCAAATTGGTTAACTGCAATAACCGGATAGTCCGGGAAAGGATATTCCGTGTCATCGCCGTCCTCGGGGAACGGGTCGGGTGGAAGCACAGCCACATCCTGAATAGTATCCCAGCCCGCGCTAGCGCCAACAGCTATATTGACCAGATTACCCAGCAGGTCAAAGCAATAAAGCGCGGTCATATCGGCTACATACACATAGCGCTTGCCGACCGCGACACCGCGCAGGTCAGCGAACTGGGCGCCCCCGGGAAGCGTGAAGTTGCCCGTGCTGTAGAGAGTCCTCTCTTCCGGGTCGCCCCCGGTTGGCCCGCCGAACGGCGGGATGGGTGAGAAGCCTTCCGAGCCTCCCCCCGGCTGGCCGGGAGGGGTTTCGCCGCCACCGCCACACGCGGTAAGGCCCAGCGCGAGGGCGAGAATAATCAACGCAGCCGCCGTAATTACTAATCGTTTCATAGTTCCACCACAAATCCTATTTTTCGGAAGACCTACCGTATCCCGTTAAGCTCCGCCGCCACTGCCGGTTCCGCCGTCGGCAATCTGTACGCCGGACACGCTGAAGTCCACTTTCCGCACGCCGCCAGGCCCAATGTCGACAATCTCGGCGTCCGGGGTGAACATATCAAGGGGCGAGCCGTCTGGGTCGGTCACAACCGCCAATACCTGGATCCGGCCCGCTGGTACCACGAGTATGTAGTTGTTGTCCGGGTTCGTCAAGGAATTCTCGTCGAACAGCGGGTTCACGTATCCTGTGATATTACCGCCGAAATAGTACTCTCCCGTTATCTCCCACTGCAGGTCAATCTGCATCGTTTGCAGATTGCCGTCGGAGTCCTGGTAGGTAAACTCGCGCTTGAAGTTCGTGACCTGGCCATGGATCAAGCCACAGCTCAGGTCAGCAAGCGCCGGATCTCGAGGTATGCGGGGATCCTCCGCCTCCATATTGGTGACGAACGGGTACATCAGGGATATCTGCGCGTCTTCTCGCACATCACGCGTAATGAAGTCGGAGCCCATATGAGCCACCTGGAACCAGTAGGCGTAGTGATATTTCGAAGTCAGTGTCGTCCCCCGCAATATCACCATAACCTCGTCATTGAGATCGAAGCCCTGCGTCGTCCAGTTGCCTGTGCTAATTATGACGGAAGGCAGGCCACCGGTAGCAGCGTGGTCGGTGTACATATACTTGTGGTTGAGGTGCGCACCCACGCTCGCCCAGATGCTGTCAGGCGGTTGGTTTACGATGAATCCGGCGGGATAGCCGCCTTCCCCGCCAGAGCCGCCTGCCATGCCTGCGACCAGCCCGTCGTATATGGCGTTCTCATATTCATCGCCGTACACGCCGATGTCGTTAATCGTCAAAAACAAGGCACGATCCTCAGCCGTTCCCATGCCGGCGCCGCCCATCAACCACTGGTATATATAGTTCGCCAGCGTCACATCTGAGAACTGCTGTATTGCTCCGATAGCGTACTGCGAGGCCTCAATCTCAGTAATCAGGATATCGCGCGGGTTATCAGTCGGCCCGAAGTAAACTTCGACCTGCGCGACCCCTCCGCCCACGGAGTAAGCGTGCTGAATCGAGTCACGCTTGTTGGCGCCAAACTTGCCCTCAACGAACATCTGGGTGAACTGATCCTCGAACGCTTCAGCAATTCGCACGTCGTTTATCACAACCACGTCTCCCATCGTGCGCTCGCTGCCCTCCACGCTGAAGTTGTAGCTGCCCAGGGCGACCTTCGCGTGGTCGATTATCATGAAGCGCGAGTGCATCAGCCTCGGGCTGCCGTCGTTGTCGGTGAGGATCTCAATGTTGCCGTTATTGCGCAGAGGATTCAGGAGCTGCTGATAGAACGGCCGGTACAGCGGATCTTCGTAATACGCCTTCTCCGTTATAATTCGGATGTGCGTCGTGACCGACCTGTCCAGAAGCGCGTCCACAAAGGCCTGACGATTAATCCGCATAACCGCAATATCCAGGCTGGTCTGCGCTTGCGATATCAGATCGAACACCGGGTCCCAATCCTTCGAATCGTCAGTGAAGTCGTGAGTTCGGTAAGTGTGGTCGACGCCATACACTGTGACCCCGGGGAGGACCTGGTATATCTTGGCCACATTAGTGCCCTGGTTATCGGGCGAAGCTGGGCCCGGCGTAGTTCCGTCATCATCGCCTCCGCATCCGTACGCGAGAGCGGCGACGAGCAGCATTATCGCCAGGGCGACCCTAGAGGCTCTGGGTAGCGACATCTTTCCCTCCAGATTGAACACAACCTGATTATTATCCTGCACTTGCGTTCGGGCTGTCAAGGAAACACGCACGAACGCACGCGCAGAATCCGTGCTGTATTATACCCGCACGCCCACCTTGCTAAACCCGGAACTCCACCACAAGGAACGCAACCTGCCTTGGGGCCGCCGGGATGCTTGCGCAGACCCGCTGTGGACACGGCTTCAACACCTTCCAGCGGCCCGGCCCGTGCAACGATGGCCTGGTGGTTTCCCTCCGATTTGCCGCCGGGCAGCTTCCGAGCGGGAAACAGTCTCCTTCAGGCCAGGCTGCGGGCTTTAAGCTCCAGATACTTGTTGATGACATCCGCGTTCAGCTTGTCGGCATAGCTGCGGATTACGTCAATATTGGTCCTGCGCAACCTCTCGCATAGGGACTTCTTGTCCCTCAAATGCGAAACCGCAGCCGCGTGCAGGAAAAATCGCTCCTCGCTGGCGACCGGAGCAACGGCGGTCTCGTAGAGCCTGGGCTCGTCCAGGATGATAACCACCACCCGGTGCCGCCGGGCCAGCGACGCCAGCGCGGCAAACGCCCGCTGCCCCGTAATCCCATCCGTAAGCTCGGTGAACACAAAAACGACGGCCCGCTTCGGGTGGCGCTTGTTTAAAAAGCCGTACATTCCCATAAAGTCGCTTTCGACATGCTGGGGGTAAAATGGAAACAGGTCTGCCAGCACGTCCGGCTGCCGTGTCGGTTGCCGGTAGAATCGCACCTCCTGGTCAAACAGCAGCAGCCCCAGCCGGTCGTTCTCCAGGCGCAGGGCGTAGCTTAGCTGCGCCACGGCGTCCAGATAGCGGTCGAAGCGCGACTTGCCGTTGATGCCGGCGAACATCAGCCTTCCGCCGTCAAGCACGGTGACTACCTCCCGGTCACGCTCCGCTCGGTACTGCGAAACGATTGGCCGGTTCGTGCGTGCCGTCGCCTTCCAGTTCACCTTGGCGTAGTCGTCTCCCGGCTGGTAGTCCCGCAGGCTGTCAAACTCGGTTCCCTCACCGAGCATCCTTATCGCGTGCTGCCCGCGCGTATATGCGCGCTGCCGGTGCAGGAACGGATCGAGTGCAAGATAGTCGGAGATGTGCGGATAGACCTTTATCTCGTCTTTCAGGCCGTAACGGCGCGCAATAAACCAGAATCCCAGCCGGCTCGTGTAGCGCAGCAAGACCGGTCCCGGCGAGATGCGTCCGCGGACGGGCGGTGTGAAGCGGACGGTGAACCGCTTAGTCTCGCCCTTGTCCAGCGCGAATCTTCCCTGAGGCAGCTCCTTGCGGAAATAACTGAACGAATGCTCCTCAAACACGCCGGTTATCCGCCGCCCGACCGAGTTGCGCACGGAGACGATGTAGCTCCCCGGATAGTCCACAGCCCAGATGTCGGGCGTATCGCGCGTAATGTGCGGCGTTCGCTCACGGCGCGTGACGGCGTAATCCAGCGCTAGAAGCAGAAGCAGCAAGGCTATTCCCGCATAGAAGAAGCGGTAACCGAGCGGTTCCCAATTTCCCATAACGAGAAACGCCAGGCTCACGAGCACCAGCAGTCCGAAGTTCTTCGAGGGTATGCTCATTTCGGAGGCGGGTCCGGTTTTCGGAGTCTTCTCGCCTCAGGTCGCTGGGAAGCTAAAATAATTCGCTGGGATGCTGTTGTGCGGCTGTGCGTCATCTGGCTTTCCCGCGGAGCCTGGGGGATTGCGCGGCTTAACCGAACAGGTTGCGGTAGATGAGCGAGAAGAGGAACGTGATGATAAGGAATGAGTATCCCAGGCGCGACAGGAGTTGCCGCTTCTTCTCCTCGACCCCTACGGCTCCACGGTATGAATCGCCCGCGCTGCCGGTAATGGCCGCGCCGAGGCCCTCGCTCTTGGTATTGAGCGACAGGGTCATAACAATCATTCCGACACTGATGCCCGCTATGATGAGCAGAAGCACCACCGCGATTACGTAACTCACATTAACCTCCGCAAGCGCGTATTCTAGCAGAAGTGGGATACAACCTCAAACAGCGGCGGCGTGCGCCGAGGATAAGCGCCCCGCAGTGTTTCTAAACGGGCATGGCACGCGATGCCCCTGCAGCCAGCAGCGAAAAATTATGGCCATTCGGCTCCCTCCGCGCGCCTCTGCTAGAATTACCGCCAATGTTCAATGCACTGTCAGGCCGGCTGCAAAAGATACTCGGGGGATTCCGCAGCCGCGCGCGGCTGAACGCCGCCGAAATCGATAGCGGCCTGCGCGAAATCCGCATCGCGCTGCTCGAAGCGGACGTGAACCTCAAGGTCGCTCGCGGTTTCGTCGCGCGGCTCAAAGACAGGCTCGCCGGTGAAACAGTGGGGCGCGCCCTGACTCCGGCACAGACAATAATCAAGCTCGTCCACGAGGAGATGGTCGGTGTCCTCGGCGGCGAAGAAGCGGCGCAGCTCGCGGCAACATCTTACGCCGGGCGCTTCTCGCCGATGATGCTGGTGGGCCTGCAGGGCTCGGGCAAGACGACAACCGCGGGCAAGCTGGCGCTTCGGTTCAAAGGCGAAGGCCAGAAGCCACTGCTCGTCGCGCTGGACCTGAAGCGGCCCGCGGCGGTGGAGCAGGTGTCCATCATCGCAGAACAGATCGGCGTCGCCGCTTATTCGGGGACTGCAACCACGCCGGTGGAGCTGGCCCGCGAAGCGCTGATAAACGCTCGCAAAGAGGGATTCTCGCCCGTGCTGCTCGACACCGCGGGACGCTTACAGATTGACACCGAGCTGATGGACGAGCTCACAGCCGTCCGGCAGCTTGTGGAGCCGGTGGAAGTGTTCCTCGTCGCCGACGCAATGACCGGCCAGGAAGCGGTGAACATCGCGCGAGCCTTCAACGATAAGGTCGCGCTCACCGGCATCATCCTCTCCAAGTTTGACAGCGACACCCGCGGCGGCGCGGCGCTTTCCATCCGCGAAACCGTCGGCGTGCCCATCCGCTTCGTCGGCACAGGCGAAAAGCCCGATGAAATAGAGCCTTTCTTCCCTGAAAGGTGGGCCGGCCGCATACTTGGGATGGGCGATGTCGTGACGCTCATCGAGAAAGTCGAGGAAAGCATTGAGGAAAAAGACGCCGAAGCCATCGCCCATCGGCTGGCGAAAGAGCGCTTCACGCTCGAGGACTTTATGAACGTGATGGAGCAGACCCAGAAGATGGGGCCGCTTTCGCAGATGCTCAAGCTCCTGCCCGGCTTCAAGCTCAACGACGAGCAGATAGCGCTGGGCGAAAGGGAACTCGTGCGGGTCAAAGCTATCGTCCGCTCAATGACGCCCCAGGAGCGCCGCGATCCGGGCGTGCTAAATGCCGGACGGCGCAGGCGCATCGCAATGGGGAGCGGCAACACGGTTCAGGACATTAATCGCTTCATGCGCCAGTTCAAGGAAATGCAGAAGATGATGAAGCACTTAAAGAAAGGCAAGCTGCCGTTTGGGAAGATGTTCGGTATGGGCTAGTTGGCGAACATGCTCCGGTTGGCGGCGAACCACTCGTGCGTCCAGCGCAGGCCTTCTTCCCATTTGACCTGTGGCTTCCAGCCAAGCACCTTGCGTGCCCTGCCGCAGTCGAGCGTGACCAGCCTCTGGTCTGCCGGGCGTGCCGGCCCCGGAACCGGAGCCAGCCGGTAGCTCGCTATGCCGGCCAGAAGCGTAAATATCTCATTGACCGAGCGCGGCACACCCGTGCCGATGTTGTAGCAGCGGCCTGTCATATCCTTGGCTTCGGGCAGCTTGGCATCAAGCAGACACACCAGCGCGTCCACCACGTCCGACACGTAAATGTAATCCTTGGCCTGTGCGCCGCTGCCGTGAACCTCCACCGGCTCTCCGCCCAGCATCCGCTGGAGGAATATCGCGATGACGCCCGCCTCCCCCAATGGGTTCTGGCGCGGCCCGAAAACGTTGCCCAGCCGAACCGTCACCGTCGGCAGCCCGCGAAACTGGGCGAAGTACTGGCAGTAATGCTCCACCGCGAGCTTGGCGACTCCGTAAGGTGACAGCGGCGCCGCAACCGCGGACTCTCTGTATGGCAGAGTCGCGAGCGGTGAGTAAACCGCCCCGCTGGATATGTTAATGAACCGCTTCACTCCCGCGCGCTGCGCCGCCGAAAGCACGTTCAGGCTGCCGCAGATGTTCATCTCCGCGTCGCCTTGCGGGTTACGTGCGCTCTCGGAGACGCTTATCTGCGCCGCAAGATGGCAAACCACGTCAGGCGCAATCCTTTGCGTGATGTCCACAAACTTCAGCGTGGTGATGTCGGCTTCGATGAACTCCGCGCCGCCGGGCACGAACTCGCGCCGGCCGGTGGAGAGGTCGTCCACGACCGTTACAGCGTGCTTGTTCGCCAGCAGCGCGTCGGCAAGGTGGCTGCCGATGAAACCCGCGCCGCCGGTCACCAGGACTTTCACGCTGTGCCTTCCTTTCCGCTGTAGTGAGTAACGCGCATGGCAGGCTGCATCCGGCTTACTTCCAGCCCAGCAGCTCCTTTGCCCGCGCAACCAGCTCGTCGCGCGGGATTTCGTTTTGCTTCCCCTCCTGGCCGTAGCCCGTTCGCAGGTCCTTTAGCTGCACTCGCGGCGGGTCTTTTGCCAGCTCGTCCTCGCCCGCGACGACTGCCAGCGGTATTCCCACTTTGTCGGCGTATTTGAACTGCTTGGAAAGCGTTCGCCCGTTGCGGTTGCCGCCGGCAAGCCACATTTCGGTGGGCACGCCCGCTTCACGGAGTGTTCGGGCAATAGTCGCGCATTCAGCGCGCAGCGAATCATCGAACACCGCCACGAACACTCGCGCGCTGGACTGCCCGGCATCCGCTTCGAGGATTCCTGTGGCGGCAAGCGCATCCGCCAGCCTGTCCAGCCCGACCGACATCCCCACTCCCGTAAGCGGAGTCGCCGAATATCTGCCCAGCAGGTCGTCGTAGCGCCCGCCGCCGCCGACGCTTCCCAGCGCTTCCGCGCCTTTGATGTCCACTTCGCAAACGAAACCCGTGTAGTAGTCAAGGCCGCGCGTAAGCGAAGGATCAGCGACGAGATTATCCCCGCCCACGCCCTCCTGCCCTATTCGCGCAAGGAATCCGCCGAGGTATTCGCGCAGCCCGGACGTATCCTTAATTGCGGCAAGCAGCCCGTCTGCTGCCCCTTCGGGAATCGCCACTTCCTGCATCCGCTCGAACTCCAGCGCCGACGCGAAATCCTGCAACAGCAGCTTTCCCGTCAGCTCGTCGCGCACCTTCTTCTCGCCCTGCTTTTGCAGCTTGTCCAGCACGCGGAAGACGTCTTTCCCTTTCTCCGGCGCCACTCCCAGGCGCTCCAGCAAGTCGCCCAGATAGCGCCGGTCGTTGACGCGGAAGATGTAGTTTTCAGCGCCGAGATCTTTCAGGCCCCGGCCCACCGCAGCGACCATTTCAACTTCCGGCTCGTAGGGCGCGACGCCGATGATGTCGAGGTCTATCTGCGTGAACTCGCGGTATCGCCCCCGCTTGGGCTTGTCGTAACGCCACACCGGCCCGACCTGGTATCGCTTGAACGGCAGGCTGATGCGGTTCAGGTTCGCCGCCACCGTGCGGGCAAGCGAAACCGTGAAATCGTAGCGCAGCCCGACTCTTACGTTCTCCAGGTCACTGAACCGGTAGATTTGCTTGTTGGCGTCCACCCCCATATCCGAGAGCAGCACTTCTTCAGTCTCCAGCGCGGGCGTCTCCAGAGGTGCGAAGCCGTATAGCTCAAACGCCTTCCGGAAGGTGTCCACGATGCGCTGGCGTGCTTGCGCGGCTGCGGGCAGGAAGTCCTGAAACCCCCTCAGATTGCGCGGTTTTATCCTCTCCTGTGCCATTTCAAGCCGCCAATTCGCAAGTAGGGAGGGAGGGAGTCGAACCCTCGACCTCTGGTTCCACAGACCAGCGCTCTATCCAGCTGAGCTACCTCCCCGTCTGCGAAACGAAATTATACCATCATACCCGTTGCGCCGAAGCACGAAAAATCGCCACGCGCGTTTGGCAATCTTAGCTGGTAGCGCGGGCGTCTCGCCCGTGATTCCGTGGAGATGACTTCAATGTAAACTTCTGCTATCTTGGCGGCTACCTTATCTCAAGGGAGAGAAAAGATGATGCGTGGATATTTCTGGAGAATCTGGGCGGTCGTTCTGGTGCTCTCAACCGTCTGGCTCGGCGCATGTATCAAGGCGTCCTCGCCGGCCAGGGCGCAAGCGGATGTTCCCAACAAGGTTGTCGCCAGTAGATTCGTGGTCGTTGACGATGAGGGAAACGAACGCGCAGCCCTTGGAATGGGGGCGGACGACTCTCTTAGCCTGTGGCTCTCTGGCCCTAACGGAAAGAAGCGCGCAGGTGTTGTGGTGCTGGCAGATGGCTCTCCGTCGCTGTCGCTCCTCGACTCCAGCGGGGATGTGCGCGTGGATACCGCGGTGCTGCCTGACGGCTCTGCCTTCCTGGCTCTTGCCGACTCCAACAGGGAGATTCGCGCAGGCCTTTACCTGGAAGCAGACGGCTCTCCGGCCTTGAAATTCCTCGATGGCGACGGAGAGGAACTCTTCTCCGCGCCGTAGCAACCTTCCGGGGTATAATGGGTATGAGGAGTTGTGCCGATATGTCTCGGAGATTCACTGCGGTAATCAATAATGAGGGCAAATGGTACGTAGCTCATTGCGTGGAGCTTGGCGTGGTGAGCCAGGGCAAGTCCATCGAGGAAGCTCAGGCGAATCTCAAGGAAGCCGTAGAGCCCTGCCTCGAAAGCTTTGGCAGCGTGACCTCTCAGGGTACAATCTAACCGTATGTCTATGGATGGAATCAGATTCATCGTTGACGAGAAGGGCAAGAAGACCGCGGTCATAATCGACCTCGAAAAGTATGGCGAAGTCTGGGAGGACTTCTACGACTACCTGACCTGCCTGGAGCGAGAGAATGAGCCGACGGTTTCGCTTGACGAAACGGAGAAAGAACTCGGCCAAGTGCGAAAGCGCAACAAGGTCAAGGCGCGCTAGCGAGCGATGGATGCCTACGAAGTGCGCCTTAAATCGTCCGCGCTCAAGGAACTAAAAGGCCTTCCGAAGAGGGATGCCGGGCGTGTCCTGAGCAGTATCAGGGCTTTGCGCAACGAGCCTCGACCGAGGGGAGCGAAGAAGCTACGCCTGGGAAAGAGCCTTTGGCGCATAAGAGTGGGCGATTTCCGCGCGATCTATGAGATAGACGACGAACGCCGCATCATCCGCATAACGCGTATCCGCCATCGCGATGTGGCGTACCGCTAACCGCCGCTAGAGGTCGGCCATTTCAGGACTCGCTCGCTCCGTAGCATCACGCGAAGACTTGCTCAGGCAAGACAACCACGCTTTCGACGCCGTAGGCTTCCTTACACTCCCAATTCGCCGCCTATGCTCCGCCATCGGGTATGATATGCACCCGTGCCGCGCGAGAAGGAAAACCGCCCCAGGCCCCTTGTGCTGAAGGCAAAACGCCCGCAGGCTGAAGTAGCCAAACGCGCGCAGCTCAACATTCTCGAAGGCGCGCTCAACGACCAGCAGCTCGCCGCCGTGACCACTGACGAGCCCCGCGTGCTGGTGCTTGCCGGCGCAGGTTCCGGCAAGACGCGCGTTATCACCTACCGCGTGGCATACCTGCTTGCCCAGGGCGTGAAGCCTGGCAGCATCCTGCTGGCGACCTTCACCAACAAGGCAGCGCGGATGATGCTGCGCCGCGTGGAAGACCTCACTAACGTGCCCCGGAAGCGCATCGTCGGCGGCACCTTCCACCACATCGGCCACGTCTTCCTGCGCAAGTACGCCGACCTTATCGGCTACAGCCGCGACTTCACCATCATCGACGAGCAGGACGCGCGCCAGTTGATGAAAGTCGTGCGCAAGGAAGAGCCGGTGGACTTCACGCAAAAGCTATTTCCCTCGGCGCGCCTTCTCCTTAAGATGCACAGCCTTTCCGTCAATACCGGCCAGAGCCTGGACGAGCTGATGGTCTACCGATTCCCCCAGTTCGCCCGCGTCATTGACGAGATAGGCCGCGTCATCACCGCCTACATCGAGCGGAAGCTCAAGCGAAACCTGATGGACTTTGACGACCTTTTGACCTGCTTCCTGCGCGTGCTGACCGAGCATCCCGACGCCGCACAGGCCATCTCGGGGCGCTTCCAGCACGTCCTCGTGGACGAGTACCAGGACACTAACCTGGTGCAGGCACGGACGATAAAGGCGCTCTCGGCGGTAAACGGGCGGGTATTCGTCGTGGGCGACGACGCCCAGAGCATCTACGCGTTTCGCGGCGCGAGCTTCGAAAACATCCGCAACTTCGCCAGCGACTACCCGGACGCGAAGATATTCAAGCTGGAAACCAACTACCGCAGCACGCCGCAGATCCTGGAGCTGGCGAACGAGATAATGCGCGGAGTCCCCGAGGAGTTCCGCAAGCTGCTGCGCGCCGTGCGCCCGCCCGCGGAGCGGCCAAGCGTCCTGGCCTGCCACGACGCCGAGGAGCAGGCGCAGTTCGTTACAGAGCAGGTGCTGTCGCTGCGCGAAGAAGGCATACCCCTCCCGGAAATCGGCGTGCTTTACCGCAACCACCGCAATTCCCTGGAACTGGAGCTAGCCCTGAGCCGCGCGGGAATACCCTACGAAATCCGGGGCGGCTTGAGGTTCATCGAGCAGGCGCACGTCAAAGACGTTGTGGCGTTCCTTTCCGTGCTGGCCAACCCGCGCGACGAAGTTGCCTTCGCCCGCGTGCTCGATATGTGCGAGCAGGTCGGCTCCAAAACTATCGAGCGCATCTTGGAGAAGTTAATGCCCGCAGCCGAGCCGCTCAAGGAGTTCACCAACGACGGCGCGCCCGCCCTCGCTCGGGGAGCCGGCCGCAAATCCCTGGAAGCGCTTGCCAAGCTCTTCCGCAAGCTCGACGCAATGCAGCAAGAAGGTGCCGCACCCGCGGACCTTATCCGGCAGGTTGTTGAGGACTTCTACAGCTCGCACCTGCTGCGCACCTACGAAAACTACGCCGAGCGCCGCGAGGACCTGGAGCAACTGGCGATTTACTCCCGGAAGTACCGTTCGCTGAGGTCTTTCCTCGCCGAAGTCGCGCTGAACCAGGGCTTCACCGCCGCCGAGGCGTTCGCGGATGACGCCGCTGAGGAAGGGCGGGTAAGCCTGAGCACCATCCACCAGGCCAAAGGGCTGGAATGGAGTGCCGTTTTCGTGATCCATATGGCGGACGGGAACCTGCCCCACCGGATGTGCCTGAACGACCCGTCCCAGCTCGAGGAGGAACGCAGGCTGTTTTATGTCGCGGTAACGCGGGCGCAGCGCCACCTTTACCTGAGCTACCCGCAGAACACCGACGCCGGGGATTACCTCGCTTTCAACCGGCCTTCGCGTTTCATTCAGGAGCTCCCGCGCGCCGCCTACGAGCAATTCATCGTGGAGTTTTCTGAAGACAGTGGCGCAGGCGACGACTGACCACGCCCGCTGCGCAGCTGGCTGTGCTATCATCGCAAAGACGCCTCGGTAATGGAGAACGAATATGTCGCAGTATTACGAACCGCCGACGCTTCAGAACATGGGCCTGAGCCTGGGAAAGCGCACCCGCCTGCACCGGCTGCTTTACCAGCATGGCCCCGGCAACGGCAGGATGCTCGTGCTGCCGATTGACCAGGGGCTGGAACATGGCCCCATGGACTTCTTCGCCAATCCGGACAGCAAATTCCCCTCATTCCAGTACCGGCTCGCCAGGGACGGCGGCTACTCGGCTATCGCGCTGCACGTCGGCCTGGCGGCGAAATACCACGAGCAGTACGCGGGCGAAGTCCCGCTCATCCTAAAAATAAACGGCAAGACCAGCATCCCGCCGGACGACGAGGCGTTCAGTTCCCTTGCCGCCACCGTTGAGGATGCAGTGAGGCTGGGAGCGGATGCGGTGGGTTATACGCTGTTTGTTGGCTCGCCGATGCAGGATGAGGACATTGCGCAGCTTGCGGAAGTCCGTTCGGAATGCGACCTTCTGGGGATGCCGCTGATTGTCTGGGCCTATCCCCGGGGCGAAGCCGTTGAGCGCAAAGGCGGTCGAGATAGCTTCTACGCCATTGACTATGCGGCGCGCGTAGCCCAGGAGCTCGGCGCGGACGTGGTGAAGGTCAACTTCCCGGTGATAGACCCGGAAAAGGATAAGCACACCCCTGAGCCCTACAACAAGCTCGTAATAAGCGCTGAAGAAGCGTTCAGGCAGATAGTTCAATCTGCGGGCAGGACTTTCGTTTTAGTCTCTGGCGGCGGCAGAATGGGCGACGATGAGCTGCTTCAGAAAGCTGAGGCTGCGATGGCAGCCGGCGCAACCGGACTGATCTTCGGCCGGAATATGTGGCAGCGCACTATGGATGACGCTCTCAAAATGACGGAGCGCATCAAGAAGATAATGCTCACCTGATAATGCCGCTCCGACGGAACCATTAGCCCGCCAGCGCGCTCTCCGCAGCGGCGCATCAGCCGAGGATCTGCGTGCCCACAAGAAAACCGGTGTTAATGCAAAGCCCCGTCCCCTTTCGGGGACGAGGCTTGTGTATTCCCTGTGGAAGGTCTGGAAAGAGCTAGAGCCTTAGCCCACTTCCTCAGTGGGGTTCATACTCTTCTTGTCCACGCCGGAGTCGAGGACGATGATGACACCGTCTGGCTGGGTGTCAGGACCGCCGCGCGACTGGTAACGCGTGTTCGGCTGGCCAGGGTCGGTCTGGCAGGGCAGGAACCCGTAGCCACCGAAGTAGTTTGCCAGAGCGCAGGTTGCCACACGCTGGCGTGGGAAGTACTCGCCCATGCGGTCGTAAACGTCCTGGCCCAGGTTGTTTAGCGTGCCGTAAGCGGCGAGCGTATAGCCAGCCACCTCGTGCGCGCCATTCAGCAGAACCCAGCACTGGGTGTTCAGGCGGGCGAAGTACGAGAAGTTGCCCACCAGCATTCGGCTGCCGATTGCCCGGAACTCGTCCTCGTTGGGATCCTTGTCCCAGCGTCCCTCCCAGAGGCCGTTGGGGGTCTCCAGGTCGGGATACGGAGGAATCACGAACAGGTCGCCGGCCATGCCGATCTCGCCGAAGATGAACACGGGCGGCGGGCCAAAGACCTCAACCATCTTGGTGTTGTCGTCACCACCGACCACGCGCGGGAGCGTGGTGCCGTCGTAGTTGGGGTTCCAGTGCATATCGTGGATGATCCGCTTAGGCTGCAGATTTCCACGCTTGATGAAGGGGTTGCTCGGGTACGACGGCATATAGCCTTCCATAACCAGGTAGTCGCCGTTGCCTTCCGGGGCGAACGGCGGCGCTGTGGCGCCACCATACTTCCACGCTGGCACGTCGACCTGATCCAGTCCGGAGTAGTAGTAATAATCTTCGTTGATGACGAAGCTGTCAGTCCAGTCACCGCCAAGTATGTACGGCGGATAGTTGCCAAACGAGTTGTCTACCGCGTAACGCTCGATGGCAAGCTGGATAGCATGAAGATTTTGCTTTACCTCAGCCTCTTTAGCCTTCTCCCGTACCTTGATGAAGTTTGGCAGGGCGATGGCCACGAGGATGCCGATGATAACAATGACCACCAGCAACTCAATGAGTGTAAAACCTGACCTTCGAGAACTCATTGGTTTCACCTCCTTAAAACACTACAGAACGCCCTGAGGCTTCGCATCCTGCGAGCTACTCAGGTGGATGATGTAATAGTCAGGGATACCATCAGGTATCACGCGTGGCTCATAATCGTGGCCGCCACCGATGTTGTAAGGATTCGGCTCGTCTACGTTGTTCAGGTAGCCCGTCCGCTTGCCGTAGTCCTTGTACCAGCTGCCCGGAACCGGATAGTCAATGTCCATACCGTCGGTGGTCGGGTCACCGTAGCCCAGCAGGTCATAGCCTGCAACGTCATGGCTCCACACGTTCCCCGGGCGCGCGCTGGCGCCAAGAGCCTGGGTCACATGGTTCATCCCCAGAGACGAAGAGCCGATTGTGTTGTACTGGGCGGTAAAGTGATCCGCATTGCAGGCGCCGTCGGAATAGCGCGGGTGGTAGTAAAACTCGCCCGGGAACTCGAACTTGATGGAGTCGTTGTCCTCGCCGTCGATGTCGTATGCCATCAGGCTGGGACCTTCGCCGGCCCACCCCAGGTTGAACATGTTACGGCCCATCTCGCCGCCGCAGCAGCGCCAGGGGACCCAGATGCCGAAGTTCAGCGAGTCCTTGCCGTACATGATGACGGCCTTGTCGGTGAGGAACGGGTTCTGCGGATACTGTGGCATGTAACCTTCGTAAGTCAAAGTGTCACCGAACTCGTAACCCGGCTGGCCCATATTGCCGCGGCTCAGCCCCGCATTGGGGTAAGTGTGCGGCTCAACGTTATCTGAGGTGAGATTGACGTTGAACAGGTCAAACGGATGCCGGCCCCCGCCTCCGATCTCGACCCAGTCGTTGACGTACTTGATGGTGCCGATGTTCCAGTACGGGTCGCCGCCATACAGGAAAAACGGGTACTGGCCGCCTGTGTCAACAGCGTAACGCTCGATGGCCAGCTGGATTGAATGGAGATTCTGTTTGATCTCCGCCTCGCGCGCCTTGATCTTGATCTTGATGAAGTTAGGCAGCGCGATGGCCACGAGGATGCCGATGATAACAATGACCACCAGCAACTCAATTAGGGTGAAACCCCTTTTCGTTCTCAACACTTTTCCAAACCTCCTTCCGGATTATTAACTCATTCAAGAATTGGGATGGAATGAGTCCCTCTGCCGAGTCGCCCTCAACTCGGAACGCGCCGGCAGGTATTAATGCAGAATGAGTCCATTTACAGCCGACAAGTTCATCCGGCCTCTGGGGTTTTACACTCCAGTAGACACTCCCCCTGGAAACACGGATGTCCCTTGCCCGCTGCCCGCCGGGCGGCTATCAAGGTTCACCATCCGCTAGCCTGGAAATTATAACACATCATCAGCGACTCTGCAGCACAAGCGGCAGGGAAATTTAATATCGTATAATCTCTATGCTCATGGCACGAAAAAGCCGCCGCCGCAAGCGCAAGAGTGCCCGCGTGCTCGGGCTCCCGCGTGAAGTATGGCAGGACCTGCTGGCCCTGCTTGTCCTGCTCATCTTCCTGCTGGTGGGTATCTCGCTGTTCTTCCCGTATCTCGCAGGTGCCGTGTCCGGCCTGATCAACCGCCCCCTGTTCGGCGGCATCGGCATTACAGCCTACATAACGCCCGTGCTCATCCTCCTGCTGGGGCTTGCCGCCCTTCCTTTGCGGGCACGCCCGGAGTTCCTTCGCGCTTTCTGGAAGCTCCTTGCGCTGTCGGCGGCCTTCTGCCTGCTGCTCGGAGCTCTCAGCCCCGACGGAATCACAGGACGCTTCGCAAACGGCTGGGGCGGCATCGCGGGAAGCTACATTAACGGTTATGCGCAGCCCGCGCTCGGCCTTTTCTATCCGATCCTCCTTGTCTTCCTGCTGGCAGCGCTGCTTATCATCTTCGCGGGACGGGCGTTCCTCAGCCCGGCGCTGCGGTTCGCCGAAAACCTGGCGCGCGATATGCGCGAAAGCGCGCTTCGCAGGGCGGAAGAAGCCGAGCTGCGCCGCCGCCGCGAGATTATGGACGCGGAAGCCTCCGAAGAGCTGGCGGCAATAGAAGGCCACGATGAAGTCGTGGAAACCAGGCGTGATGTGGCAGTCGAGGAAGAGCTGCCCGAGGAAGAGCCGCTGGCTCCGGCCGCCGAGATGGAGGCCGGCCAGCAGGCGTTTGGCTTCCGCGCCGCCGAAGAAGCCTACGAATTCCCGCCGCTGGGGCTGCTCAGCGACGTCGCGTTTTCGGAGGTCTCCGATGACGTGCTCAAGCGCAACTCGCACATCATCTCTGACACTCTCAAGGCGTTTAACATAGAAAGCGAGGTTACCGGCTGGGAAGTCGGGCCGCGCGTCACGCGCTTCGAGCTGCGCATCGCGCCCGGCATAAATGTAAGCCGCCTGCATTCGCTGGCGGACAATCTCGCGCTTGAGCTTGCGGTTCCCGCCGTGCGCCTGGAAACTCCCATCCCCGGCCGCAGCGCGGTAGGCCTCGAAGTGCCCAACCGCAAGTTCAACAAGATAGCGCTGCGCTCGCTGCTCGAATCCCCCGAACTGGCCTCCCAGACCCATCCCCTCGCCGTGCCCATAGGGCGCGACCTCGCAGGCAAGCCCGTTATCGGCAATCTGCACCATATGCACCACCTGCTCGTCGCCGGCAGCACCGGCAGCGGCAAGAGCGTGTGCCTGAACTCAATGCTGATTTCGCTGATGTACCGCAACTCGCCGGCGAACGTGCGGCTGATACTCATCGACCCCAAGCGCGTGGAGATGAGCGTGTTCAAGGACACGCCGCATCTCGCCGCGCCCATAGTCCACGACATAAACGAAGTGCAAAGCTCGCTCAAGTGGGTCGTCGCGGAGATGGAAAGCCGGCTGCGCGGCTTTGAGGAATACGGCGTGAAGAGCATTGACGCCTACAACGCTGATCCGCCGGAAACGGGCCCGCTGCCCTACATCCTCGTCGTCATCGACGAGCTGGCCGACCTCATCAAGGCCGCCGGGCCGGTCATCGAAAAGCTCATCGGCCGCATCGCCCATCTGGCGCGCGCCACCGGCATCCACCTGGTCGTCGCCACGCAGCGCCCCGACGCTACGGTCATTACCGGCAATATTAAAATGAATATCCCCTCGCGCATCGCGTTCGCCGTGGTCAGCCAGATAGACTCGCGCACCATCATAGATATGCCCGGCGCGGAGAAGCTGCTGGGCTCCGGCGATATGCTCTACTTCCCGGTGGGCATCCCCAAGCCGCTGCGCGTACAGGGCGCGTGGGTGCGCGACGAAGAGGTCAAGCGCGTCGCCGAGTTCCTGCGCCAGCAGATTGAGCCCGACTACATCGAAGATATCACCGCCTACGAAGGCGAGGGCGAGGAAGACTGGGACGCGGGCGAAGGCGACACCGAACTAGACGAGCTTTACAACGACGCTCTAAGTATCATCACCGGCGCGGGTCGCGCCTCGACGTCGCTGCTCCAGCGCCGCCTGAAAATCGGCTACAACCGCGCCGCGAGGATTATGGAGCAGCTTGAGGCGCAGCAGGTCGTCAGCCCCGCCGACCACCAGGGCAACCGCGAACTCCTCATCACCCCGCCGCCTGTGGACGAAGAGTTTTAGATACCTACGATACAAGGGCGCTCCACTGGTGGCACGGGCGCTTGCCCGCCATCACGCCCCGCGCGTGACCGGTGGGTCCCGCCCGTGATTCCTCACAGATCCAGGCACAACCTCAGCGCCCGATCCACTTCCTCCATTTTCGCGCCGCTCAACTTCCCTACGGGCGCGCCGGTGAACCGCGCCTGATTGAGCGAGCGCAACTGGAAGCAGTAAAACACCGTCTCTTTCGGCAGCCCGCTTTCCTCCGCGGAGACTCTCACATTTGACGGATAGTCCTTCGCGACGCGCTCACCGCTCGTGCCGACGACTACTGTCACGACCAGCGGCTTGGTATTTATAGCGTCGCTGGAGACCACAAGCACCGGTCGCTTCCCCCTCTGCTCCCGGCCTCTGGCGGGCTGAGGCTCCACGAAATAAATCTCACCCCGCGCCGGCATCGTTACTCGCCCAGCCCGTCGGATTCAGTGGCGGCGAACTCCCGCGCAATGATCTTCGTGTCCTCTTGAATATCCGGGTCGCGCGCCATCTCGTCCATCGCCGCGTCAAACAGCTCGCGTTCTGCTTCCTTAACGTATCGCAGCAGCGCCTCGTGCAGTACCTGCGTGCGTGTTCTGAATCCCTGCAGCCGCCCAAGCTTCAGCGCCAACCTGTCCAGCCACGCCGGAAGCGTCACGGTTGCCCGAAGCGACTGGCCTTTTGCGTTATTCCTCTGCACCATTTTTCGCACCAATATAGTATAACATATATGCACCATTATTGATGCAGTGGAGTGCGCTCTTGTGCTATCCCAATCTTAAAAGAAAAGGGCGGGGCTTGACGCCCCGCCCTTTAGAAGGTCGCGTCAGGTTCACGACCCGTGCACGTTATCACCACACATCAAATGGCCCGACATATCCGTACTCGTAGATATCGATTACTTGACCTCCAGACACCGGGTTTCTTACCATCGCGAAGTAGACCCTCCTGTTATAGTCGGAGGCCATGGTCGGCGCGTCAACCGAGTGGTCCCAATCGCCGCTATCGATTAACATGGTGCATCCTGGGAAACCTAGCCACGCGCCGAATACATCGTCGACACAACGAGAACCGAATAGCCAATCATACGGCGCCATAGGCAGAAAAGCGTAGGCTATCCTACGTGAGAGACCGTCGTCATAGGAGGCCTCCCAAGCGTGGCCCCAAAAAACCCACTCTCCTGTTGTGCCAATCTTCCTATAAACCTCCTCAGCATAAAGATGGTCTCCTCCCATTTCCCACTCAATCAGGCATGTCATCTCAGCTGAGTAGCCGCCCTCTAAGTTAGCGCCGATGATCTGCTGATCTACGGAATCTGGCAGAACATCAGGAGGTTCAGGATACTCCTGTGGCCAACCGGTGATAGCCGTATGGACTGTGCCATCAACTAGTCCAAACGCAGGATAGTCTTTCGAAAACACGGTGATATCTGCATCCCCATTCTCAGTCCATCGAACCTCTTCACCGAATTGAGAGTCTCCCTTTCTTGGAGTGCTTCCATCCATAACCATCCAAGCGGTGCCATTCCACCTGTACATCCGGCCAAACGGAGCAATACCCCCAGGATCTATGAGGATACTGGGGTAGTCATTCATCCGGCCCATGTCAACGCTGTCACACTTAGCAGCTTCCACTGTCCCGCCAAACTCGACACCGGGTCCAGCGCCTTCAAGCATGATAGGCTCTTCCGGGAACTCGCCTCGTTGATTGTGGCCGACTTCGTAGACCCGCCATTCCTTCTGGCCCCAAAGGCTGTTGTAGTTTAGAGCGACATAATGAACGCTCTCTTCACGTAGAGGATATTGGAGAACCGGGATCCGCCGTTCACAGCTTTCAAGATCTTTATGGAAACTAGCGATATCCTGGTCGCCCGTATCCACTATCGTTTCCGCTTTGTAGTTCTCGTTGTAGTCCCGATGTAAGAGCTCGCAGACAATGTGAAGCGCCTTCTGGTCAGAGTAGCTATCCGCAACGAACGAGATCGATGGACGCATCAGATGGGCATTGGCGTTCAGCGGGAGTTCACCGAGAATCTCGTAGCTGCCCGGCGTGCCAGCTGCCGCTTCAACCACGGGAACCTCTGAAATCTTCCGCACGAAAAACTCATCCTCCCAACCTATC
>JAGGTK010000033.1 GCA_021163765.1 bacterium
TCGCCAAGCGCCAGTGGCCGCTCTACACGCTGGAGGGTAGGCCCTATGCGTATCGCGTGGGCGGTGGAAGCCTGGTGCAGATCGCGGGCTTCAACCTGCTCGCAGGCCAGCCGGCTGGTTCCCACGGCCATATTCTGCAGCTCAACTATAATCCGGCGATTGGTTCACCCTATCAGATCGGCGTCGGATCTCCTGAGTATGCCTCGTGGACGGATACCTTTATCCAGTTCCGTACGCCTGATACTTCCCAGGCTATCGGCGGGGATGTGGGTATCGTATTCGACGCTGCAAGCGGCAAAGATCCCATTGTCTCGCCCACTAGGCTCGTAGCAGCCCCAGTGCTGTTCGACTACGTTCCGAAGCCCCCGGCTATGAACTCCACGATTACGATTAACTTCAACGACGGCACTCCGCCTCAGGTTGCGGATTATATCGGAACCAAGGCTTACCTGTTCTGGACTTTCCCCGCGCAGATCGATGGTGGAGGGGCCTGGAACTACGACCGGGACGGAGACGGTGACAACGACAACTACCTGCTTCCCGGCGGGGTCCCCATCACTATCTTGCCGGGCCAGACGTTCCTTGAATTCGACCTCAACACCATTTACCGGGACGGTAGCGCCCTCTACGCCGCTCGTGACCCGGCACCGGGAGACCCTGGCACAGTTGGCGTAACCCCGGCTCCCGGAAACTGGGCGGTGTATATGTGGGTCGGGTCTAAGTCCAGCCCGTTCGCGGAGAGTTTTGCAAACTCCGGCATAATCTCAAACGAGCTGACGATACAGGGTGTAACCGCGCCGTAAGGAATACTAAAACAGGCATAGCACACAATCGCGAGGGGGGCGGGAGCGCTCCCCTCGATTTCTAACGGGGTCCGGTATCGGAATCACAGGTGGGTGTTAGCCATGAGATGTTACTTATTACTTCTCGCGGTGCTCGTTTTTCAGTCCGTCCTCTGCACAACTGCTGTGCAGGCGACAACGGCAACGGTGGTGCGCCCGGAAGTCGTTGTGGAAGAGATGTATGCTTTCCCTCACGAGGGCACGGCCAACAAGCTGTCGTCCGCCTATACATACCCCGAAGTTCGCCACATCGACGCATACCTTCGTTTTGAGGTGCGCGGATTCGTGGGCGAGCGGAAACTCACAGCCTTTGTGACTATGTCCTCTCAAGGCAAGGTTCTCGCGAAGAAGAAGGAAAAGATGAAATTGGAAGCAGGGAGATACGAGGTTACCTTGCCGGAAATGCTTGACCTGCGCAAGGTATTCGGTGAGCACAGGGTCAAGCTTTATGTGGAGCTGGCGCTGCCGGACGCGCCGGATGTCAAGCAGGAATACTTCTTCCTAGTGAAAGGGCGTGAGCTTCCGCGCGTCGAGGTGCTGGACTTCTGGATGCAGCCCGCAAGGTACAACGAGCGCACTTACCTGGAGCCTGGAAACGCGGTTGAGTGCCGGATTCTGTTCCGTCTGGAGAAATCGGGTGAAGCACCGCTCACGGTTCGGGTTGTTGGCGTGATGGATGAGGAGCGCGATCTGGTGATTGACCCCGGTGACGACCGCCAGGAGTATGACACCTGCTGGGATGAGAAGCCGGGGCCCAGGCGCGATGGCGACTATATCCTGACCTTTGAGGCTTACCTGCCGCGATTTTTCTATGAATACAGCGACGTCAGGCACCCGTTCGTGATCTACGTGGCATTTCTGGCGGAAGACGAGATTGTGAAAATGGTCGGGCTTCGGGAGACGCTGAACGACTACTATCCGGGGCTTCACCGGGATGCGGAAGAAGAGGCTCTGCGCCTGATTCACATACAGCGGGCACAGCGATGGTGGATCCGCCCGGCATCCGGCATCGACAAAGACAGGCCTCGCGGGTGGTTTGGTGAGCTTTAGCACGAGCGCAGAAGGCTCAAAGTACGGCTGGGCCGGCCTGTGCTGCGCGCTTGCTCTGGGGATTTCACTGGTGCTTACCTCTGGTGGCTGCCGGCAGCAGGAGGGAGCGGAAGAAGCAGGTTTTCCTGCCACCAACCTTGCCGTGGACGAGCACGTTTCGGCGGCGCGCGCGCTTGTTTTCGTGACGGGCGGCCGTCTCCGTATGCTACAGCAGGACAGGCCGTTGCGCGCGCTTTCAGGGCGCGGGAGCGAACAGGTTCCGGTTGGCGTCTTCGATATTAGCGCGTCGGCGGGCGAGGCTGTGCTGGCGCATGGCGGATCTGTCGGTGTCGTGCCTCTGGAAAAGCCTGTTGATGGCGCGGACGGGAGCGCAGGCGAGGAGTGGTACGACCTGCGCGCTCTTGCGGGCGACGACTTCTATGTGTCGCTGGTGGGGTTTGTGCCTCCTGGCAGGAAGATACTCGCGGGAGGCTATCGCGCCAGTGTGCTGGACGAGGGCTTTCAGCTTCTATCGGTTGACCGCGACACGGGTAAGACTGCGCGGGTGGACGTTCCCGCTGGGCAAAGGCGGCTCGTGCTGCGCGATTTAAGGTTCAGTCCCGGAGGCAGCGCCTACCTGCATCTGGTGGACGAAACAGTGCCATCGGATTATGTGTACCGTGTCGCTGATGGTGAACTTGCGCTCATTTTGGATACAGAGAAGCTGCTTGGCCGGGGGACAGGCGAGGATTATGAAGTCGCAGCGGGCGATCTTCACGGGCTTGTTGCGTTGAGTCTGGTGGATTTTATGGCACTGCGCGAGGACCTGTATCTCGTCGTCTATATGCTGTCGAATAACGGCGAGGACTCGGACGACAACCTAACCGAGCGCTGCGAAGTCTGGCGCTTCAACCGCGAGAGTCTTGCTATCAGCAAGCGTTATAACCTCGCAAACCCGCGCCCCGGCGAGCTTATGGATATGTATTTCACGATGGGCGCCGACGGCATCTACTTTGCACGCTTGAGCCTGGTTGACGAAGCGCCCGACGCCCGGCCATCGGAGCTTTCTTTGCTGCGGCTGGATACTGCGACCGGTGAAGTGGTTGAGCTGTTCAACAGCGAGCTGCCATCCGACTTCTACGGGCTGGCCATTTTCCCTGAGGCTGATGCTTGCGCAGTGCTCTATGGCACCGAAGGGCAGCTTCGCGTTGACGGCGTCACCCTTGCAGGTGAGAAGTTCCAGGCTGGCATCAGTGTAGAACGCCCCGATGTGCGCTATCTGCCCGCGGGCTAAGCACTGTCCTATACTACGGCTCAATATCTCGTATTAATAATTCCGTATTACGCCGATGGGTATGCGCGGTACAGGAAGTCGCTGATCGCTTCGTCCAGCGCGGGCATTGAGGGAAGGCCGTGTGCCAGGTAGCGATCCATCGAAAGCACGGCCCGCGTCGGCCGCTTCGTCAGAAGCCCAAGCCTGTCTGTGGTGGTGGCTACGATGGCGTTAATCGGCAGACCGGCGGCAGCGAAGATGCGTTGCGCGAAATCGTGGTAAGTCAGCTCCTCCGGGCCGCGCAAGTGGTAGAGGGGATGTTCCGCCACAGCCACAAGGTCCAGCACCGCCGATGCGAAGTGGGGGGCATACGTGGGTGTGGCGTACTCATCGTTTACCACTTCTATCTTGCTCCCTTCACCGTACTTCGCGAGAACAGCCAGCGGGAAGTTGCGTCCAGTTGAGGCAAACACTTCAGCCGCTCGGATTACGGTGCTGCCCTCGTATTCAACTGCGATTTCCTCGCCTCTGAGCTTGCTTGCGCCGTAGACATTCAGCGGCTGGGGCGAGTCATCTTCGCCGTATTCGCCATCGTCCTTGCCTGGAAACACATAGTCGGTCGAGAAATAGACCACGCGTGCCCCCAGAGCCCGTGCAATCTCAACAACGTTCGCCGTCCCCCGGGTGTTCACCGCAAACGCCAGTCCCGGATTGCGCTCGCATTCGTTCACTTTGGTGAGAGCCGCAGTGTGAAATATGAGCGTGGGTTTCAGCGGGGCCACGCTGTCTAGCAGCGACTCGATGTCGGTGACGTCAGCTTCGTTGTGCGCCAGAAGCGTGCAGCCAGCGCATTCCCGCTGCAGGAGTTCCTGGTGCAGCGCCCGGCCGATCTGGCCCGAGCCGAGGATAACCACAGTCTCGCCTGAGAACGGCATCGCGCCTATTGTAGGCATTTCGGCTGCAGGGCGCAAAAACTCCTTCAGATATCCGCCGAACTGGCGCGTCTGTTATATGTGTCGGTCCATTGATGGAATGTTTGCTACAATTGGTCCAAGCCGGGGAACCCGTGCGAGGTTGCGCTGTGAACCGGGTCAGGACCGGAAGGTAGCAGCCCTAAGCAGGCAGTAACCTGCGCCGCGGTCATTCCCCGGTGCTTGATTCACCGGGACTGCTGGCTTTTTCCCGCAATCCGAAGCCCATGAAGGTCTCGGAAAACACTCGCACGGCTATCCGGGTGGCGGTGCCGCGATAATCGCTGCTCCAGCTTCATCGCTGGGTTCGCCACCGGGTTCGGCGCCAGCTTCTAAAAGCTGCTGAATTCGAAGATCGATATCGATCAGCATTTGCTCCTTTTGCTCTTCCGTAAGGGACTCGTCTTCCATAATCTGGACTTTTCGCGCTTCCAAGCCCTGAATCGAGAAGGGACCGCTTGTGGGTGGCACGAATTCATCCTCAACCGGTGGCTGTTCCGTTTCAGTTCCGGCAGCGGTTTGTTGCTGTCCGCCCAATCTTCCTGAGCTGCCATGCGGCGTTATGCCGCTCTGCGTGCCACTCGCGGGCTGGCCGGAGCTTCCACCGCCGGACGTCCGCGCTGCGCCAGGCGGCTCAGGAGTGGACGGCATGCCCGTTCTCTCGCCCCTCGTCTCCGTGCGCGACTGCTGTGGCCGCGCGGGTGGCTCCGTCCATTCGGTTGCATAGATGGGATGCTCGACAACAAGCGGAAGCACATTGTTCCCTTCGGCGTCCAGAATGTACCGTGACTCCTCAGTCATCACCTCGGAGATGTTCAACTGGCTTGGGTCGTTCAGGGTTTCCTTGACCTTGAATATCGCTCTGGCAGCAACGCCGTCGCCCTTGGGCAGGCCGACTTCGTCGGCTGCAATCGCAATCGTGACCTTGCCGGGGTTGTTCGGCGGCTGTGCGTAAAACAGTGATGTGCGGTATCCGTCCGCGAAGAAATCGCCGGTTTCCACCAGGCGGAAGGACAGCTCCGTCGGATCGAAACTCAGCGTGAACAGACCTTTGCTGTAGCTTGGCACGTTTTTGACCCTAACTTCAACGACGAGATAGTCGTCTTCGTAGAGTTTCTGGGACGTGTTCCATACGAGTTCCGTTTTCGGTTCAGGCTTGGTCACAGTGACGGGGAACGAGCGCTCCGGTGTCACCTCGTTGCCTTTGTCGTCCAGCACGATACAGCGTATGGTGTATGAGCCCAGTCCCGGAGGCGTCCACAGGACGTAGGGCTTGTCCGTTTCAATGATGACCAGCGATGGGGCCGCATCCAGCAACGAGTTCTCATCCTCGTTTTCTTCCGGCTCCACCACAGGCTCAACAAGTCGGCCTTCACCTACGGTAGGCTTGAAGCCTTCAAAGCTCTCAGCGGTTTCGCCGATTTCTTCGACCTTGCCTTCGATTTCTTCCTTATCGGCCACGGCTTCACTCGCAGCCAGTTCCTCCGCAGCAGGTTCTTCACCTGCGGCGTCTTCTTCAACGGTATCTTCGGTCGCCTCGGTATCCTCGGCCTCATCCACCTGTTCGGGCAGCTTCTCCACGGCAGCACCCTCGTCAGTTTCCTTGGGCTGCGGTTCCGGCCAGTCCTCGTCCACCGCATCACCTTTGCCGGCTTCGTCCGGCCCGAGCGCCGCGTACCGGACCCGGTTCATCG
Source organism: bacterium (assembly GCA_021163765.1). Classification (GTDB taxonomy): domain Bacteria; phylum 4484-113; class 4484-113; order 4484-113; family 4484-113; genus JAGGTK01. The sequence continues at coordinate 5,810 of JAGGTK010000033.1, forward strand.
CCACAAGGCGTGACTCTCCGTCCTCGGGTTTCTCGCTGCCGCTATCGGCCGGGGCACTCTCAGCGCCTTCTGCAACTTCCTCAGGCTCTTCAGCGGGCTGCTCCGGTTGCTCCAGAGCGCCAGCGCTCTCAGCACCTTCGGGCTGGGTTTTGGCCGATGGTTCGGAGCCGGTGGACGGTTTGGACTTGGGCGCAGGTCTGGCACCGGTCTCCCTGCCTTCGGTTTTCGCTCCGGGAGGCTGTGCCGCTGCCGGGACACCTGTGGGAGGGCCTTCCATGCCTTCCGCCGCAGGTGCGGGAGGAAGTTCTTCCGTAACAGCTTCACCCTCAGGCGCCTGGCTCGGAACGCCCTTGTTGCTGCGCAGTTGCTCCTTGAAGCTGAGCATTTCCCCGCGCATGCTTTCGGGAAGCTCCCCGAGTTTGCCGTCTTCCACCGACCACCTGTATGTCAGGTCCCGGTTCTCGGGATTATCCACCACCGCAATAACCGGATAGGATTCGCCCTCAAGCACTTCACCGGTCGTCATTGACAGCATCATCAGGGTTACCGGGGGGCGGTAAGTTTCTTCCGGGAAGCCCTCGGCAGAACCCGTCTGGCTGCTCTGACGGCTGCGGGTTGACCTGCTGTAGTCCTGATTGTAATTGGGATTAGTCCGAGTCGTAGTGCTGCTGCTGGTGCAGGCCACAGCCGCGGTGAAGATGATCAGCAAACCGATCGCATGAAATAAATGCAATTTTCGCATACCTATGCCGCTCCTGGTTCGTTGCCCGGTTTCAGTCTATCATCTAGATAGACGAATATCAACGAGCCTTGTTCGTTTCTCATCCCTATTTTAACAGATTACAGCGTAGATGTTGCAGGGCACAGCCGTGTCAGGATTTCGCGTCCCTCATTCTCTGCTAACGCATTGGCAACACTCTGGTAATAATACGGTGCCACGATTATAGGGTAGAATACACAAATCCCAGGAGGGAGCTAATCGTGAAAGAGATTGAAACAGAATTCCCGAATGCCAACGTGGACGCGGGCAAGGTTGTGCGGACGATATCGGATCGTTACCACCTGCCTGTGTTGCGTGACGGGATGACGCAGGTGCGCGACATTTACGTGGACACTGAGAACTACTTCCTGCTTAAGCACAACCTCTCCTTCCGGTTCAGGCGTAAGCTGGACAACATCTACGCGGGCGAGGGCACCCGGCTGACTTTCAAGTTCCCTCTGGAGGAACACGCGGAAGTGTTCGTGCGTGAGGAGCTCAAGCTTAAGGTTGAAGTCCACGAGTTCGACGAAGTAGTGAAGTTTTTCAGCGGGCTCACCAAATCCTTTGTGGATGAGCCTGCGTTACTTCGGCTGGCTGCCGAGGAAACTAGCAAGGAGTTCGACCTGGGCGCTGAAGGCGGGGTGCTGAATGTTTCGTACGACAGGGTGAAGTTTCGCGATCCGGGGGATTCAAGTAAGGTTCATACCATTAACTACCTGGAAATAGAGGACCACGGCATCGGGATGGATGAGCTTGTCAAGGTGAAAGACTTCCTGGAAGAGCATTACTCCCTGTCGCCCTCCACCGAGTCGAAGTACCGTTACGGGCTTAGAGCCCTGTCTCTTCTTCCTCCGGAGTAGGCTTCTTTTGCGTCAGCAGGACATCGAAACGGTCTCTATGCCCGCTCATGGCGAACGTAGAGGTGCTTTCAGCGTAGAAGCTCGGAGCCAGGTCTTCCGCGCTGGCAGACTGCAAATCCACTTCCAGGTTGAGCATATACAGGCCGCTCGCGCTGCCCGTTGAGCCGTATGCGAGGATCAGCCGCCCGTCCGGCGACAGCAGCCAGTTGCGGCTTTCAAAGCCGTTGAGCGCGGTCAGGTTCACCGGCATGCCCGGGGAATCTCCTCTTGGCCGGATAACGATGATGTCGCCGGTCTGAAGCGAGTAGGCGATGGTCTTGCCATCGTCGCTGACCTGGAGGGATTCCTTTGCATTTCCATCGTGGGTCAACTGCCACCGCTCACCAGATTCGGTTGTCACCTGGTAGACATTACCGTCCAGCCCTAACAGGAACGCGCTTACCGCGTCAGCCGTAAGGACTCCACATGTTGCCTTGTCAAACAGATCCGCGCTGCCGCTAAGCCCGCCGGTGAACGTGTCAATGTAAAACATCCGCACGCCTTTGTCCGACGCTAGCAGAATCGCCGACCCGTCCGGCGTGATGTCAACCACCCGCTCATTGCGTTCGCTGACGGGCAGGATGCCCGATGCCTCGCTGCGGAGATAACCCCGCACGCCTCTGTCGTTCTCGATGTTGAATGCAAGAAGCTCCTGCGCGCCGGTCAGGAACACTTCCGTGACCTTCCCCCGGCTGGGGGTGAAGCTCATTATCTCGCGCCCGCCTGCCAGGTCGTACGCTACAAATCCGTCGTCGGCCAGAAGCGCGATTGCGGTTCCCTGCGGCGCGAGTGTGACGTCCGTGGGATTGTCCGGCCCGATTACGAATGTGCATTCACTGCTGCCGTCATACTCGGACAGCTTCACGCGGGGTTCTCCGTCCTCGGCTGGTGCGAAATACGCGACCGGATACCTGAACTTTTTCGGGGTTCTGCTGACCTCGACGGCAACCGGATACGTGTCGTACGTGTTGCCCTTGGCATCGCCGACTGTAAGCTGAAGCTTGAAGGTGCCGGGCTTTTCCAGCACGAACTCGGGGTATTCCTCTTCACTGAAGAGCTCTCCGAGCTTCCAGCGGAAGAACAGGGGGAACTTGCCGCCCGTAACCACAGCGTGCGGCGTCAGCCCGAAGGGAACCATTCCGCGCACGACAGGTGGAAGGTCTATCGCCGCGGCCAGCTCCCCACCGCCCACCGGCAGCGTTCGCTCGGCGAATCGGCGTTCGAAACCATCGTCTGCGGTCAGCCGGACACGGTACTCGTCGGCATGCGCATAGGCCTTTTTCGGGCTGCGCTCATCGCTTGCGGTCCCGTCGCCGAATTCCCAGTGCAGCTTCGTTTTCTTGCCCGCACCGGCAGCTTCAAACCTGAGAGTCCATCCGTCTTTTTCGTATTTAACGGCGAAGGACAACCTGCCAGCGCTGGTGTAGGCGCCTGAATCCCCGCTCTCGCCCGCTGTCACCGCGACGGGCACGAAGGTCTTAGCGCCGCGGCCTGCGCGGTCGGTCGCCGTGACGGTCACGATGTAATAGCCGGCGTTGGCGAAGCTGAGGGTGAACGCCCTGTCTTCCGTAGCCAGCGGTTCGCCGAAGCCCGGGTCCACCAGCAGCGTCACCGGCTCACGGGCGCCGCTCACCGTGGCTTCGAACTGCACCTTTCCGGGAACGTCGAGATAGACCCGGTTCGGGCGCACTTTCACCTCAGGCTTACCTTCTACATCGGATGGGGCTGAGATAACGTTAGCCGAAACAGTCCGCTGGACAGTTCTGCCTGACGAGTCGGTGACGGTCAGATTGCCCGTGAGTTCACCTTTGCGGCCGGGAACGAGGATGACCGCTGGCTCGTCGGCGGTGGTGCCGTCGCTGAAAGTCCAGCCGAAAGTGTAGGGCGGTTCGCCACCCGTCGCAGCCGCGCCGAGCACGACTTTGCCGCCGCTTTTCGTTTCTGCGGGGAACGCCACGGAGTTCACTTTGAACGGCAGTTTTGGAGCCAGCGGGTCGCGCTGGATCTCAAACGCGGCAAACGTAACATCCCTTCCCACCGGCTCCGCGTCGTCCTCGACCTGCAGGATGGCGAGCAGCGACCCGTAAGTATCATATTCGCGTGTGGCTTCGGGCGTGCTGGATACGCGGTCAGCCACGCCGTCAGCATTGAAATCCCAGATGTAGCGTAATATCTCCCCGTCGGGGTCGGACGACTCCGCGGCCGAAAATTCCACGGTCGCGCCGATCGTCGGCTCAGGCTTCACCGGTTCCTCAGGAGTCTCCACCAGGAAGCTCTCGCGCCGCTTATGAGCCGTATCCTCCGGCTCAATAACCTCCGCATCGTCCAGTTCCTCATCTGGCATGGTGCGTGCAGGCGCTTCCTCCTCAACCGCATACTCCTCTCCGGGCAGCCCTTCTTCGTTGGCTCCGATCGGCACAGGATTAGCGATTGGCGGCACGCCGTCGGCTGGAGCCTGCGGCGCACCTTCCGCTTCCGGCTCTGCGGGGCTTGCGGGCTCTTCGATTACCTCATCCGCCGGAGCTACTCCTTCTGGCGCTTCAGGAGCTTCTTCTTCCGCAGCGGGCTCCTCCGCAGGCGTTTCCTCTTCCTCGCCGGGCAGAATTATTTCGTATGTGATGCGGGCAACAGGAGGATCGTTTATAAGAGGTGTGCGCGGCGCAATGACCATCAGCGCAAAGACTCCTAGGCGATCAATGCTGGCGGTGACGATGTTGTTGTAGATGTCCAGCGTAAAATCGCCAACCGGCATCCACAGGCCTTCTACGAGCCGAACGAGCTTGATATCGCTTTCATCCTCGCTGGCTTCCAGGTCATCATCAAAGTAATGCAGGGACAGCAGCGCAGGCTTGTCCAGAGGCACGGTTTCCGGGGTAATGCTGTAAGCGGATTCGGTGACGAAGCCTTCCGGCGCATCCTCGGGGAAGGCGATCGCGACATAAATGTCCTCGCTGAAAGCGCCCGTGGGGAATACGACCTTGCATTGCCGGAAAGAGATTTCCGTGCCGAAGCGCGTCACCAGCGCACGCTCCTGAGTGGGGCCGTGCTCGGATTCGCGCAGCTCCTCGGCGGTCTTCTCCGGTTCAGTGCGGCTGACAGCCTTTCCGGTCGGGCCGACGCTCTGGCAGGCTGCGAGCGCGAGCGCTATCGCCAAACCGCTTATCGCCAGCATCAGACGGATGATGTGTCTTTTCATCGGTAAAGCCCTCGAAACTTTAGAGGGGGAAACCTGCCCCAGTGTTCACTTCCCGGCGCGGTGATTATAGCATCGGATAGCGGTATCCCTACCGCTTCTCCGCCGAGAGAAAGAAGCTGTCGTGGCCGTCGTGAAGCTCCAACACCTTGAAGCCGTGCGATTCAACGGGCCTTTGCAGTGCCTGCGGCTCCGGCAGCAGGTCGCGCTCCACCGGCCCGCCGGCGCGCATATGGATCTCGTTCACCCGCTGCCGCGAGTTGCTGTGCGCTATCACCAGCTTCCCGCCAGGCCTAAGGCACTCAACGGCCACCTGCAAAGCCAAATCGCGGTCGCAGAAGTGCGGGAACGAGTTGAAGCAGAATACGAGGTCAAACTCACCCCGGTGGCCCTCCATCTCTTCAATCGCGCCGTGCTCAACCTGCACCTGCGGGAGTTCTTCCATGCGCTTCTTGCAGTGCTGCACCATCACGGGGCTGATGTCCAGCGCCAGGACGCGGCCGTCAAAGCCCGCCCGCTCGGCAATCAGCGGAGTTATCAGGCCCGGCCCGCAGCCCGGCTCCAGGATGCGCCAGCCGGGCTGGATGCCGCTTCGCTCGATGAGTTCGATGACGCGGTGGATTTCGTCGGCGTCGTAGCCGTGCCCGGCCCGCTCCTCGGCCAGACGGTCGAAGAAAAGCGACTTCTTCCGGTGCTTGGAGTTCACGGCTTACTTGATCAGCGGTTCCCTGCCCAGTCCCCGGCGCAGGAAATACATCTGCCCGTTGTGGAGGTTCTCGTGCGCAATCATCAGCGAGACCAGATCCACGTGCTGCGGGCAGAGCTCTTTGAGCGGCCCCTCCGTTGGCTTGGCCAGGTCTTCTGGGGTCATTCCCTTGATGGCTTCGATAATGTCGTCGCGTTCGGCGATGAGCGCGTTGGCGAATTCGATGAAGGAGGGATATTCCTTGTCCTCTATAAAGAAACCGCCTATGTTGAAGTCCTGGTCAACTTCGGGGCCGTCTTCACGCTTGGGAAAGCCAAGAGTTTCCCTTAGCTCATCATTGGAGATAAGCAGGTGTGCGGCCAGCCACAGCGCGTTGTTGTTGTGCGGCGTAGGCCGCCAGCGCGCGGTCTCCTCGTCAAACTCGTGCAGCAGTGTAATGGTCGAGTCGCGGGCGAACTTGAACTGCCGTGCCAGAATCTCACTGGGAGCTGAGATTCCGGTGTTTGCTTTGTCATTCATCGTATTCCTCCCGTGTGCGCCATGGGGCGAAGTGAATATATTCTATAATGAAGTCCGTGAATATTACTACGAGCAAGGGGACCCCGGGTGATTAGAATCAAGCATCCTACGCCGCCGAGCTATCTGATAGCCGCCGATGCGCTCGCCCAGGCCCGGCCGATTGAGCAGGTGGTTGGCGATATGGGCCTGCCGGCCGACCCGGAGGAGTTTTACTCCTACGGACACCGCATCGCCAAGATTGACGGCACGCAGGTGCAGCGGCATCTGAAGCGCCGCACCGACGGGCACGTTATCATCACAACCGCGATGACACCCACGCCGAAGGGCAGCGGCAAGACGCTGACGACGATTGCGCTCACCGACGCTATCAACCGCGTGCTCGGGCGCAAGGGCAGCCCGAAGCAGAAGGCAACCGCGGTGCTGCGCGAGCCTTCAATGGGGCCGGTGCTGGGGATGAAAGGGGGCGCCGCGGGCGGAGGCTACTCACAGGTCATCCCGATGGAGGACATAAATATGCACTTCACCGGCGATATCCACGCGGTCGGCACCGCACATAACCTGCTGTTCGCTATGGGCATGGCCTACGCTTATGAGGGCAAGAACCGGCACGGTGTAAACCTGAAGCGTTTCTCCTGGCCGCGTGCGGTGGATATGGTGGACCGCAGCGTCCGCCAGATCCGCCTGTCTGCGTCCGGGAAATACGTCGATGAGAATATGCGCCTGAAGTCGCGCTACGTCATTACGGCGGCGAGCGAAGTGATGGCCACGCTGGGCCTGGCAACCGGCATCGACGACCTGCGCCGCCGGCTGGGGCGCATAACGATTGGCCGATACGACAGCGGAGAGCTGATTACCGCGCAGAAGATCGACGCGGTCGGCGCGATGCTGGCAATACTGCTGCACGCTTTCAACCCTAACATCGTGCAGACGCTGGCCGGCAACGGCGTTTTCATACACACCGGCCCGTTCGCCAATATCGCGCACGGCAACTCGTCGGTGGTGGCGCTGGAGACGGCGGTGAAAGCCTGCGATTACGTGGTCACGGAAGGCGGCTTCGCGGCTGACCTCGGCGCCCAGAAGTTCCTCGATATCGTCTGCCGGACAACCGGGCGGCATCCGTCCTGCGCGGTAATTGTCTGCTCGACGCGCGACCTGAAATACCAGGGAGGTATGGAACCGACCGGCAAGTCCAGGCGCGAACAGCGGCTCTTCCGCTTCCCCGACAGCGTGGAGGGCTGTCTTGCCGGAATGTGGAATCTGCGGATACACGTGGAGAACCTGCGCAAATACAACATTCCCGTTGTCGTCGCGGTGAACCGCTTCAGCTTCAACACTGAGGCCGAACTCGATGCGATAGTCGGGTACGTGCGCGACGAAATCGGCGTGCCCTGCGAGGTTCATTCAGGCTATGCCGACGGCCCGAAGGGAGCCGAGAAGCTGGCCAGGACCGTTCTCGACACCATCAGCAAGACCCACGAGAAGACCGCCAGGGATTTCCGCCTCCTTTACCCGCGCACAATGAATCTCAAGGCCATCATTGAGACTATCGCCCGCGAGATATATCGCGCCGGTGAAGTGCGCTACGGTCGCGGCGTGGACTCGGCTATGGCGTCCATTGAAGCACTGCACGAGCCAATGCTCAACGTGTGTATGAGCAAGACGCAGTATTCAATTACCGATGACGCGAAATACCGTGGCGACCCGGCCGGAAGGCCGATAACGGTAACAAAGGTTCGTTACGCGGGCGGCCCTGGCTGGGTCGTGGCGTTGTGCGGGAGCGTCTTTGAGATGCCGGGGATGACCTATGCCACCGCGGGTGCGCGCAAACTGGAGCTTGAGCGCGACGACGACGCCTTTGGCGGTTTTGTCATCAAGAACCTGGCGTAGGTTTCCAACAGCTTTTACCATTTAACATGGACAGTAAGCTGCTGCATAATGTTACTGAAAGGCTAAACGATAGGATGATTCGACAATGAAGAAACCAGTATGGCAATTGCTGTGTGTGTGTCAGCGTTGGCAGTGGTTCTCGTGAGTACTAGTCTAATCGCGCTAGCGTGGTTCCCTCCTTATTGCGAGGTAGAGATCGAGATACGTTACATCTTCCACGATGATGAAGAAGGCTCACCGACCTTCTGTAACTATTATTTAAGGGACGAGAATGGTGACCATTTGCTGCATCATGCCACCGGATCAGACGACCTATATCTTGATGAGAACGGCAACGGTTGGTATGACAAAGGGGAGCCGCTTTGGCATGACCTTGGAGGTGACTGGGTTCTGGGTCCAACCATACTGGACCCGCATGAACACTGGTTCCTTCCTGACCCCATCAATCCCCCAGAACCGGGTGACAAAACATGGTGGTGGGAGCCCACTGGGATAATGTCTCCGGAAGACACTGCGAAATTCAACAGCTTCGGAGGTCAGTATGGAGCACTTGGCCGCGCATTGGATGGACTTGAGGAGTATGAGTATGATGTCAGTGTCGCGGGAATCCTAAGCAACATCTACGGTGGTTTAGAACCGGACGACCCGGAGGACCCGCTTGACTTGAGCAACTACCAGGTGCTCGTTCAAAGGCGAAGCGAATATTATCCTTTACTTGAGGAACTCACGCCGCCACAAACTCTTGTAATGTTCCATATGATAGTGCTCTTCGGACTGCGACAGGACACCTTCGTATTACTCCCTTATCAGAATCTTGACGATAATACCTTTGCGACATCGTATGACGAAGGAGTAACTCATCTTGTCGACACCGATGATGAAGATGTAGTGTACGATATATACATCGAAAGGTCGGGCGATGAAGTGACCGTGTCCGGCAGCTTCCAGGCGGAAGAGCTTTCACCGGAGATGGTAGAACATCCCATTTTGATACTAAACGGGGTCCTTGATGAGCTGATGATGTAGCGGGGCACCAAGAATGACAGGTCGGAGACCATATATAAGAACCTGGCGCTTCGTAGCCCTTTTGGCTTGTGTTCTCGCCGTTGGGCTGATAGCAGCACTGTATCTCTCAGGGGGGCTGCGGCATCTGCAGGCTGCCGAACAGAGCGATGGGAACTGGAAGCTCTGGCCGATATACGTGACCATTACTCCATCGAAGCAGGTTGCTGATTCCAAAACGTTGCGCACACCATTTGTGCGGCGCTCTGATGGCGAGATAGGCATCAGCGTCCTGGCTCTTGAGGAGATGTTGTGCCAGAAGCTTCCTGGTAGCTCGTTTCGTCAGCCCTGTGGATTTGAGACGCATTTCTTATGGTTGCTACACGCAAGGCTATCTTTGGAGGAGCAGAATCTCCATTCACAAGCGAACTACTTCAGCCCTTCCTACTGGCGGAATCTTAAGTGCGAAGACTGTGTGATCGGCGAGCCGCCGCTGGCTGAGGATAGACCGCAGGTTTTCCTGGGACGTTATACGGCGCTGAAACTCAGTCAAGCTGGGATTAAGTTAGAAGACCTAGAAGGAGTAAGTGTTGATTTAACTCTTGCTTTCCCTGTTGTTGAAGCCCCCGAAGGTGAATCGGGCTTACCGATGCGAATGGTGACGATTCCCGCAGAGGTGTCTGGTGTTGCTACGCGCGAGCTGGTTGAAATAGACCAACATGGCCGCCTGGCCACTGCCAAGAAACGCGGAATGCCATACGATGCGGGATGGGTAAATAGCAATGTCATCAACCTCGCCTGGCTAAAAGCGGTAGCTGCTGAAGTGAATGTGGACCCGCCGGAAAGCGTGTTTGTTTATGCATTACAAAACGTTTTCAAAGACAAGTTCTGGTCCAATGATGAAGCGCTCGCGAGCCTCTCCAGGTATGAGGAGCGGCAGTCGCTCCTGGCAGGCTACTACAGCACCGGGGAGCTCCCTGGTCCTGTCGAGGATTTCGTCAGCCCGCGTGAATTCAAGATTCTGACACACCCAATTAAGCGAGAGTATGTTGCCGCGCTCGTTGCGACACTCGAAGAACTTGGTTTCAATACGCAGGTGCACTACAATGTCTTCAGAACGTTCTAGAGAGGCAGGGACTATGAGACGGGTCTGATAATTCCAGCGGAGCAGGCGCATTTAGGGCTGTGGCTATGCCCGAAAGCGTTCACGGTGCCAATGGCAGGTCTGCGTGGATGCCCGTCAGTTGCCCTTTGATTCGATGTAGCGTTCCAGCGCCGGGCGCAGGTGCTCGCACTCATCGGCGATGAGATCTTCTACGACCTCGCGCACGGTCATGCCCGTGTTTAGGTACAACTGGTCAAGGTCTTCATCGGTCATGGTCGAAAGCTCGGTCAGGAGCTTGCCCCGCCTTTCCGATGCCACTCGCACGAAGTACAGCGGGTGCAGGAACGGGCCGACTTGAGGGGCTTCCATCAGCGAAACCATGTCGCTGGTGAATTCCGCGTCTGAAGTCGCTATGAGTTCAAGGATGTCCAGTACGCTAAGGTCATCAGTGCCGGATGGCATCAGCAGATCTTTTTCTTCTATCGCCCGGCCGATAGTCAGCAGGGTGCGGGCGCGCTCCGTCGCCAGACGCCGGCACAGCTTTTCGATACCTTCCTTGCCCATCACGTTTAGTTTACCATAGAGATAAGAGGTTGCCAACACACTTCTCAAGCAGGCCTTTGCGGTGCTATACTTGTGGCAACCCAAAGTAAGCAGGTTTCGGAGGTCGGAGGTGGAAGAACGTCAAAAACCGGGGGGCACTGCCAGACGACGCAAACCAATTCGCGCGCCTGACGAAAGCGTAATCAAGAAATCAATCCGTACGGAGCAGGAACGGGCTGCTGAAGAGGCTAAATTCAGCGGAAGACCGCTTAAATCTGGAGAGGGTAATCACTTTCACCGCGAACAGTACAAGCGTAAGGATACGGGTGCTCCCCAGCCGTGGGATGCCGCCCAGCGTGTCACCAAGAAGGTGAAAGAATATAAAGATAGTACAGAGGACTTGCCGGAAGCTGAAAAGAAGACGCCTAAGGCGAAGTCCGGTTGCCTGGGAGTAGCACTTGTGGCGATTGGATTGCCGGCTTTCCTGGCTGCCGTGCTTACCGAGATTATACGCCTGAGATAAAAACGGAGAGAGTCCCGTGGACGAGAAAAAGCGCCCGGGGCAAGGCGGCAAAAGCGGTCGCGCAAATGTGCCGCGCAAGCCTGGCGCCGGGCTCCTGGGAGAAAAGCTAAAACGCCTTGAAAGCAGGCGCAGCAGGCGCGCAAGCCGCCCCGCGAAGCATGATGACACTGGCGATGCGCGCTCATTGCTTGCGGATGGGAGCAGCAATTCCGTCAGGGGCTACGGGAAATACGCAGAACATACAGATTCCAGGGACTTGACGAACCTCTTTCCCGATACTGATGTCTCCGGCGGCGAGAAGCGGTTGGCCACGAAGACGGGCATCTTGCTTACAGAAGAAAACAGGGATTTCCTTCGCGGTTATTCTATGGGGCCTGTTTGCGGCCTGTATATGGCTAACCGGGTCTCTTGGCCGCTCCTCTTGCCTTTCGCGCTCGGCCTGATACCGCTTGCGCTGCTCGGGCTGCCGATGGGGGCTTTCATTGTGATGGCTCTTGCCTGCGCTTTCTGTCCTCCGGCGATAGCGCTGGTCTGTTTCCACGTCGGGCTTGTGCTCCTTAATCGTCCCTGGGATATAGAGCTTTTGCTGCTGGGCGCAGGAGCGGAGCCATCCACTATGGCGGGATACGCTTACATCGGCGCAGGCTGGCTGACTCTGATTTACGTGCTCCTGCTGGGGAATTGGTCAAGGCGGATGCGGTGGAAAGAACTGCGCTGGTCCAGCTTCGATGCATTCCAGCGGGAGGAAGACCTCTGGTATGGGCTGGGCGGCCTTCTGGGGATAGTGGTAATCGCTCTGGCTGTGGGCATATTCGCCCTTGGCGGGCTGGACAAGCTCACTGACTGGTTTGAAAGGTTCTATTATCTTAACTTTTAGCCTCTACCGAGCGGCAATTGTATGGTATATAATCAATTACCAGGCCGCTGGGCTTGGTCTTATGGAAAGCGATACTTCGTCAAGAAGGCGTGGCTTGACCTACAAACAGGCGGGCGTGTCGATTGCGGCACAGGACACAGCCATTGAGTTAATCAGGCCGCTGGCGGAAGCCACCCATACGCCCCAGGTGCTCGCCGGGATTGGCGCGTTCGGAGGTGCCTTTAAGGCGGGCTTTGAGCACTATGAGGACCCGGTGCTTATAGCCTCGACCGACGGCGTAGGCACCAAGGTGAAGCTCGCTGCACGCTTCGATGCGTGGGATGGCATCGGACGGGACCTGGTCGCGGTAAGCGTCAACGACATCATTACGACAGGCGCAAGGCCGCTATTCTTCCTTGACTACATCGCCTGCAACAAGCTCGCGCCGAAGGTCGTCGAGCGTGTAATTACCGGTGTGCGTGATGGGTGTCTGGAGTGCGGCTGCGCACTGCTGGGCGGTGAGCTTGCAGAGATGGGCGACGTCTACGGCGAAGGCGAGTTCGATCTGGCCGGCTTTGCCGTGGGTGTCGTGGACTCCCGTCACCGTATCGACGGAAGCAGTGTGAATGAGGGAGATATCGTGATGGGCCTGCCTTCGAGCGGTGTGCACTCGAACGGGTATTCACTCGCGCGCAAGGCCTTCGAGTCGCTTTCGGACGGTGACTGGCAGGCGTATGACGACCTCTTGGGCTGCTCGCTGGCCGAGGAATTGCTGAAACCCACGACGATATACTGCCGGCATATCCAGGCGCTGCTTGACGCCGGGATTGAGATCAAGGCAATTGCCCATATCAGCGGCGGCGGAATACCCGGTAACGCTGCCAGAATGCTGCCACCGGGGCTGGGTTTGCGCATTCTGCGCTCGGCGATTCCCGTGCTTCCCGTCTTCCGTCGCATTGCCGAGGCGGGAGGCGTTGAGGATGCCGAGATGTGGAGTACTTTCAATATGGGTATAGGGTGCACACTAATAGCTGCTTCCGAGCAGGCGGAAGCCGCGCTATCGTTGAGCGGCAGAGGGCTCGGCCTGCTCAGGATTGGCGAGGTCGTGGCCGGAAGCGGTAATGTGCTGATAGAGTAACTCTGGGTTCCAGGAGGACGCTAAATGAGAAATCTTTTAATCTTGGCGTTGGCCGCGCTGCTCCTGCTAGCGGTGACAGACTGCGCGAAAATCAAGGCGGGCATCAAGAGTGTCATCAAGGTGACGGTTTACGACGAGACCGGTGCTACGTATGGCTATGTGGCGGTCAAGCTGCTCGACGAGAACGGCGTAGTGAAATACTCGCAGAACGCGAACGAGCGGGGTGTCACGCTCTTCGAGGGCATAAAGGCCGGGGAATACTCGTTTGAAGTGATAAACGCAAACGGGGTTAGTATGACCGTGGTCTCGCCCGAGAGCATAACAGTCAGGCTGGGCAAGACGACGAATGTCGATTTGAAAGTGTCGCGGGTTGCGCCGACAGAACGAAGCTCAGACTACTGATGGCGGGCCGGGCCAGTTAGCCCTCTTGTCTTCCCAAACGCAAATGGCAGGCCTGGCATACCTGTTAGGCATAGGCGGCACTAATGGGCGGCACGCCGAATTGTTAACCATTTCACTTGACAAAGGCAGAAGCCTTGTGTAACTTTGGTGCACGGGAATGCAGCCGGTTGCCCGCGTGTGCGGCGGACGAGGTTGTGGTGCCCGATCAATCAGAATATTTCCCCTCTCGGAGGTAGGCATGCGGGAAATCAATCGCATCCTTGTTGTTGGCGCGGTGGGCCAGATTGGCAGTGAGCTCACGCTGGCATTGCGCGAGAAGTATGGAGCGGACAACGTGGTCGCGGCGGGACGCAAGACTAAGCCTTCACCCGCACTGCGCGATTCGGGACCCTTCACCTGGTGCGATGTGGTTGATAGGGAGAAGCTGGACGAGACCATAAAGGAGTTCAGCATCGACACCATCATCAACATGGCTGCCATTCTTTCTGCCACGGGCGAGAAGAACCCGCAGCGATGCTGGGACGTGAACGTGACCGGCCTTATCAACACGCTGGAGGCGGCGCGAGACCACAACCTGGCGCAGGTGCTCTGCCCTTCCAGCATAGCGGTATTCGGGCCCGAGACCCCGCGCGACAATACGCCGCAGGAAACCGTCCTGAAGCCAACGACAATGTACGGTGTCACGAAGGTGACGGGCGAATTGTTGTGCGACTACTACGTGCGGCGGTTCGGTGTTGATGCTCGCGGGCTGCGCTATCCGGGGATCATTTCGGCCGAGACCCTGCCGGGCGGCGGCACCACAGATTATGCTGTGGAAATTTACTACAAGGCAATCGAAGAAGGGCGTTACACGTGCTTTGTGAGAGAGGACACGTCGCTGCCTATGATGTATATGCCCGACTGCATAAAGGCGACCATGGACCTTATGGCTGCTCCATTCGATGGGTTGAAGCACCACGGCGACTTCAACGTCGGCGCGATGAGCTTCACCGCGGGGGAGCTGGCCGCCGAGATAAAGAAGCACATCCCCGGATTCGAGGTTACATACGAGCCTGACTTCCGTCAGGACATCGCGGACAGCTGGCCCAGCAGTATTGACGACAGTGCCGCGCGGGCGGAGTGGGGCTGGAAGCCGGCGTACGACCTGGCGAAGATGACCGAGGATATGCTAAAGCGCCTGAAGGAGCGCCACGCGCGGGGTGAGCTATACCAAGCGGGAGCGTAACTGAGCTGAGTCCCGACGAAGACGCGGGCCGCGCGAGGGCTCTGGCTGGGCGGGAATCCCATGACAACTAAGAGGAATACACCTATGAACTCGACAAACGAGGGGACGAATATTGGCCCGTACGAGGAACGGGTGAAAGACTTCTCGTGGGATGCGGTTTCCCGCGAACTGGGGCACGAGGATGGAGCGCCCCTTAACATCGGCTGGTACTGCACCGACCGTATCTGCAAACAAGGTCTGGGCGGCAAGACCGCGCTCATCTGGGAAAGCACCCAGGGGGAGGAGCGCAAGTACACGTTTGACCAGATGCGCCTGTACAGCAACGCTTATGCGAAACTCCTCCAGGAACTGGGCGTAAAGGATGGTGAGCGTGTTGCCATATACCTGGACCGTGTTCCCTCGTTGTACTTTTCTCTTCTGGGCATCCTGAAGCTTGGTGCCATTGCCGTCCCTATGTTCTCCGCGTTTGGAGAAGAGGCGCTACAGGTGCGTCTGGCTAATTGTGACGCGGTCGCCTGCATCACAAGCCCGCGTCTCGCGCGCAAGCTGCGCAAAGCAAGGCCGGGCCTGCCCGCGCTCAAGCGCGTCATCGTTGTGGATGTCGATGACGAAAGCAAACTCAAGGGAGACGAAATGGCGTATTCGGTGGAGGATGCGCCGCCGGTCGATGATTTCCCTGTTTTTCCTGCCACCGAGGAGACACCCTCACTCCTGCACTACACATCCGGCACTACCGGTCAGCCGAAGGGCGCGCTGCACGTACACGGCTCCATATTGTCGCAGTACATCACGACCAAGTGGGTAATGGACCTTAAGCCGGATGACGTTTACTGGTGTACTGCGGATCCCGGCTGGGTAACCGGCATCTCATACGGCGTCATCGGCCCTTGGAGCCTGGGGGCGACGCAGCTCGTCCTGGAGGTCGGTTTCATCCCTGCCCGCTGGTACTCCGCCATAGAAAAGCACCGGGTGTCAGTCTGGTACTCCGCGCCCACTGCAATCCGGCTGCTGATGCGTGAGGGAGAGGAAATCGTCAAGCAATACGACCTGTCATCGCTGCGCCATCTTTGCAGCGTGGGCGAACCCCTCAACCCGGAGGCCGTGATCTGGTCGGAGAAAGTGTACGGGCTGCCGTTCCACGATACGTGGTGGCAAACCGAGACCGGAGCGATAATGATCACAAACTACCCGGGGATGGAAGTGCGGCCCGGCTCAATGGGCAAGCCTTTCCCCGGGACGGCTGCCGCAGTGCTCGACGACCGGTTCGAGCCCATCACCGAACCCAACAAGCCGGGTAAGCTGGCGCTCAAGCCGCCGTGGGCCTCGATGTTCCGGGAGTATTGGGGAAACCGCACGATATACGAGAGCAAGTTCAAGAACGGATGGTACATAACCGGCGACCGAGCGCGCATTGACGAAGATGGCTACTACTGGTTTGAGGGGCGCGACGACGATGTCATCAACACCGGCGGCCACCTCGTTGCGCCGTTCGAGGTTGAGTCCGCCCTGCTGGAGCACGAAGCTGTGGCTGAATCAGCCGCCATCGGTACTCCCGACAAGGTAAATATGGAAGTGGTCAAGGCCTACGTGGCGTTAAAGTCCGGTTTTGAGCCAACCAAAGACCTTGAATTGAGTATAATGAACTTTGTCCGGAAGAGGCTGTCTCCCCTGGCTATGCCGCAATACATCGAGTTTATGGACAAGCTGCCCAAGACTCGAAGCGGCAAGATAATGAGGCGCGTGCTTCGCGCGATGGACCGGGGAGAGCCCATAGGCGACATATCGACTCTTGAAGACGAATAAAAGGAGAAAAAATTATGGCGATGCAGGACCTCATCATTGAGTACATCAAGGATGAATATCTGGAAGAAGACGACGAAGTGGGTCTCGATACGCCGCTGATATCGAGCGGGATAGTCGATTCCTTCTCGATGGTGTCACTGAAGACGTTCCTCGAGAACAAGTACAACATCAGCATTCCGGATGAGAAGGCCGCTCCCGAGGCTTTCGATACGGTGCGCAAGATAATCGATCTGGTTCATGAGTTCAATCCCGATGCGGAATAACGGGCAAGACGTGGGGCGTCAGGGGTTGCACTCATACAGCCGGACACGTTCATAATTTAAATCGCCAGGAGGATAATTATGGCTTATTCAGAAAAGGTAAGATCTGCCTATAAAGAGCTGATCGATGGTATCCGAAACGACGGGCTGTTCAAGGAGGAGCGTTACATCCATTCGGAGCAGGGCATTGAAATCAAGGTCGAGTTTCCCGCCGGTAGCGAGCCCAGGGATGTGCTCAACTTCTGCGCTAACAACTACCTGGGGCTTTCCAGCCACCCTGACGTGGTTAAGGCCGCCCACGAGGGGCTGGACACCCGCGGATACGGGATGTCCTCGGTGCGCTTCATTTGCGGCACGCAGGACATACACCGCGAGCTGGAAGAAAAGCTGACCGCGTTCCTCGAGACCGAGGATACGGTGCTTTTTGCATCCTGCCTGGATGCCAACGCGGGCCTGTTCGAAGCAGTGCTTTCCGCCGACGACGTAATGATTGCAGACCGGCTGGTGCACGCTTCGGTCGTAGACGGAATGCGCCTGTGCCCGGCGAAGCACGACACGTTCAAGCACTCCAACATGGAGCACCTGGAGAAGAAGCTGCAGGAGCACCAGGACGCCCGCTACAGGATGATTATCACTGACGGCGTCTTCTCTATGGACGGCGATATGGCCAAGCTCGACGTGATTTGCGACCTGGCCGACAAGTACGACGCGATGGTCGTGGTGGACGATTCCCACGCAACCGGCTTCATCGGCAAGCGCGGGAAGGGCACGCACGAGCACTGCGGCGTTCTGGGCCGCGTCGATGCGATAACGACGACGCTGGGCAAAGCGCTCGGCGGCGCTTCGGGCGGCTGCGTCAGCGGGCGCTCCGAGCTCGTTGAGATGTGCCGCCAGCGCGCGCGTCCGTACCTGTTTTCCAATACGATGGCGCCGGTGGTCGTTGCTGCGGCGAACAAGGTGCTGGACATAATCACTGCGACTACCGAGCGGCGTGACAAGCTCGAAGCCAGCACCAAATACTGGCGCGAGGGCCTTGAGAGCGCCGGCTTTGACCTCAAAGCGGGCGATACCCCCATCGTGCCCGTGATGCTCTACAACGCCAAGCTGGCCCAGGATATGGCGCGCGACCTCTTCGACGAGGGCATCTACGTCATCGGCTTCTTCTTCCCGGTGGTGGCGAAGGGCCAGGCGCGCATCCGCACTCAGATCTCCGCCGCGCACGAGAAGGAGCACCTCGACAAGGCCCTTGAGGCTTTCACCAAGATCGGCGCCAAATACGACATCCTGGGCAAGTCTAAAGACGACATCATCGCCAAGTACGGTCTGTAAGTTCAGATCTCGTACTCGGTTTCGTGGCGCTTGAGCGCTTCGGGGTAGGCGTGCACTATGTCGCTTCGCGTCACAATGCCGATTATCTTGCGCGGATTGTCCCGGCTGACAACGGGGAAGCGACCGAGTTTTAGCGTGTCAAACATTTTGAGCACTTCCCACACTGACATATCCGGGTACACGGACTTCACGTGCGTGCACATTATCTCCTTGAGCTTGACCTCGTGACCGCGCTTCGTGTCGGTGATGATGTGGCGGCCGAAATCGCCCTCGGTGATGATGCCGACCAGAAGCCCCTCGCGGTCAACCACCGGGAAGCCGTTGTGGTGGCTGCTGAAAACAGCGTGGTACGCTTTGTCGTACGGCGTGTCCTCGCTGATGCTGTCGACGACTTTGTTCATTATCTCGCCTACCTGGATCTCCTCCAGGACGTTTACCTCGTGCGCAAATCGGTAATGCACCCCGCGCTTTATCAGCTTCCGCGTGTAGATAGTTGTTTTCCTGAAATGATTGTAGATTACTGTGGCAATCACCACGCCGAACATAACGGGCACGATCAGGTTGTAATCGCGCGTCATCTCAAAGATAAGCATAATGGAGGTAAACGGCGCCTGTGCGGCCGCGCCGAACACCGCAGCCATGCCGACAAGCCCGTAAGCGCCCGGATGGGCTATTGAAGTCCCCAGGTATCGTTGAGCTATGGTGCCGAATCCTGTTCCAAGCATGGCGCCCATGAATAAGCTCGGTGACATAATGCCGCCGCTGGCACCGGATCCAAGCGTGAACGAGGTCGCCAGCATCTTCAGCACGATAAGCATGAGCAGAAGCCATACCGCGTAATCGTTGGTGAGCACTTGGTTGATGTAATCGTAGCCAACTCCCATTACCTGAGGTGTCCAGATGGCGATGATGCCGACCAGCAGTCCGCCGAGTGCCGGTTTGAGGATCGGTGGAATGCGAATCCCGTGCTCGAAGAGGTCGTCCGTTTTGTAAAGCAGATAGGTGAAAGCAAGCGCCACCCCGGCGGCCAGAACGCCCAGAGCCAGGAAAAGCCCGAATTCGGTGGGATTGACCACGCCGTATGCCGGTATGGCGAAGGAGGGCGAACTGCCGAGGAAATACCATCCTACAACGCTTCCCGCAACAGCAGAGAGAATGACAGAGGCGAAACTGCGCACCGCGAAATCGCCGATGATAATCTCGATGGCGAAAATACTGCCGGCAACCGGGGCGTTAAAAACCACAGCGATTGCGGCGGCACAGCCGCAGGCGATTATCCGGCGGGTGCGCCCTGGCGTCAGATTGAAGATCCTTGAAAAAGTTGAGCCGATGCCTCCGCCTATCAGCACGATCGGCCCCTCCCGACCCGCGCTGCCACCTGAAGTGAGCGTTATCGCGCTTGCCAGCAGCTTCATTAATGCCGCACGCGGCCGGAGCCTCCCTTTCTTGGTGCGGATTGCCAGCATTAATTCGGGGACACCGTGCCCCTTGGTTTCTGGGGCGAAGTAAGTTGTTATGGGCGCGACAAGCAATCCACCGAGAGTAGGTATCAGGACGATAGCGGTAACGCCAAGGAAAGGAATCGTTGCAGGATGCAGGACGTCAAAGAAGAAGTGCTGCGTAAGACGCATTACGTGGATAAACAGGACCGCTCCCAGTGCGGATGTCACCCCGACAGTAATCGCGAGGATATTTATCGTTAAATTGCTTTCTTGCCACGGGCGGGTTTTGGAGTGCCGGCTAGCGCTTTCCGGATCGTCACGCTCTGAACTGGCTTCTGACGGGGCACTCATTCCAGCTCAAATCGCTCCACGATACAGGTTACATATCCACATGTCGGTGCATCAGTGAACCCGCGCATGTCTCAGGAACGCTCCTTGGATTTCACGAAGCCGTCAAGGGCTTTCATTTCCTGAAGCAGATGCGCCATCTCACCCAGCGGTATCATATTCGGGCCGTCGCTGAGGGCTTCTTCCGGGTGCGGGTGCACTTCCCAGAATACTGCGGCGATACCCTGCGCCAGCGCGCTGCGCGTGAGAGGGACAACGAACTCCCGCTGGCCGGCGCTCCTGTCTCCGCCGCCGCCCGGTAGCTGCACCGAGTGCGTCGCGTCAAAGCATACGGGCACGTCAAACGATTTTAGCTGCGAGAAACCGCGCATGTCCACGACCAGGTTGTTGTAGCCAAACGTGGTGCCGCGCTCGGTGATGATGAGCTGCTTGCCTCCGCTTTCGGCGAACTTCGTGATGATGTTGCCGACTTCGGGGGGCGAGATGAACTGCCCTTTCTTAATATTCGCCGGCCGGCCAGTTTGCGCCACGGCAGTAACGAGATCCGTCTGGCGGCAGAGGAATGCCGGCACCTGCAGGATGTCAACGACCTTCGCCGCCCGGCGCGCCTCCTCCGGTGAATGAACGTCGGTCAGCACCGGCACCTTGTACCGCTCGCGCACATCTGCCAGCGCTTCGAGCCCGGCCTCTAGGCCGAAGCCCCGATAGCTGTGGATGGAGCTCCGGTTGGCTTTGTCATAGCTGGCTTTGAATATGTACGGAACGCCCAGTTCGCGCGTAAGTTCCGACAGCCTTTCCGCAACTTCAAGATAGCTGCGGTTGTCTTCCAGCACACACGGCCCGGCAATGAGGGTGAAGGGGCGGTCGTTGCTGACCGTAACGCCGAACTCCGGGAGGACAACTTCGCGCACGCTAACCTCCCTGCTCCCCCATCGGTGGCGGTGAACTTGCGGCGTTTATGAAGTTCAGTTTGAGGTCCTTCACCGCCCGCACGAGTTCCTCCCTGTCGCGCGCAGGAAGCTTGTCTTTGATTTTATCCACAAGCATCTCGAACACGTCAACCGACAGCTTAGCTCGCTCAAGCTCTTTGGTTACCAGGCCTGTGGACGGGTTCGCCACCAGCCCCATATAGACGTACGCGAACTGGAGCACAACGCCGAGGTTGTACTGGATGAAGCCTTCTATGCCGATATCGAAAACCGTCTGCACCGTTTTCTCGGCAGTCTGTTCCCCGGCAGATTCCGCAGCCTTCCCTGGCCCCTCTTCTGCTGGCCCCTCTTCTGCTGGAGGCTCTTCAGGCGGTTCTTCCGGCTTGTCAGCTTCAGGCGGAGGCTCAACGGGTGCCGCCTCAGGTTCCGCGGCGGGCGGCTCATCGTCAGCCTCGTATGAGACCCGCTTGTCCTCGATGATTATTTTGGGACGCTTCTTGGGCTCTTGGTCCCCGAACTCGTTCTTGTTCATAGCGCTTCTATTCTATCAGAAACAGTGCGCTGTTTAGCCGGGTGATTAGCACATTTTGGTCAAACGATAGTTACGAGATGCTCACTGCGTTCGGTGATTTGGCCGATGACGGCGGGCTGCTCGCCCTTCTCGCCCATGATTGCCATCAGCTCGCCAAGCTCATCATTCGGGCACGCGATTAAGAGGCCGCCCGAAGTCTGGGCATCGCAAAGCAGCATTTTCTGCGCGAAGTCCGCCGCCCCGAAATCGGTGAACGCGCCGGCGAACTCGTAGTTCATTGCAGTTCCGCCCGGCACGAAGCCTGTGGCCAGTTCCATTGCTCCCTGCATCAGCGGCACCGAGGCCAGTTCGATGCGGGCTCCAACCTGTGAGCCTTCAAGGATGTGCAGCAGGTGTCCCAGCATACCGAAGCCGGTCACGTCCGTTGCCGCAGTCCGCGAGAGCGTCAGCATTGCCTCGCTTGCAGACCGGTTAAGGTGTGACATTACAGCGATCGCTGCATCCAGGGCTTTTGCAGGTGCTTTCTCGCTCATGCCGGCTGTCGTGATGATGCCGCTCCCAAGCGGTTTGGTGAGTACGATGGCGTCGCCGGGCTGCGCAGCATCCGCGCCGATTATCTTATCCGGGTGTGCGATTCCCGTGACAGCCAGGCCGAAGGCCGGCTCCGGCAGCTTCAGGGAGTGCCCGCCAACGATAGGCGCGTCGGCTTCCGCAGCCACTTCGTTCGCGCCCGTCAGCATCTCGCTGGCTGCCCACGCGGGGAAGTCCTTGGCCGGTATAGCCATAATGGCCAGGCACGTCACCGGACGCCCGCCCATGGCGTAAACGTCCGAGAGGGAGTTCGCGGCGGCAATGCGCCCGTACTGGCGCGGATCGTCCACGACCGCCGTGAAGACATCCACCGTCTGGATGAGCGCCAGCTCGTCGCTTAATCGAATAATGCCCGCATCATCGCCGCTAGCGATGCTCGTGATGATTTCCGGCTTCGTGAAAAAGCCTACTTCCTTCAGGATGGCCTCCAGGTCTGCCTGACCCACTTTGGAGGCTCATCCGGCACAGGACGCGTAGGAGGTCAGCCGGATTTTGCGGGACTCATTCACAAAACCTAATCATACCATAAGAATTGTCGATACTACGCGAACCAGGCGACGAAGATTAAAGCGACAATGCTCATCAGCTTCAGGAGTATATTCAGGCTGGGACCGGCGGTGTCCTTGAACGGGTCGCCCACGGTGTCGCCGACCACGGCGGCTTTATGCGCGTCGCTGCCCTTACCGCCGTAGTTACCCACCTCTATAAACTTCTTGGCGTTGTCCCAGGAGCCGCCTGCGTTCGCCATGAAAAGCGCCAGCATCACACCGGAGCCAAGCGCTCCGGCCAGCATCCCGCCGACAGCTTCGGCCCCCGCAGGAGCATCAGTGCCTGGATAAAGCCAGAGCTTTAATAGCTTGAATACCAGTCCGACAGTGATTGGAGCAAGCACCGCTAGAAGCCCCGGCGCGACCATCCGGTGCAAAGCTCCACGGGTAGCGATATCCACGCAGCGGGCATGGTTGCCCTGGGCTTTGCCTTCAAGCAATCCGGGGATCTCCCGGAACTGGCGGCGCACTTCGTCAATCATGTCCTGTGCTGCCAGGCCCACAGCCCGGATGGACAGCGAGCAGAATAAAAACGGCAGCGCGGCGCCCACAAACACGCCGATGATGACCACCGGCTGCGCGAGGTCAAGTACGGTGATGTTGGCTTTGGCGGTGAACGCGGCGAAGAAGGCAAGCGCCGTCAGAGCGGCTGAGCCGATGGCGAATCCCTTGCCCATGGCGGCGGTTGTGTTACCCACGGAATCCAGCTTGTCCGTCACTTCCCGCACCGACGGCGGCAGCTCGCTCATCTCCGCGATGCCCCCGGCGTTATCCGCGATCGGCCCGTAGGCGTCAACAGCGAGTGTTACGCCGAGAGTGGACAGCATCCCCACTGCGGACATGGCGATGCCGAAGAGTCCCTTTGCCATATCGGTAAAGCCCCCGGTGACAGCGAAGGCGATGAAGATGGCAACGCAAATCGTAAGCATTGCAGGCACCGCCGAGAACATTCCCAGGCTTAACCCTGACAGGATATTTGTTGCAGCGCCTGTCTTGGAAGACTGCGACACCTGGCGCGTTGGCGTGTACTGGTAGCTCGTGTAGTACTCGGTGAGCAGGCCGATGAGTGTGCCCGCGATTAAGCCGGCGACAATAGCGGAGAACACGCCTATGGGAATCGCCTCGAGCGCCAGCGTGGCCCACAGGGCTCCCAGTATCATCAGTATGGCGGCGACGAATGTTCCGTTGCGAAGGGCTGCGTGAGGGTGGTTGGCGGTGAAGGCCAGCGTGTAGATAATGCCGGCAACGGAGGCGATAATGCCGATACCGGCTATTACCAGCGGAAATATCGCCACGTCTGCGATGTGGTACGCAATGAAGCCCAGCAGCATCGCGCTGATTATGGAGCCCACGTAGCTTTCAAAGAGGTCAGCCCCCATCCCTGCGACATCACCCACATTGTCCCCTACATTGTCGGCAATGACAGCCGGGTTTCTGGGGTCGTCCTCCGGCATGCCTGCTTCAACCTTGCCGACGAGGTCCGCGCCTACGTCGGCCGCTTTGGTGTAGATGCCGCCGCCCACGCGGGCGAAAAGGGCGATTGACGAGGCTCCAAGAGAAAATCCCAGTATATCGCCGCCCAGCACGTCATTGAAATAGGCGGCGTTGCCTCCTTTCGTGAAGATAAGGAAGAGCACTGCGATTCCGAGGAGGCCCAGGCCCACAACCATCAGTCCGGTTACAGCCCCCGCGGAAAACGCTATCCTCAGCGCTGGTGCGATGCCCTGCGTTGCGGCCTGCGCCGTTCTCACATTGCTCTTTGTCGCGGTGCGCATTCCCAGGTATCCGGCCGTGCCGGAGCACAGAGCGCCCACGATAAACGCAATGGCTGTGCGAATGGACAAATTGGGCGCTATAACGATAACCAGGAAGATGACAATCGCAAAGACCAGCAGATACGAGTACTCGCGGCGCATAAAGGTGATGGCGCCTTCCTGTATGGCAAGGCTGATGCGGCGCATGTTTTCGCTCCCGTAGGGGGCGTTCATGTTTCGCAATGCCAGGATGCCTGCCGTGAGGAGGGCTATTAGTGCTACGATTATCGCGACATAGACTAAAATCATGGGTACATCTCCGACCGCAGTTGAAGCCACATTTTAGGTAGGTATGCAGGCGGAGTCAATGGACGGTATGAACTCGGGAGCGCCTATGCCGTCTGATATACTACGCCCGTGCTTGGAAAGCTGCGCCAGGTGGTTGTGCCCGTCATTTTGCTTTTGGGAGCGCTGGGCGCGGTGCACTACACCGTGTTCTGGATGGCTTCCTGGCAGTTCGCGCCGGCTATGTACTGGCTGACGGTACTCCTCTGCGGGCTGGTGCTTTTCGTTTTGCTCGCGTGCTGGTATTACTTCGGGCGCAGCCGCGCACCCGTACTCGCTGCAGCAACTGCGGTGATTTTCGTTGACGCGCTGGGCATCCTGTCAGCGGGGGGGATGGACTTGAGCCGCGTATCCTTCGCCAGAGGATTCGACCTCGAAATTGCGGCTATCACGCTGCCTTTAGGGGCGTATGTGGCGGCGCACTTCGTGAGCCGGCTGGCCCGAGGAAGGGACCAGGCGTAGCAGGGGTTGGACCACGTGCTCGTTAACTTCCGCCAGCTCCGGGCGTGAGGTCAATAGCTCAATCGCCGCCTTTGTGCTCACGATGCCACCTTCGGTATGCAGCTCGCTATAGATGGATTCTAATAGCGCCAGGTCTTCTTCGGTGCCGAGAGTCAGCCTGAATTCCGGATGGGCCATGCCTGGCGGAGGGTCGAGGAGCACGATGTTGAAGGGCGCCGGATTCTCCACCAGGTAGTAGGTAACGTGCTTCCGCATTAGCGGGGTGCGAGCCAGGAAGTCCAGCTTGTCCAGCGTTTTTTGCGTGAAGGTCTCGGTTGAGACGCCCAGGGGCAGATCCTTGGTGTAAACGTAGTCCGTCTCCGGATTCTCCACAATGTACCGGATCTGCTCGTCCATCACTCCGGCATCTATAAGCGGGTTATCCGCGGCGGCCCGCACAATAATGTCCGCCCGGGTTTCGTGCGCGGCGATAATGAAGCGCGTTAGAACGTTGGATTCCGGGCCGCGCGTGAGATGGACATCGCGTCCGGCGAGAGTCTGCGCGAGTTCGTCGTCGCTTTCGCTTTCGGGGATAGCAACGCAGATCTCATCTAGCTCCCGGGAAGTCTCAAGTCGGTCAAGGATATGATGGATAACAGGCCTACCGGCCAGATCGGCCAGCACTCTCCGTGGCAAACGCGAGGAATTAAGCCGCGCTTGCAGGATGACGACTTTCTTCATCCAGCAACTCCTGTGGGATAAAAAAATAGGCCCGGCCCGATCTCGTTATCGCAAGCCTTAAGCCTTCGTTGATGAAAACCATAGGAAGCGGATTCAGTATAGCCGAATGCGGGCGGAATAGCAAGGCTGTCAGGTCGCTGTTTCTGGCTGGGTTATAATGCCCCAGATGCTGGTCAAGTCGCGCCGCTACCTGCCTTCAAAGGGCTGTTACGAGCTTCGGCTGGAGGACGGCTCCCGCCTTTGGGCGTCGATGGAGCTGGATGACCGGCTCTCAGATGCGCTGAACCGGGACGAACTCGCAAGGCTGCATGCGGAATCGGAGTATCTCCACGCGCGGGATTACGCTCTGCGTGCCATTGGGCGCCGCGAGCACTTCGCGAAGGAAATATGGCAGCGTCTTGAGAAGCGCCAGGCGAGCACGGCCGTAATTGGCAGGATACTGAGGGAGCTCACGGACGGAGGGCTGCTGGACGATGAGCGCGTGGCGAGGGCTTTCACGGAAGAGAAGCTGGCCCGGGGCCTGGTAGGGCCGTTCAGGATAATCTCAGACCTGGTGAAGCGCGGGCTGGGTAAGGACCAGGCGCGCCGGATAGTCGCGGAGGTTATGCCGTCCAACTACGAGGAGGATACCCTGAACCGTTTCGCCGGGCGGCAGGCGGCAGCTTACCGGCGGAAAATCGCTGGTGAGCTGGAGCGAACGCTCGGCGATAGCGAGCGCACAAAGAAGCTTGGTGGCAGGCCCGGCGTTATCCGGCATCTGCGCCTGAAATACCTGTCGAAGATACGCTCGAAGCTGGTTGGCGCGGGCTTCACCGGCGAACTGGCTTCGCGGACCGCACAGCGCATCGTCTTTAAAGAGTGAAACGGAGCGTTACTGCTTCCTGAGCTGCGGGAAGAGTATCACTTCACGGATGCTTTGCTCCCCCAGCAGCGCCATCAGCAGCCTTTCAACGCCCATGCCGAGTCCGCCCGTGGGCGGCATCCCGTACTCCAGCGCGTGCAGAAAATCCTCGTCCAGCTCGCGGTAGCCTTCGGCGGCCCGGGCTATCTGCTCTTCCATCCGTACGCGCTGCTCCACCGGGTCGTTGAGCTCCGAGAAGGCGTTTGCCAGCTCGACTGCATTGGCGAACAGCTCAAACCGGTAAGCCAGATGCGGCCTGTCGGGTATCCGCTTTGCCAGGGGCGAAACAGCCACGGGGTAATCCAGGACAAACGTCGGCTGGATAAGGTGCGGCTCGACCCGGTCCGACCAGATTCGGTCGAGGATTTTCTCGTATCCCGCGTCCTTCTCAAACTCAACATCGAGCTTCTTCGCCTGCGCAACCGCTGCCTTGCGGTCGGGCAGGTCCAGGACTGAAACGCCTGCGTGTTCCTGCATCAGGTCGTCGAACTGCGCCCGCGCGAACGGCGGCTCAAAGGACAGTGGCTCTTTGCCTCCCTCTATCCTGCGCGTGCCCAGGCAGGAATCGCATATGTGGACGACGAGATCCTCCGTGAGCCGCATAATGTCGCTGTAGTCCACATAAGCCCAGTAAAGCTCAAGCATCGTGAACTCTGGGTTGTGCTGCGTGTCCACTCCCTCGTTGCGGAAGATGCGCCCGATCTCGTAGACCTTCTCAAAACCGCCCACGATCAGGCGCTTCAGGCGAAGCTCAATTGCGATGCGAAGGTAATAATCGTCATCCAGCGCTTCCCACCGGGTGATAAACGGCTCGGCGGTGGCCCCGCCGCACACCGGTTCCAGCACCGGCGTCTCAAACTCCATGAAGCCCCGCTCGTCTTCCAGGAACCGCCGCATCTGGGCAACTATCATGCTTCGCAGCCTGAACCGCTTGCGCGCTTCGGGGGTAACGATTAGATCCACGTAGCGCTGCCGGTATTTCAGCTCGATATCCGTCAGGCCGTGCCACTTCTCCGGCAGCGGCTCAAGCGACTTGACGAGAAGCGTGCAGGTTGCGGCCTTCACCGACTGCTGGCCCGTCCGGGTTTTGAACACCTCGCCCTCAACGCCCAGGATGTCGCCGATGTCCACCGCTATCAACCGCTCAAACGGCTTGTCGCCAAGCGTGTCCACATTCGCATACACCTGGATCCTTCCGTCCTGGTCGGCAAGGTCGAGGAATATCGCTTTGCCATGCCCGCGCTTGGCCATAACCCTTCCGGCGATGCGCGCCTGCTTGCCAAAGAGGTCGTCGAACTTCGAGAGAAGCTCGGCGATGGTGTGTGTCCGGTCGTAGCGCACTTCGCGGTACGGGTCTCGCTCCGCCTCTTTGAGCTGCCGCAGCTTCCAGCGGCGCATCCCGCTCTGGTCGTCGGGGGAGGGCTGCTCAACAGGCAGGTTGTCTTCTTCAAATGGCGTAAGTTTGGTCATCGGGTGACTCCCACGCACGGCAAAGCCTGATTATACCGTGAAGCGGGACGCGGTGAACGGTAACGGCGCGAACGAGCTCAATCCTCGTCGTTCGCGTCGGCTTCGGCAGCCAGTCGCACAATGCGTTCCATCAGGTCGTGCACCTGGTCGGCGAACTGCGCATCGAACGGGATGCGGACCTCTATGTGCTCACCCGGCGGCAGGCTAGCGGTTGAGCTGAAGGCTGCATCGCTTACGCTGTAGCGCCCGGGCCCCCGGGCGGTTTGGGCGGGGCGTGCTGCGTTTCCCTGCACGATCCGCACCCTGGAGTCGAGCATGATAAGTTCCTGCAGCCACGGCCGCACGTCAGGCGTGGCGAAGACCAGCGACATCTTCCGCTGGGCGGGTATGTAACTGATCTGATGGATACCCGCGTCGCGGCAGGCCAGCTTAATCTCCTGCACGTAAAACAGATTCTCCACCGACTGCGGCAGTTTCCCAAAACGGTCGCGCATTTCATCGCGCAATGCCGCCATTTCGTCGGCGTCCTTGCAGTCGGCGATGCGGCGGTAGATGCGCATCCTCAGCGCGGTGTCGGCGATATAATCCTCCGGGATAAAGCAGGCCAGCGGCAGGTCAACCTGCACCGCCTGGCGTTCCCGCTCCCAGGCAATCTCGCCGGTGTCAACAAAATCTTCAGGCAGTTCCTTTATCTTCTCGACAGCCTCGCAGAGCAGCTCGAAGTAATAATCCATGCCCACAAGCTCGATTGCGCCGCTCTGGTCGGTGCCCAGAATGGTCCCCGCGCCCCGAATGAGCAGGTCCTGCTGCGCGATCTCGTAGCCCGCGCCGAGATATGCGTAGTTGTAGATTGCGCGCAGCCTTTCGCGGGCTTCATCGGTCAGCACGGCCTGCGGCGAATGGAACAGGTAAGCGAAGGCTTTAACGTGGCTTCGCCCCACGCGGCCGCGCAACTGGTGCATCTGCGCCAAGCCCAGGAGTTCGGCGCGGTCCACAATGAGCGTGTTGACCGTGGGTATGTCCAGCCCGTTTTCGATGATGGTCGTTGCCAGCAGGACTTTGAATACTCCCATGCTAAACGCGTCCATCATCTCCTCCAGTCGCCGCTCCGGCAGCTTCCCGTGGGCAATTCCGATTGACGCTTCGGGGACAATCTCCTTGAGCCGTCTCTCCACCAGGTGCAGGTCCTGCACCCGGTTGTGCAGGAAGTAGACCTGGCCGCCCCGCCCCAGTTCCTTGAGGATGGCGTCGCGCACCAGGTTTTCGTTGTATTCCCCAACGTATGTCTTGACCGCCTTGCGCTGGGGGGGTGGGATGCCCAGAAGCGACACGTCCATCAGTCCCAGAAGCGACAGGCGAAGCGTGCGCGGTATTGGTGTTGCGGTGAGCGTGAGCACATCAAGGTGGGGGAAGCGCATCTTGAGTGTCTCCTTCTGCTTGACCCCGAAGCGCTGTTCCTCGTCCACGATGAGCAGCCCCAGCTCGGCGGGCTCAACGTCTTTTCCCAGCGCGCGGTGCGTTGCGATAACCACGTCAACGCGTCCCGCCGCCAGGTCCCGCAAAACCTGTTTCTGCTCGGCCGGGGTCTTGAAGCGGGACAGCAGCTCAACGCGGAACGGGAAGGGCTTGAAGCGCCGGGAAAACGTGTTGTAGTGCTGGTCGGCGAGAATGGTCGTCGGGCAGAGCATCAGCGTCTGCTTGCCCGACAGGCAGGCTTTAAACGCCGCGCGAAGCGCGATTTCGGTCTTGCCGAAGCCGACTTCACCGCAGACCAGGCGGTCCATCACCTTCGGGCTTTCCATATCGCGGCGCACCCCTTCCCAGGCTTCAGACTGGTCGCGCGTCAGCTCGTAGGGAAATCGTTCCTCAAACTCCGCCATCCACTCGTTGCGGGTGAACGCGAAGCCGGCGTGCAGCCGCCGCTGGCGGTAAAGTTTAAAGAGCTTCTTGGCGTAGCGCAGCACGTCCTGGCGCACACGCTCCTTAGTTTTGTGCCAGGTGTCGCGCCCCAGATTCGAGAGTTTCGCTACGCCCGCTGCGCGGTATGGCTTAAGGCGGTCAAGCTGGTCGGCTGGCACAAACAGCTTGTCCCCGCCGGCATATCCCAGCTCCACGTAGGTGCGGGTGATGCCTTTGACTTCCAGGTCTTTAAGGGCGGAGAACCGGCCGATGCCGTAATCGATGTGAACGACATAATCGCCCGGTTTGAGGTCGGTCTCGCTCTCGACGAATCCGCGCTGGTAGGTTCGCGCCGGGGCGCGGGACACTTCGGTGAGTTCGCCGAATATCTCAAGGTCGGTCACGACCGTTGCGCCGGAGGATCCCGGAACGGCGAATCCACGTGGCAGCAATCCCGGATGAACCGGGGCCTTCACATTCGCCTCGTTAAGCAGTTCCGATATTCGCCGCGCAAACTGGCTGACGACAAGGTGCGGTCGGCTGGATGAGCGGATAGCTTCGGCGATGCCCGTGGTTGTGTAGGTGCTGGTGGAGAGGGTTTCCAGGCCCGCGGAAATATGCTTGCGGGGAGCAGCTTCCCCCGGTGACTGGAATCCATAGAGCAGCGCGCGCGGTGTTTCCTCTAGCTTGAACCCGAAGTCCTCGGCCAGCCGCCCGGGGGTTTCCAGCCAGCCCGGCAGCGGCTCTTCGGGGAAGGCGTAGTAGTCGGAGAAGTACGTAAACGCCAGGCCATTCTCCCGCCAGTCGGAAAACCGGCTCTCCCAGAACCTGCGGTAACTCCGAGTCTCGTTTTCAATCAGCGCGTCTTCCAGAAAAGCCAGTGCGGGCGGCGGGTCGGCGAAGTGCATTATTGTCTCGTTCCGGGCGCCCGCAAGCTCAACGTAGAATCCCTGGCGCGGGAAGCTGCGCCCTTCGCGGATGCAGCCCAGGTCGTGTTCCACAGCCTCCTCCAGCGATTGGCGTGCGCTCTCGCTCAACGCGCGGCCCGTTTCGCGGTAGAACCGCTCCAGGTGCCCTTCAATGACGTCGAGAGCGTAAGGCTGCGCCAGAATGCGCTTGGCGGGATCTGCCGGAAGTATGCTGACACCGCCCACAGGCTGGACGCTGCGCTGGGTCGCGGGGTCAAACGACTTGACGCTCTCTATTTCGTCGCCGAAGAAGTCCAGGCGCACCGGGTAATAGCTCGTGAACGGGAATACGTCAACGATTCCCCCGCGCCGGGAGAACTGCCCTTTGGCGACCACGGTATTGCTGTGCTCGTAACCGAATTCGGCCAGCAGCCTGGCCAGCTCCGCCGGGTCAATGGCGTCCGCAGCCTGCGGAAAGAGACCGTCGGCTCCTTCGCCTGCTTGTTTTAGCTGGAGGCGCGCGGCTTTTATGAGTTCGCGCCCCAGTGTGCGGCGGAAAAGCGCGCGGTAGGGCAGGAAGACTATCCGCGCACGGCCTGCGAGAAGAGCCTGCTGCGTCCGCTGAATCTGCTCGGTTTGGGTTTCGGTAAGCGGCGTGTAATCAAAAAGCGACGAGCACTCGTAGTCCGGATAGACCAGCGCGCTGTCTTCCGGCAGCTCCAGGCTCAGGACGCGGGCTGCCGACTGGAAGTACACCAGGCTCTGCTCCGCCTGTTCATTGCTCTCGGTGATGAAGAACAACGTGCGCCCGTCAAGGCGCTCGAGGATAGCCGCTGCCCAGAAGTACGGTGCCGAGCCGCTGAGATCCTCCACCGCAACCGTGGCTCCCGGCTCCGGGAGCGAGAGCCCGGTGAGCTGGCGGAAGAACCCGCTGACACGCAGCTTAGGCATATCGGGTTAGTCTATCACCTATTCGCACGCTTTTTCAGTCAAATGCTTTACATACGGGTATCATCGCGTATAATATTTGTTCGCGCAATATCTCAACTACTGGTGTTACAGGAACTGTAGTACATGGGACTAAAAATCAGGCTAATGCGAATGGGCAAGCCGAAGCAGCCCAGCTACCGCGTCGTGGTGAAGGAAGCACGCAGCCCGCGGCAGGGCAGGTATCTCGAGTGGGTGGGCAATTATAACCCCCTCACGGACCCCGAGACGGTCGAGCTCAATGAGGAGCGCATCCGCCACTGGCTCTCCGTCGGCGCGCTGCCTACGGACACGGTGCGGCGGCTCATCAACAAGTACACAAGCGTGGAACTCAAAACACGTACCTACGCCAAGCCAACTAAACCAAAAGAAGGAGAGTAGTCAACTATGGTAGACCTCGTTCGTGACATTCTCAAAGCCATTGTGGACCATCCGGATGCGGTTGAGGTAAAAGAGGTCGAAGGCGAGCGCGCGTCGATTATCGAGATCAAGGTTCACGAAGAAGATGTCGGTAAGGTTATCGGCCGCGAGGGGCGAATCATCAACTCCCTGCGGCAGATTGTCCGCGCCGCCGCTGGCAAGGACAACAAGCGCATCACCATCGAGCTCCTCTCGTAGGAGCGCCGCGTAAGAAGTGGCCACGGTAACAGTTGGAAGAGTATTAGGAGCCCACGGGGTGC
The DNA here is from genome assembly GCA_021163765.1 of bacterium. Taxonomy (GTDB): domain Bacteria; phylum 4484-113; class 4484-113; order 4484-113; family 4484-113; genus JAGGTK01. The sequence goes on from JAGGTK010000033.1 coordinate 38,476, forward strand.
GGGGGGATTTTCGTATTGAATACCGCACGGATTTCCCGGAGCGCATCAGCGGGCGGTCGCACTATCTGCTGCGCGATCCCCGAACCAACGAAACAGTCCAGGTAACTCTTGACCGCGTCGTGCTGCAGGACAGGAGCTTCATCGCTTCCTTCAGCGAATTTGCCACGCGCGAGCAGGCTGGCGCGCATCGCGGATGGTTGCTGGAAATTGCCGAGGACAGCGTGCCCTGCGACACGGAAGAAGGTGAGTTTTACTACTTCCAGCTTGAAGGCCTGTCCGTATTGAGTGCTGGCGGGAGGGTGCTGGGGCGCGTTGTGAACGTAATCCCCGGTGCCGCGCATGAGCTTCTGGAATACGAGGACGAATCGGGTGCTCTGCAGCTTGTGGCATTCGCCCGCAGCGCAATCTCCGAAGTGAACCTGAAGGAACGCCGCATCATCCTTCAGCCTGAGGATAGAAGCTGATTCTTACAGGGAGAGCAGGCTTTCTCAGTAAAGAGCCGGATCCCGGTAAAGCCCCCAGACGTCCCGGAAGACGTCGCAGATCTCCTGCAATGTGCATTCGGCCCGCACGCACTCCACGATTTTCTCCATAGTGTTCTCCCGCTCGGTCTGGCAGGTCTTGTGAAGCGCGTCCAGCGTTGCGGCTACCTTGCCTTTATCGCGCCGCTGCTTCATCTTCTCGTGCTTCTCGACCTGGCGCTGTTCAATCTCCGGCGGGATCTTTAGGATTTCAACGCTGAGTTCCTCGTCGGTTATGAAGTTGTTAACCCCCACGACAACCCGCTCTCCGGTCTCAATCCGTTGCTGGTCGGCATAGGCCGCCTGCGCAATCTCCTGCTGGAAAAATCCTTTTTCGATTCCCGCGATAACGCCGCCGAGCGCTTCGATCTTATCGAAGTACTCCTGCGCCTGTTCCTCCATCTGGTTGGTAAGCGCTTCAACGAAGTAGGAACCTGCAAGCGGGTCAATGGTATTGGCGATTCCCGTCTCATAAGCGCAGACCTGCTGCGTGCGGAGTGAGATCTCCACAGCCTTCTCGGTGGGAAGCGCCAGCACCTCGTCCATCGAGTTTACGTGCAGCGACTGGGTCCCGCCCAGAACCGCAGCCATCGCCTGGCTGGTGGCGCGGATGATGTTGTTGTAGGGCTGCTGCGCCGTAAGGCTGCATCCGGCAGTCTGGGTATGGAAGCGCAGCAGCATTGAGCGCGGGTCTTCCGCACCGTACTTGTCCTTCATAGTCCGCGCCCAGATGCGGCGGGCGGCGCGGTATTTGGCGATTTCCTCAAAGAAATCGATATGGCTGTTGAAGAAATGCGAGAAGCGGCGGGCGAAGCTATCCACCGCCATTCCCCGTTCCAGGCACGCTTCCACATAGGCGAACCCGTTAGCGAGAGTGAACGCCAGTTCCTGCACGGCGGTCGAGCCGGCTTCCCGTATGTGGTAGCCGCTGATGGAGATCGTGTTCCAGCGCGGCACGTGTTTCGTGCAGTATTCCACCGTGTCCACGATGAGCCGTACCGATGGCGCGGGAGGCACTATCCACGTCTTCTGCGCCTGGAACTCCTTGAGCATATCGTTCTGGATGGTGCCGGTGAGCTTCTCCGGCGGAATGCCCTTGCGCTCAGCCGCGACAATGTAGAAGGCGAGCAGCACGTTTGCCGGCGGGTTGATGGTCATAGAGGTCGAGATGGCGCCCTGGTCGATGCCGTCCATCAGCGTTTCCATGTCCTGCAACGAGCAGATGGCCACGCCCGCCCGGCCCACTTCGCCCAAAGCCCTGGAGCTGTCACTGTCGTAGCCGTAGAGTGTCGGGAAATCAAACGCGACCGACAGGCCGGTCTGCCCCTGGGCGATTAGGTACTTGTAGCGCTCGTTGGTTTCCTCTGGACCGCCAAAGCCCGAGAACTGCCTGAAGGTCCACAGCTTCCCGCGGTACATATTGTCGCGCACGCCGCGGGTGAAGGGGAAAGCGCCGGGATCTCCCAGGTCCCGCGCGTAATCCAGGCCACTGATGCTCTCCGGGGTGTAGAGCATCTCGATGGGCACGCCGGAGACGGTCTGGGGGAATTTCACGAAAGGCTGCGCGCTCTTGGTGTCCCGTATGCGCTTGTGGACGTTCCCGTCGGCGCACGTCTGCGACACCGTAGGTTTATCGTTAGTGGGGCTTTTGGACATCCTTTTCACCATCCAGCTACATTCTCGTAGCATTTTATCACAGCGATGTGCTCCGGAGACCCCTGGACCTCTGCAGCCGGTTGCACTAAGCCGTCCTTTTCTCTAGAATAGGTGGCCATTTCGTCATAGGAGATATATGAACTACGCGCAAAGAATCCAGCGCATAAGGGACAGCCTGGCCGGCCATCAAATTGACGCCATACTCGTCAGCTATCTCAAGAACATCTTTTACCTCTCCGGCTTCAGCGGATCCACCGCTGAAATTATTATTTCGGAGGAGGATGCGCTGTTCCTGACAGATTCCCGCTATTACGAGCGCTTCAAAGAAGAGGTTCACGAGGGCTACAAGCTCGTCCCGTTTTACCAGGAGAGCCTCGGCCGTAAGCTCAAGGAGCTGGCGGGCAGGCACGGGATCGGCCGCCTGGGGATTGAGGCGGATCACCTGTCGCTTACGCAGGTTGAGGAGCTGAAGGAAAATTCCGGCGTGGACATCGTGCCGCTCAGCGGCGTTGTCGAGAAGCTGCGCATCGTTAAGGATGACGAGGAGATAGCCGCTCTGGAACGCGCTATTCGGCTGAAAGAAGAGGTGTTCACCGAGCTCGTCGGGCTCATACGGGGCGACGTCACCGAAGCAGATCTGGCCGCCGAGTTTGAGTACCGACTGCGCAAAAAGGGCGCTCAGGTGGCGAGTTTCGCTCCCATTGTGGCCTTTGGCAAGAACTCCTCCAAGCCTCACGCCACGTTCACAAGCCAGACCCTCGTGCCCACAATGCCGCTGACCTTCGATCTGGGGGTAGAGCTGGATGGGTATTGCAGCGATATGACCCGCACCGTCTTCTATGGCGGGGTGGCGCAGGGCTGGCGGGAAATCTACACTCTCGTGCGCGAAGCGAAAGAAGCGGCAGCCGCCGCCGCGCGCGCGGGTGTGCGCTGCGCCGACGTTGACCGTGTCGCGCGGGACATCATCTGCCAGGGCGGATACGACTCATACAAGGCCGACGGCGAAGAGCGCAAGTACTTCGGGCACGGCCTGGGGCACGGCGTGGGCGTTGAGGTGCACGAAGCGCCGCGCCTGAACAACCAGAGCGAGGAGATTCTTGAGGTTGGCAATATCGTGACAATCGAGCCCGGCATCTACCTGCCGGATCAGGGCGGCATACGGATTGAGGATATGTATGTGGTCAGAGGCGACGGGTTGGTAAACCTGAACGCTCTGCCAACGGACATTCTGGTCGTGGAGTAGGCTTTGATATGATAACGCCAAACGATTTTCGCACTGGTACCACTTTCAAGAAGGGCAACGACCTTCTGCGGGTCATCGAATTCCAGCATGTCAAGCCCGGGAAAGGCCCTGCATTCGTGCGCGTCAAGCTGCTAAATGTGCGCTCCGGTTCTATCAACGAGGTCACAATGCGCACGGAGGAGAAGCTGGAGGACGTGCGGATTGAGAAGCGCGAGATGACGTTCCTCTACCGCCAGGGTGAGAGCTACATCTTTATGGACAGCCAGGATTACGACCAGGTCACAGTGCAGGCTGATATACTTGGTGAGAAGGTTCGGCTAATTCGGGAAAACGATGTTGTATTTATCGATATGTATGAGGATGAGATACTGGGTGTGGACCTTCCCGCATCTGTCGTTCTGAAAGTCGTCCAGACTGAACCTGGCGTGAAAGGCGACACTGCGACCGCTGCCACCAAGGCCGCCACGCTGGAAACCGGCGCAGTCGTCCAGGTGCCGCTTTTCATTGAGGAAGGCGATATGGTGAAAGTGGATACGCGCGCGATCAAGTACCTTGAGCGCGTTAGGCGGTAGTATTTAGCGTGCCTCCATCTGCCGTACGCGCAAGGGTAGCTGTATTCGGGTCTAATTGGGTATAATAGAGCGGTAAACTTCACCTATGAGGTGTAAGAATATGATGAGAATAACGATTTGGCTCTGGGTGGTCATTCTGATTGCCGCGTTCGCAGTTGCCTGTGGCGGCGGCAGTAGCGGTCGCGCTCCGATCGCGCCGTCTCAGGAGACTGGCGGCGGAGAACCACCCTCTGACGAGGGCCAACCGTTCTCGGTGGTGCTAACGGCGACCCCTGACCAGGGACCGACCCCGCTGACGGTTAGCTTCTCAGCCTACGCGTTCGGGGGCTACCCTTCGTATTCGTACGAATGGGACTTTGACGGAGACGGAGTAGCCGACTCGAACGCTGTCGACCCGTACTGGACATTCAATAACAGTGCGATTGTCGCAGTCAAGATAACCGATTCGCGTCACCAGACGGTTACAGTTAGCAAATCGATTACGGTAACCGCCCCAACGGGCGAAACCGGTGGGACTGGAACCCAACCGCTGGTGGTACGATTCCAACCTTCAGTTAATTCAGGCCCCGCTCCCTTACGGGTGCAGTTCACGGCTCTGGTGACTGGTGGGAGCTCGCCATATGGGTTCATCTGGGATTTCGAGGGCGACGGCGTCCCCGACAGCAACAGTGAAAATCCGGTGTTCGTCTACGAGCAGCCCGGCCCGCAGATTGGTGATGACTCCTACTTTTACTATCCTGTGCTGACCGTGGTGGACAACCGGGGCGTTGAGGTATCCACGGCAGACGACCTGAATGGTGATGGCGAGCCCGATTGGCCTGTCGCGATCAACGTGGTACCGCCATCGGCTCTGCTGGCCTACGCCGCGGCGAATCCCGGTTCCGGCCAGGCTCCGCTGCCGGTGGTATTCAGCGGTGGCGCTTCGGGCGGAGAACCGCCCTATGAGTTCTACTGGGATTTCGGAGACGGCACTTACCGCGATTTCGACTCCTCTGTAGTAGCCCAGCACACATACGTGGCGACGGGCAACTACAACGCCCTGCTGACCGTCAGGGACAACCAGGGCGTGACGGGAACGAGCGGTATTGTCCCGGTCTACGTGAGCCAGGAAGTCACCTTTAAAGTTCGCATCGAGGCCGACGCGACAGAAGGCCCTGTCCCCTTCAACGTGCAGCTCACGAGCTACACCGAGGGCGGCAAGGAGCCGGTTCATTACAACTGGGAGGTTTTCACTGACCTTGTTCCGGCCGGAGAGGAGCCCGTTATTGTGCTCCCGCCCACGTACCCGATGCCGGTGAAAGACCCTCAGGCGATTGTGGTGCCGGATAGGACATCTGACCCCAACCCGGTGATAACTTTCGCGACTTACGTTGGCCAGTATGTCGATATGAACGCCAACGAAGCTTACGATGCCGGCGAAGGCGTAGGTGCTCCTTATGTTGTCCGCCTTGTGGCGAAAGACGACAACGGTGTGGAAGCGGTTAGTAACCTGCTCCGCATCGAGCCGCGTCCGCCCGAGCCCGATACGCTTTACCGCGCCGAGCGCGCCCCGACAATCGGCTGGTCAATCTACGGCGGCAACTCCGTCGGCGGCAACCTGCCGGCATTCAGCGCGCGCGCCAATCCTGCAGTAGCTACGCACCCTTCCGGTATGGTGTACCTGTTCGGTGGCGATGTCTACAATGACGCGGGCGAGTTTACGGGAATCGTGGATCTCCCCAAGTCGTCTTATGCGCTGAACCTGACCGGCACCGACCGTACGCCTTCCGGTATGTTCGGCTCGGTATCAGGCGCTGGCGCAGCGGCGGGAGCCTACGAGGATGGCGGATTTACGCTGCTGAACTCGTTGCAGGGCCTCCCCTACGCGTACATTGGAATGGCGCCTACGGTGAAGACCCCGCCCACGCAAGGCAACGGCGGCCCGCCGAACTGTGGCGGCGCTTTCATGAATCGTACGCTACAGAAGAGCGTGCCGTTTGAGCCGCGCGGCTCGGCGGCGGCTACAATGGTGCACGAGGACTGGGACCTGAATCCCGGCGGTTTCGGCTCGTGCCCCGGATGACAGCCGCGTCCAGACTTAGGCCCAGGTTGGGCCTTGGGTAATGGAGGATACGGCGTTCCGGTGTTCTACGTGTTCGGCGGCCGAAACGAAAGCGGCGAGCCTCTGGACGTGGTGCAGAAGTACTACCCGGAGACCTACGGTGTCGAGGACCAGTTCCCGATACTGTTCTTCCCCGGTCCGGTAGCGCAGTACGTGAACGCTCAGACCGACATCTGGTCGGATCGTTTTCAGTTCCACGACTACGACTGGCTCCCGCAGAAAGATCAGTGCATCAACACACCTATCGTGCCGGACCGTCCTCCGACACAGGGCGGTGGCGGCCAGGGCGCTGTGCCTTTGAATACGCTTCCCGAGCCGCTTTACGGGCACGCTGCGGTGACTCTCGAGTCTAAAGGTAACCTGTTCCCGCCGCCCGTGTGGCCGGAATCGCATTACTGCTACGTGTTCATCCTCGGCGGTATCAACGACAGCGGCGTACCGGTTGCCACGATGCGCTGGTTCAATGTTTGGGCAACCCCGGCCGAGCGCCAGCAGGATGAGGAGCCCTCTGCGGGAGACTACTCAGTTGTCTCGGAGATGCCGGTAGAGCGCGCATATCACAGAGCGTTTGTAACACTGCCTGACAAGCTCACCGACAAACCGTGGCGGATAGTTGTCGTTGGCGGTTTCGACCGGAACGGCAATTACATCTCGCAGGTGGACGAGTACACCTTCGACAGCATTACAGACCCGAGGACGGGTACGTGGAGAACGGTAGCCAACGTTTCGGAGGCTGCTGCTGGTGCTGGAGCAGGCTGGCAGGAAGACGACCGTGGAATGGTGTATCGCCAGATGGGCGGTCGCACGGTTGACGGTTACACCGGCTCGGTGTATGACGTGCTGTCAAACGGATCGATGTCCCTGGCTCCCACGGGGCTGATTCCGCGTGGATGGGCCGGAGCAACCGGTGTCAGGGTGTATAACGACTTCTACACACCTGGTGGAGACTTCTATATTGTCGGTGGCCTGACCCAGATGGGGATGGACACCATTGTTGAGCATTACCGGCCGTAGAAAGCCGGACGTTCGTGACCCCGATGGTTGGGAGGACGTAACCTGATGAAAGTGTTGAGAGCAATCGGTACTTTACTGATACTTCTCGCTGCCGTCGCCGCTTGTGGCGGCGGCGGCAGCAAGGGGAGCATATCCCTGCCGAGCCAAACGGATGGCAACGGTGACGAGAGCGATCTGAAGATCGTCACGTATACCGCATCTCCCACCACCGGTGGGTCGCCTCTGGGTGTCAACTTCATTGTCACCATAACCGGCGGGGAGCTCCCTTTCACGTACATGTGGGACTTCGACAATGACGGGGCATTTGACTTCTACGTCAACGAGGTCGCAAGACGCACGGAACAGTCATACCACCTTTACTACTTGCGGAACGCTGACGTTCTCCAGGGATCGTCCCTCTACCAGGCGGTGGTAAGGGTGAAGGATAACGCCGGTGTGGTTCGTACCAGCGAGCCGGTGTCAATCCTGATTACGGACGTTCCACAGTTCGCGCTCGACTCTGCACTGACGCGCATTATCAGTGACACTGTAGTCGGGTACGACCAGGAAGGGCAGCCGATCTACGCCTACCTTTCCGGTGAGCCGGTTTACTGCCGTGTGTTCCCTGATCCTTCGAGCCCCGGCACTCCTCCCTACCGTTTCCAGTGGGACTTCGACGGTGACGGGCGGATTGACTCGACCCTGCAGAATCCTCAGTACACCTTCACTGTGCTTGAGGGCGAGTCCGAATCCTTCATCGTCAATCTGACCGTAACCGACTCCAACGACTACTCGATTACGCGTCAGTTCCCTCTGACGGTGATCAGGCATTTGCCGGAAGAACCCACGGGGCCTCCGGAGCTTATTGTGAACAGCGCCCCGCCGATTCGGCCTGATGGAACGATCCTGATAGAGTTCGATTCCGCAAGCGACTTCCCTGCCGACCGGGAGCCTCATATGAACGCCAGCGTGACGGTATCCCCGGACCATCCGGGCGTGCTTCCGTACGCGTACTTCTGGGACTTCACCAACGACGGCATATACGACGCGAACACGACATCAGTGTCGGTGCCCTATTACGATTCCGACCTGAACATTTCCATTAACCCGTACAATACGTTTGGCCAGGCGACGCGGGACTTCACTCTGGCGCTGCATTTCGTCGATGGTATCGGTCAGATAGTGCACCTTGAATGGCCGGTGCGCGTGGTAGATCGCGCCTATGAGCCCGTTGTGGATCCGCTGCTCACTGAAGCCACGGTCGACATCAACAATGACGGCGTCTACGATGTCCTTGAAGATGGGACCTACGCCGAGCAGGCTAGCACCGTCGCTCTGGCCAGCGACCTGGTTGTTCACTTTCAGGTGGCTGCGAGCGGCGTGACGGAAAGGCCGGGGTTGTATCGCTTCCAGATTGACATCCTGGGTAACGGCGTATACGCCGAGGATATCAACGAGGGCGATTCGGACAACCCGATTTATGACCAGACTCTGGAATGGGATCCCGACTATGACGGGATATACGAAGATGTGGATCTTGATGGAGATTCGGAGACGCTCAACGAGGCTAGGGTGAACATTACGCCGCAGCCGGGCGGCAAGGAGATTGCCATATTCGAGATCAAATACCCGGCGAATCTCCTGCCCGGATACAAGGCGGTTCGCACCAAGGTGATAGCAACATCCGAGAGCGGGCTTGAGCTGGCGAGCCGCGTCAACCATGTGCCTGTGTCGCTGGTGGTACCCAGCAGTATCGATTTCTCTGCCACCGGTGATCCGTTCAGGATGCGTCGCGACTTCGGGATGGCGGCGGTTACCGTCATTGACGACAACGGCACCCCGGACCTGACCGACGACTTCCTGTCGCAGCGGCGCGTGTTCCTCGTCGGCGGCATGGACGGCAATGTTGCGCTGCGCAGCGTTCAACTCCTGACACAGGAGGCATTGGTGACCACCGGGGAATGGGTAGGCCAGGTCAGCGTCAGTGACCGTCTGCCCCTGTCCACGCCTCGGGGACAACTGGCTGCGGAGCCGCTCGGCGGATTCACGAGAGGTGCGAACTCGGTCGGCATTTACGCGATTGGCGGCATCAACAATGTTGACCAGACGCTTTCGGTGGTTGAGATGCTCCCGAGTTTCGACGGCGACGGCACCGACTATCCAACGGTGCCGTGGACGACAGTCGGTTCTATCGGGAACAACAACACGCAGCTAAGGCTTATGTCTTCCGCTTACGGCGTGTCCTACGGAGGTGGGTCATCGCTCATCGTTATAGGTGGCCTGCAAGGCAATCCTCCGGGCGAGCACGTGAGTGGTACCGGCTGGGTGTTCAGGCCGCAAGACAACGCCTGGTTTAGCTCGGCCATCAGCCCGATGCCGACGCCCCGGTATGACTTCGCCGCGGTTCTTGACTTCCCGTACCTGTACGCGATTGGCGGAAGAAGCAACGCTGGCGTGAGCACGCGAACCGTTGAGAGAGTCCGCCTTGACACCGGGGGCTGGGAGATAATGCCGGATATGAAGTTCTCGCGGGCAGGCGCTGCCGCGGAGATAATCAACGGCAAGATCTATGTCTACGGTGGCGTTGACTATCCTCAGGATAAGAGCGCGCCCGAGTATATCGGCACGTCGGAAGTGTTCAATCCTGACACTTACGTCTGGTCCAAGACGGTCGGTCCGGCCCAGGGGCGTGCGGGCGCAGGCTCTGCGGCCCTGTTCACGTACCTGGATGCGGAAGGCAACCCGATGCCCAATGACACAGTGTGGATAATGGGCGGCGAGACTGCTAACGGTCCCATTGGAACGCTGGCCCAGCTCTACATCGAAGGCGTTGGAAACATAGACTAAGGGCTGTATCAGAGAATCAAAAGAGGGGCGTGCCTGTGGGCGCGCCCCTCCTGCTATTTAAGCACTTGAAGCGGCGCGCGGCTTTAAACCGGGCGGTGGTGGCGGACGAAGTGCGGCAGTTGTGGTTGCCGCTCACGGAACGTCTGGGTTCAGCTCCAGCGCCATTGAAGCCAGGTAAGTCTCGTTGGGGAATCTTCGCAATCCTTCTTCCAGGAACTCCTGAGCGGTGTCGAATCGGCCGCGCTTGAGTTCGATCTTCACTGCAAGCCGCCAGGCTGGCGCGAGGTACGGGATAAGTTCGATTGCCCGCTCGATGTGATACGAGGCGTCAGCGTAATACTGGCGGCGGGCGGAAGTCAGCGCAAGGTTGAAGTGCTGCTTGCCGATCGTCTCGGCTTCGTGAAGTGAGATGATTTCGTGGAGCAGCGCCGGCTTCTCCCGCACCGCGTCGGGCAGGGCTTGCGCCTGTTCCCACGCGTGCGAGAACCGCCTTTCACCAAGCGCAATGCGGGCTTGCAGCAGCGCCACCTGCTCTGCTACCAGAGGAGTCATCGTCTGAGCCTTGCTGCCCAGTTCGCGCGCGCGCTCAATCTCGCCGCGCGTTACGGCGTTGAAGGCTTCCGTGAGCGACTTATTCGCTTCGTCCAGTTGCTCATAGTAGGGCGTGAGCTGTGCGCCGCAGCCTGGGCATACCTCTGCGCGGCCTGAGAGTTCACCGCGGCAGACCGGACATTCTTTCAACTGTGCCAAAAGCAATTCGTCAACCAGTATGCCCGTATTAGTACGAGTAGTCCGCAATCAGACCTGTAGCCTTCTCAATATGCTCTTCGAGCAAAGAGAGATCTTCGGACTTCAGGGCCTCCTTTATCTTATTGGCCATTTCGCTCAGCCGGGAGATCTCGATACTGTCGATTTTTTTCTCGCCCTTCTCGCCGGCCCGAATGAGCAGAGTGAGGTCTTTGAGTGTGCTCTCCGCCTCGTATAGCACCTTCGAGCGCTCGCGCTGGGCCAGCATCGAGCCGGTATGCCGGCTCACGTCACGCTGGGCGTGGGCCACCTCGTCTGTGGTTAGGCGCTTCTTCGAGGCTTTAATCGTGATTGACTTGCCCTGGGCGGTTTTCCTGTCTTTTGCGGTGATCTTCACGATTCCATTGACGTCGTAGTCGAAAAAGACCTCAACCAGGGAATCGCCCCTTGCCGCCGGTGTGATTTCGGAGAGTATGAACTCGCCAAGCGATTCGTTTTGCGACGCCTTGTCGCTTTCGCCCTGCAACACGTGAATGAGCGCCTCAGTCTGGCCGTCCACCGTGGTGCGGTAAAGGCTCTTGCGCGAGCAGGGGATGGCGGTGTTGCGGGGGACGATGCGGGAGAACTTGTCGCCTTCGGTTTCAATGCCAAGCGTAAACGGGGCAACGTCGACCACGACGAACTCTTCCAGCGAGCCGCGCTTGATTCCGGCCTGAATCGCCGCGCCCATGGCAACGCACTCTTCCGGGTTGATGTCCTTGAGCGCCTCTTTGCCCATCTCGTCTCGGACGAGCCGCTGGACCATCGGTGTTCGTGTCATGCCGCCGACCAGGATGATGGCGTCAACCTGCTCGGGCGCAAGATTGGCATCAGAGAGCGCGAGATGGATCGGCTGCTGCGTTTGCTCGACAAGGTCGCGTACCAGTTCCTCGTACTTCGCCCGGGTCAGGGTTTCGTGCAGGTGAACCGGTTCCTCGCCTTCGGTATAGATGAACGGGAGGTTAACCTCAGTCTCAAGGAGCGATGAAAGGTCGATTTTGGCGGTTTCCGCGGCTTCCTTCAGGCGCTGGAGGATAGCGCGCTGTTGTGACACGTCAGGGATGTTCTTCAGGTCGATCTTTTCTTTGTCCTTGAAGCGCTCGATGAGGTACTCAACGACGCGGTAGTCAAAGTCATCGCCGCCCAGGTTGTTGTTGCCGGTTGTAGCGAGCACTTTGAAGGCGCCCTCGACCATCCGGATCAGCGAGACATCGAACGTGCCGCCGCCGAGGTCGTAAACGAGGATTGTTCGTGCCTCTCCGCCCTTGTCGAATCCGTATGCAAGCGCTGCGGCGGTGGGCTCGTTTATGATGCGTTCCACCTTGAATCCCGCGATCTCCCCGCCGTCCTTCGTGGCCTGCCGCTGCGCGTCGGTGAAGTACGCGGGAACGGTAATAATAGCTTCGTTCACGACAGACCCCAGATAAGTTTCGGCGTCGAGCTTCAGCTTCTTGAGGATAACTGCGGAAATCTCCTGCGGTGAGTACTCCTTCTCCCCGATTACGATGCGCCGGTCCGTGCCCATCAGTCGCTTGATGCTTGTCACGGTGCGTTCGGGATTGGCTACCGCCTGATTCTTCGCCGGTTCGCCCACAAGCAGCTCGCCGGTGTCAGTGAATCCCACGACAGAAGGGGTGATAAACTTGCCGCGCTCGTTCGGGATGAGCGTCGGCTTGCCGTCAATGACAGCAGCAACCAGGGAGTTTGTAGTTCCCAAGTCAATTCCAACAATCTGCGACATAATGTCTCCTATAAATGCGAATTATCATGGCTTGTCTCAGCGTTTCCGCCATGGCGGTTGCGGACAACAACTACCTGCGCGGCGCGCAGAATTCTTCCGCCCAGCGTGTAACCGGTGAGCTGTACCTGCGAGATTGAGCCATCGGGCTTGGCTGGGTCCTCCACGGTGGCCATTGCCATGTGCCGGTTTGGGTCAAACATTTCGCTTTCCGGCATCGGCTCCACGCCAAGCTTCTTAAGCCTGGCCAGCAGGAGCCGGTAGATGGCCTCCACGCCCGTCAGCACGCTTTCGGGAATCCCATCCGTGCTCCGGGCCGATTCGAGAACCCGCTCACAGGAATCTGCGACTTCGAGAAAGCCCTCAATGGCGGATCTGAGGGGGTCCAGGTCGGCCACGTCCGCGACCTTGCCCATTAGTCTCCGCATCTCCGCCCGCAAACCGTCAATGTCCTCGCCGACGCGGTTCAGTCCAACGACCTCAAGCGCCGGCATCTGCAAGTTCTTCACATTCCGCTGCAAGCGAAACAGCTCGATGCGAATCCGGTTTAGTTCGGTCTGGTACTCATACAGGCTGTGCCCGGATACATCCCCCTTGGATGTTGCTGGCGCACCGCTAACCCCCAGCCCGAAACTAATATTGTAATATTGCTCAGAACCGAAGTCAACGCGGGCGGCGGCCTGCCGCAAATTCAAGCGCCTTTTCCGCGTTGCTTTCACAGTACGGATATGTCTCCCAGCTTAAAGTAGATCTGTATCGAGTCAGCCAGCTTGGCGATGATTGTCTCCGGCGGGGTGTCGTCGGGCTCAAGCTGCGAGTAGTCCGGCCCCGGCACTTTAACTCGCAGGTTCAGATCCTCAAATACGGAGCTGACGCGCCGGTCGCCGAGGACCATCTGTCGCAGCCTGCCTGCGTCCACCGGATTGTAGGCGAATATATCAATGCGTTCTCGCTTGTGCTGGTCGGTCAGATTCGCGTAAGCGTCCTCAAGCAGCATGAAGTCGGAGGCGTGGCGTTCCGGGTCGAATATTTTAACCAGCCTGAAGTAGCTCTTCTCGATTTGCCCCTTGGTGGCGGTCTTGTCGAGCCCCAGTATCCAGTAGAACTCGTTTGCCCGCCGGTAGTAATCCACCATCTCTTCGGTCTTGGCAATGTAAACCTCATCAGCTTCCTGTGTCTTGACCACGAACACGTCTGACAGCAGCCGCTCCACCTCGCCGATAGCAACCGTGAGGTGGGCGTGGCTTTGCGGGTCTCGTTCCACCATCACCCTCCAGCGGTTCATCAGCCGGCGCCAGTGCAATGCTGAGAGGTCGAAGTCCTCTACCGACATATGTGCGATGGCAACGTTCTGGATGATGGCGAGGTTGTCCGGGTCGTATTCGGTGGCTTTTTCCCATTCGGCGATTGCCAGCTTGATGTTGCCTTTCTGCGCGAGCGTGTAGGCGTTGAGATTCAGGGTGTACGCCCAGAGCTTCGGGAGATGCTGGAAGTTCTCGTCGAACTTCTTGAGATCTTCCCAGGTTTCCATCGCTTCCTGGGCGTATCCGGCCTCCAAAAATGCCAGCCCTATTTCGAGCAATTGAGCGAGCTTGGTCTCATCGTGGGTCTGCCGGGCCTGAGATGCATCCAGCAGTTGCTTCCAGTAAGTTATCGCAAGCGTGCGGTCGCCCTTCTTTGCGGCTGCCTTTCCCTGGAACCACAGGCGCTGCATCGTCTGGTGTTCGCCCTTGGCATGCTTCGTCAGCAGGTCAAGCGCACGCTCGTACTGGCCGTCATGAATGTAAAACGCGGCGAAGGGGATGGGGCTTTTCGCATCCTCGGGGAACTCAAACTCCTTGAACGTCTCGCTTCCCTCCTGCTCCTCATCGGCGAGATACGTGTCGAGCAGCAGTGGTATGTTGGCCGCTATCAATGTCCCGCGGCGCTTAAGGTCCAGGAAAACGCGCCACGCCTTCCGGGTCTGCTTGTTCTGCAGGTAGCAATAAGCCTGGGACCGTTCAAAGGTTGGCATATCTGTCGTCCAGGTGATGTCGCGGTAGTATATCAACGCCTGCGAGTACTTATTCAGCAGATGATATGAGTATGCGAGGTATATCTTGGCTTCGATGCTCTTTGGAAGGATGCGGTGGGCGACTTCAAGAATCTTCACAGCCATCTCGTAATCGCTGTCGAAGAAGAACCGCTTTGCATAGTTGACGAGCAGTTCTACAATGACGCTCCTCAGCATCCGGTCGTTGCGGTTGGCTTCAACGCTTTCAAGGAAGCTGTTCAGCGCATCATCCCATTCCCCCTGCTGTATTTGCTCGTAGCCGTGAAGCACGAGGATATAGGAATAGTTGCGCTGCTCTGCGCGGCCGTTCGGGTTGTAGCGGTAGACCTCTCCAAGTTTGCGCCGCGCCTCGGCAGTTGCGCCCATACGCCAGAGCGCCAGCCCGATTTCTATGTCTACCCAGCGGCGGTACGGCAGTCCGCCAGGATTTTCCAGCAACTCGTTGTACAGCTCTACGGCGTCGCCGTAATCTCCCAGAAGCTCGGCGTTAAGGCCTTTGCGCAGCTTGATGAGGACTTCCGGGACGGCGTCTCCGTCCAGCTCGAGTTTCTTGATTAAAGGTGATGCTTTCTCGGGCTTGTTCTCCTGCTGATACGCCGCTGCCCGCCAGTAAAGGACATAAGACGCTTTCTCCTGCGATTTCACCGTGTCCAGCAGCGCAAACGCCTGTTCCGTCTTGTCTTCATACAGGCGGATCTTGGCAAGCTGATAGTCGTTTTCTTCAGTATGGTGGTATTCGTTAGCAACCGAATATGCGCGTGCGGCAAGCTCGTAGTTGTAACGTTCCAGGTAGAAGTGGCCGATTTGCTGAAGGACATCCAGTTCCCCGGCTTTCTTGAGCTCATCGGCGAGCCGCGCGCTGTCAGCCTCCAGGCATCGGACGGCCAGGTGCAGGCGGTACTTGTATTCCTGGTTATGGTTCAGGACGTGGTCCAGCAGGTAAAAGGCGATGTTTGCGGGGCAGCTAAACTTCTCGCTCTCAAAGCGTTCGTAGAATATCTGCCTTCTCAGGTTTTCTTCGGCCGCCACCTCTTCCGGCTGTTCGATGAGGATGTCAGACAGGATTCCTATCAGCTTGACATCCTGGGTTCGTGCGTCGCCCAGCTTTTTGTAGAGCTCCAGGTAGATCTCCACTGCCTCCTTGTCCCGCCTGTTTAGCGTCAGGAAGCACTTCGTACGGGCCTCGTGGAGTTTCTCTTTGCGGGTTCCGGTCGCGGACTGCAAAGCCAGCTCGATATATTCAAGGGTGCGCTTGTCGTAGTTGCCATCCTCTATCCGGTGCTCCGCCATCAGCAGCGCTATTCGGTTGCGTATATCTGTATCGCTTATGTAAGGGAAAGCGCGCTCGTAAACTGAATAGGCCTTGGGCTGGCGGGTTTCGAACGTCAGGTAGCTTGCGGCAAGCAGGGGGAGGATGTCGGTATTCGTCGCGTCATGCACCAGCGACTTCTCGTAAATAACCTGCGCCTGCTCGTCAATCCGTTTCTTCTCCACATAGGTCGCGGCGAGCAGGCTGTACAGCCTGGGCGTTCTACGTTCCGGCCATGACCCCAGATAGTGCTCGTATACCTTGCACGCGAACTCATCCCGTCTGTCCTCGCTGAGAAAGTGCTCGGTCAGCACGAGAGTGATGCGCTTCGTGAGCAGGTTGTTCTTCAGCGCCTCCTCGTAGGCCATCAGGGCTTCGTTCGAGAAGTTGCCTTCTTCTGCGAACGCCTGGGCGAGGAATGCCAGGACGTTCTTGTTGAAGTAACCTGCGCGGAACACGAGCAGCAGGAGCCGCTTCTTGTCGAGAAACTCCTTCCTCGTTCGCAGCAGGTACGCCGCAAGGTTCTCCAGTATGTCGTGGCGCGGCAGTTTCTTTTCAAGCGCCTGGTCGATATAGCCGACGGTGCCGGGAGTGATCTCGTGCTGCTCCACGTAATATTCCGCCAGCAGGCGCAGCGCATCGTCGTTTTCGCGCCCGGCTTCCAGCAGGTCTCGGTATAGCTTCGCAGCGAAGTCGCTCCGTTCATTGTTGGCTATCAGGTGCTTCAGCAGGATTTCCACCAGCTTCTCGTCGTGCTTGCGCGTTGGATACGCTATGCGGTAAATCTCGACGGCTTCGTCGTCCTCGCGCCCCTGGGAAAGGAATCTGTCGGCAATAAGGCTGCTTCCGCCTTTCCAGAGGGTAAAGGCCTTGCTGGCTTCCACAACGAGCTCGAATTCGGTATCGGTCAGCACAGCGTCGCCGTCGCCCACCAGTTTTTTCGCGTAGCTCAGCAGGAATCCTTTCTCGTCCGCGGTGTGCTTGGCAAGATCCAGGATATAGTCCGTCGCCTCCGGCGAAACGAGGTCCATTTCCTCAATGAGGATCGCGCCCTCGCGCAGCAGTGATTCGTTGTGCTTGGCTTGGTGGGAAAGCTGGTAATGCTCCAGGGCTCCGGGGTCTTTCAGCTTTGCGAGACAGCGGCCCCACTGTGCGTGGAGTTCGGCGTATTCGTCAATCTTGTCCTCGGGCGGAGGGGAGGGCATTTGCTCGGCAAGCTTCTCTATCATACGCAGGGCGTCTTCGGTTTTGCCCTTGCGCAGCAGATCTGCCGCCCTTTTCAGGGACGCGCCTCCAACAAGCCCCGATAGAACGCGAAGTATCCCCATTTGGTGTGTTTCCCTGGAAATAGCATTATATCAGATAGCGGGTCGTCAGCGGGGATGAATATGCGCGAATCCTCGCCTGTTTGCCACAGGCAGGCCACGCAGGCTGGCTGTTTAAGCCATGGAGCTAGTCGAAAGACACGTTTATGCTGGCCACGCCCGAAGTGATGCTCAGGTCCACAAACGGAGTCCCAGGTTCGTAGTCTTCGCTGCACCAGTATCCGTCGGTTTTCGTAAGGCCTGCCTTCGTAAAATTCGTTGAGGAAAGTGCGCTTTCGGTTTCTATCCGCAGCGGCGTGCCTTCGGGGAAGGCGAGGTCGAGGTCCGACGCTCCCAGGTCGATGTCGACCGTATAGCCCTCAGCGTCCGGCGCGGGCAGAGATGCGTCGATGGAGGCAGCGCCTGCGTCAATGTCGAGGTGGGAAAGCAGCATATCCTCCAGGTCGAGTTCGCACGCCGACGCGCCAACATCTAGGTCAAGGGACAGAGGTATGCCCACCGGAAGCTGGACGTTCCATTTCTCCTTGAAATTGCCCCATTTGCCTTGGTAGTGCGGCGACGCCGCGTACATCTTGAGCGTGTTGCCGTCCAGCTCGAAGTTCACCGTCGGCTCGCCCGTATTCGCCCTGATTTCCACGCCGATATAGGCGTCCTCAGAAGAGGATTCAACGTCAAGGCTCGCCGCTCCCAGGTCAAACTCCACATTCAGCTCGTGGACATCCTCGGTGCTCTCGTAGTCGTATGCGTATTCGGTCATATCGCGGGATTCTGGTGCGGTAAGGCCTATAAACTTCGGCAGGTGCCAGCCTCCGCTCTCGTTATCCACCGGCGCCCACGTCGCTGCGTACGCGAAGGCCAGTATGAGTATCACCGGCGAGAGGTAAGAGATAAACTGAAGGCTCGTATTGCGCAGGATGATGTTCAGGCCCCAGACGATGAGCAGCACCGGCCAGAGACGCCACACGTTCACCCAGACGTCGCTGCTGAGATACCCCGTGTTTACGCCCAGCAGCGTCACTCCGATGAGCAGGATAAGCGTGCCCCAGAACAGGCTGTTTACGATGTCACCTTTCTTGTGTGGATGAGTCACTGCATTACCTCCCGTTTCCAGCGCTGAAGCCGTTTTTGAAAACTCCGGTTATCGTGAGGAATCCGAGCACGAGCAGCGCCAATGCTACCGCCAACTGCACAACGAGCGAGGTGGCGGTGGATCCCAGGAGCGCGAAAACGCCGACTACCAGAAGCACGATGCCGACGAAAAGCCCCCGGTGCTGCGGCGTAACTTCCCGCTTTGCCCGATGCCTGTGCTCGCTGTCCCAGGTCATATCCGAGCGTTCGGCCGGCACGAGCATCCACGCCAGGACGTAGATGAGCAGTGCGACTCCGCCCGTTGTGAAGAAAAGCAGTAGCCATATAGCGCGCACGATCAGCGAGTCTATATCGAAGTAATCCGCCAGCCCGCCGCATACGCCGCCCAGGATCTTGTCGCTCTGCGACCGGTAAACCTTTCTTTTAGTTCCTGCCGCCATTGCCTTATCGCCTTCTGATGTTGAGTTTCGCCGCGTTGTTTTCCAGATGCATCCGTACCTTCCGCGGGTTGCTGTCGAAGTCCTCGCTATAGTAGTGGTCGTTCACGCGCCGGGGCAGCAGATCGGTAACGTTGTGCCTGCCCACATTGCTGTCCACCGTGGCTTCGTAGGCGAAGTCCGCAGGGAGAACCAGGTCGAACTTGGCGGCGTTGTTGTCAATTCGCAGTGTGGCCTCGTTCTCGCGGGAGCCGATGCGGACCTCGCTGGCGGCTGCATTGTTTCCCATTGCGAGTGATGTCAGGCGCAGCTTGCTGAAATCCAGGTTCGCCTTGGCCGCGTTCACGTCGCAGTTCATTGTAAGGGGCAGCTCGCCGTTGAGCTTAAGGGTCCATACGGTGCGCACTCCAAACATGCGAACGGAGCTCTTAAAGTGCGCCTGCTCTATCTTGAGCCGCGCTACCTTCACGCCGTCGGTTTCTTCCAGCGAAACATCAACCTGCGGCTCTACGTCGGAGCCCGGCCCCGTGTCAATCTCGAACAGCTTGTCGGTGTCCCCGGCAAGCTCCAGCTTGCCCGCGTTGAAGTCCAGGTCGCAGATCAGTCGCTCCGCGCCTTCAGGCACGTCCGCGAGGAAGTGGGCGCTCCGGTCGCGGTACTCTCCTTCTACGGCAGCAGCGGCGCTTTCTTCCCGCGCTTCGGATTCGGGCCGTTTCGTTTCGTCAGTCATTTCAACACCTCCCGGCTCAGATGATGCCGCGCCAGCCTTGGAAGTTCCATCTGCGGTTTCATCTCGGACCGCGTACTTAACGTTCTTCACTTCCTGCGCAGAAGCGCCCGTTTTGACCTTGACCCGCTTTTCCCGCGGGTCGTGCTCCGTTGCGCTGAATATAATCAGCAATCCGACAACAATCAGCACCGGCGCCCAGAACCCCGTGTGGCTCAGGCCGAGAATGCTGGGAGCCAGCGCGTCCGCCAGCAGCACCAGGGCAACGACAATCAGCCCTCCCCGATACGCCGGGCTGAGCCCGTGCGCGAGAAGCGCGTAGACAACTACCAGCAAGGGCCAGAAGCGCAGCACGAGCGAGATATCCTGCACGATGACGCCAAGCAGCAATATGGCTCCAAGAATCACCAGCATTACGCCAAACGTGGTGTGTCTCACTTCGCACCTCCTTGGTTCTCGTTCGCAAAGTCCAGCTCGACTTCGCCTCTCTTGTTGGCTTCGACCCGCCCGAGCATCTCACCGTCCAGGCCCATAAGCGCCAGCGGCTGCGAGATCCCGGTTATTGTGAGCTGCCAGTCCGCATGCTTAACGGTAAGCTTCCTTTTGGACCTCGTGACCTTTAACGAACCCACGCTGGCCGCGTCCAGCTTCATAAGCAGCGCGTTTTCCGAGAGCGCGAGCCTGATCTGCGGTTCCTCAAATCTCACATAGGGGACATTCCGGGGAAGCTTTAGCGTAAGCGCGCCTGGCGTCTCCCCGCGAAACGAGAGCGCGATGGTCTCGCTGTCAACGGGCGAAATATCGGGCGACTTCAACTCGCCGCTTCCCACCGCCGTGACGCCCAGCGTGCTCTTTCTGGACCGCCCGAAGTCAAGCGCGGTCTCGTTGCATACAGCGGGCACGTCAAGCGCCAGATCAATCCCGGTGGGAGATGCCAGTTCGCGGGTGATGCTGAGCCTCACCGTTTCGGGCTTCCCGCCAACTCCATCGTCGTTATCCAGGCTTGCCGTAATACCTTTGGCTTCTTCATCTATTCCCTCGAAACTCTCGCCAATGCCCTCTCCGAGCTTTCCCATCTGTTCGCCAAACTCCTCGCCGGCCTTCCCCATGTGCTCGCCAAATTCGCCCATGCGCTCACCGAACTCGTCCATGCGCTCACCGAACTCCTCCATGTTTTTTTCCATGTCCGACGCGATGCGCTCGGCGTGTTTGGCTGCACGGTCAGCGGCGTGTTCTGCCCGCAGCAAGTCAAAGGCATCGCCCCTAAACGCGCAGCGGTTGAATAACAGGCCTATTACCAGCAGGAGCGCCAGTACTGTTATATCTTTGAATGTCATCAACGCACCTCCTTTCGGTGCCCGCCGGTGTGATACCAGATGACGAAAAGGCCGAGCGCGATGGTGACTATCGCAGCAAGGCCGGATGCCAGGTCGCGGGAGACTGTGTTGAGAGCCCAGATGATGTTACGCGCGAGCAGGGCGATGCCGATAAACAAAATCACCAGCCCCGCGAACTGCCGGAAATTGATGAGGGCGCGGCCCTTGCTTTCCTCCTCAACCAGCGGATAGAAGTAATCCCAGATGCTCACGCCGTACGCCAGGAATATGAAGACAGCCTCGCCCGAGAATGCGGCGAGGAAGAAGTACACCAGCAGCAGCGAGCCCTTGTAGCTTTCGCCTTTCAGCAACTGCGCCAGTCCGGGGAGCACCAGGCCCACCCAGGCGGGCGAGTCGTCGTGGGCCGCATTTTGCGCACCGTTCGCGCGGGCACGCTCTTCTCGCTGCAGGCATCGCGGGCAGACAGCCTTGCCGTTACGGGTGGTCCGGCAGTGCTCACAGATGGGCTTGCCGCAGATATCACAGCGCACGTCCGTTTCGATTTCGGGATGGTAGAAGCAACGGCTCATGCCACGGATACCTCCGGTTCGGTGGCGCTAGTGGTGCGCTCTCCTTCCTCTTCGTCCGGGCTCGGCGGCGCAAGCAGTTCGCCCAGGCTCTCCGTAAGTTCGTCTCTGCGTTCTGTCAGTTCGGTCTGGGCTTCGCCGCCGAGCTGCTCGACCCTGGTGCGCGTATCGGCGAGGAAGCGTGAAACCGGGGCCTGGAAATAGGAGAAGAGGAACAGCACGATGACGATTATCACGAGCGCTACCGCGGTTGCCTTTCGCGGTGAGAGGGCGCGGGACGCGAAGACCCGCTCCCACCAGGTCTGCTCGTAGCTTCTGAGCCGGAGCGCGTTCATCATTCTCAGCTCAAGCGTCGGGTCCTCGGCTTCCTCTCGCAGGTGCTCGGTGGTCAGCCGCCGCAGCGACTGCAGTTTGTTGAAGTACCCTTCCGCCTCGCTGTTTTCCGCGATGAAATCGCTGACCTGCCGGGTTGTTTCCAGGTCGAGCTCGTCGTCGGCGTACTCCGAGATCAGCGTCTTGAGGTAATCGTTAAGCAACCCCGTCACCTCCGTCCAGGCAGAGGTCGAGAAGCCCGCCGGCTTCGACGATTTCCCCCGCCAGGTCTACCCACATCGTGCGGGCACGGGCCAGTCGCGAGCGCACTGTGCCGATAGGCACTCGCAGAGTCAAGGCGATCTCCTCGTAGTCCAGGCCTTCGATCTCGCGCAGCACGAGTATTTCCCTGTAGTGCTCCGGAAGCTGGCGCAGCAGCCTTCCGAGGATTTCTCTCGTCTCAGCGCTTCCCCTGTCGTCCTTGGTGGAAGCGAGCTGGTAGGAGAGGCTCTCCTCGCTCTCGTTTTGCGCTTCGCGTTTCAGCTTCCGGTTCATCATTCGGCACTCGTTAATCAGGATCTGCACCATCCAGGGCATGGCTCTTGACCGGTCCCGCAGCTTGCGCAGGTTGCGGAAGACCTTGAAATATGTCTCCTGCAGCACGTCGTCTGTCAGGCTGGGATCCCGCAGGTTCACCCGGGCGATGCGCTGGAAATGGCCGCCGGTAAGGCGGATGAGTTCCTGCCAGCAGGTGTCGTCCCCACTGGCACATCCGATTAGCAACGACGACGGTATCTCCACCATTCCCGCACCGCGCCTTCAGGCTCGTCCTTGCCGGGTTTGCCATGCCGTTTCACCTCCACTGCAAAGACCGGACTCACCAGATACGATGCAGTGACCCCCTCCGAAGTTCCAGAAGGCCGGAATCGAGGTTTTGCGGCTGAAAGCCCGAAGGCTTTAGGATTATAGGCGATGCAGGGGTGAGTGCAGGAGTTTATGCTAAAGCCGGGTGCAGCCACCTATCTAGGTGGCTGGCCTTCGTTCGCGCCGGCTTGATAGCCGGCGCCGCTCCTAATCGCCGGCAGCTCTTACTGGATATCGCGCCACAGGTTTGCCCGCGCCGCTTTAGCCGCCCCCACCGCATTCCGCAGCCGCTCCACATACTTCACGTTCGGCGGGATGGTCAAAAGCTGCGCGTAGCCCCAGCGCGCAAGCTGCGCATTCACGAAAACGGGAGCCGGGTCGCCGTCGCCCTGCGCCCAGACGTAGGCCAGCAGCCTGCCGTACCTGTCGCGCCGCTCCACGTCAAACTCCAGCAGCACCGTCCGGTCCGCAAGCAGTGCCTCCAGGAACGCTCCGGCAGGCTTGCCGAACGGCTCGTTCTTGCCGCGCGTAATCTCCGGCGTGTCAATGCCGACAAGCCGCACCGACTCCAGCTTTCCCCTGTAGCGCACCTTGATGGTGTCGCCGTCCACGACGCGCACGACAGGCACTTCTACAGTCTCGGCTGGAGCGGTCGCAGCCCCTATGGGCGCGTCCGGTGCTGGAGGCTTGCAGACCTTGCACGGGCGGTATCCGCGCTCGACCGCGTCGGTGAGAGAAAGCGGCATCGCGGAGCTTCGCAGGCAGGAGCATTCCGCGGTGTGGTAGCAGCTTCCGGTGCGCGTGATGTAGACGGTGACGTCCGAAGACAGCGCGCTGCCGGCACTGGTGAGTGCCAGAAATGCCAGCACCGCTGCGGCAACGATAATTCTACGCATAACACGCCTCCCTTTTTGCGGAGCTTCCGCCCCCTCAACCAACTACCGCCCCTCCTGGCTCTCCATATAAGTATACCGGAAAAGACCACCAGTCCCACCGGGTAGGCGGTGCTCACTAGCGCCGCTCCTAATCGCCGGGCGATGATTGACTTCCATACAAACATTTGTTACCCTGTTATCTGTCTTATCTCAACGGGGAGGAAAGATGATGGCTGGATACTTCTGGAGAATCTGGGCAGTCCTTTTAGCGCTCTCCATCCTCTGGCTCGGCTGGTGTATGAAGACCTCTCAGCCGGCAGAAGCGCAAGGCGGAGTCCCCGATGAAATCCGCGCGAAGTGCTTTGTCCTCGTGGACGACGAGGGCAAGGAATGCGCTTATCTTCATAGCGCCCCTGATGGCTCACCGGGTCTGTTCCTCTTGGACACTCAGGGCAAGCCGCGCGTGTCGCTCGCAGTGGCGTCACCTGAAGGCACAGGAGCCGCCCTTATCGTCTCAGACGCTCAGGGCACTCAGCGTGCTGAGTTCGGTTTGTATGCCGATGGTTCACCGATGGTCGGCTTCTGGGACGCTGAGGACAACAAACGAGTCTTGCTCAGCATGTCGGCAGATGGCTCTCCACATCTGCGGCTCTACGACTCTAACGGAAAGGTGGGCGCGGGCATTGCGACGCTGGCCGATGGTTCTTCTGCCTTCGTTCTCGCCGACTCCAACGGAAAGGTGCGCGCCAGCATTGTGGTGGAGGCAGATGGGTCACCGGCCATGCGGCTCTGGGACTCCACCGATAAGCTGCGTGCGCATATCGCACTAGGGGCAGATGGCTCTCCCGTTCTGCGTCTCGCCGACGCTATCGGAAAGGACCGCGTGAGAATTAACATCAATGCAGATGGCTCGCCAAGCTTGTGCTTTTCTGACTCCAGCGGGAGCCCTCGCACATTGATAGGACTAGTCCCGGATGGCTCTTCGAACTTAGCGTTCGTTGACTCCAGCGGAAAGGGACGCGCAGTTATCGGGTTGACGTCAGATGGCTCTCCTGGCTTGTACATGGCCGACTCAAGCGGGAACGACCGAGTGGGCATTGCCGTCGACTCAGACGGGTCCCCGGCATTAAGGCTCTATGACTCTGGCGGAGAGAACTGTGCGTTCATTAGCGTAAACCCAGAGGCTACGTTGCTAACCCTATCCGACTCAGTGGGAAAGGCAGGGATTAGTCTTGGTGTTTTTGACGATAGTAATCTCGGCTTGTTCCTCTCTGATTCATCAGAGAAGGTGCGCGCGCACATCGTACTTGCAGATGGCACTCCAGGATTTCGGCTCTATGACTCCGGGGGGAATGCTCGCGTTGCTGGCGGCACTCGCACTGATGGAAGCTGGGGCCTCGTCGTTCAGGACCTGGAAGGACGTGCCCTCTTCTCCGCGCCGTAAGCAGCCGTAAGGGAGACGTAGAAATGGAGAATGCCACTTGGACAATTGGCCTTGCCACCATCGGTTATGCACTTCTCACAGCAATCATCGCGTTCTTCGCGTACAGGGCTTTTTCTGAAGCCAGAAAGCAGACCAGGGAAATCGCGGGAACGCGGTG
Organism: bacterium; assembly: GCA_021163765.1. Classification (GTDB taxonomy): domain Bacteria; phylum 4484-113; class 4484-113; order 4484-113; family 4484-113; genus JAGGTK01. The sequence goes on from JAGGTK010000033.1 coordinate 63,428, forward strand.
GAGCGGTTACTTCTTGGAGTACACGAAGCGCTACGACGAGATCTGGGGACGGATGCCCGCATGCGTCACTGATGACCCTCTTGCCCAGAATGATTGGTTCAACGGTCGAGAGGAGTACGTGTGCAATCGAGTTGGCGAATCGTTAGGACCCATCGGTGTACCCATCATTCATGCCGAGCATGGTTCTGAAGCTCTGGTAGAACATGCGAGACGACGGACTGAGGAAGAACTGCGCGAGACCTATGGTCAACTGAAGGGGCAAGGCTACTTCTCAGTAGACCATGGTGAGCTGTTGCGCATAACAGACATGTACTTCAACCTCTGCAGCGAGGAATATCACCTTGCAGGTAAGGGGGAACTCGAGGAAGAGGCCTGGAGGATTTGGAAGGCTGGAATCAAGCAGAACATGGATTACATGACCTTGCGGTCGGCTTGGCAGAAAAGGCGTGAGCAATACAAGTACTACGGTGATTTCAAGAACTGGATGGATGACCTGATAGCGGCAGACGCCAATAAGCTCGACGGGCTTAACCCCTAAACAGCTTGCGCCATACCGCAGCCGCCGTTTTGCTGACTGCAAGCACTTCAAATGCTATAATCACTCCGAGCCGCTTGGAGCCTGCGGGACCGAGACGGTGCGGAATATGCCTGTACGCGCTGTCTGCATATTGCGGCAGCGCTGTCTGCATTATCGGCCGCTGAGCTTCCCTGCGCGTTCCACCGGATGTGATACTTATGGCTGAATTCAAAATACCTCAGCTTCGGCGGAAGAAGGAGCGGGGCGAGCCCATCGTCTCCATAACCGCCTACGACCTCTTTACGGCGCACCTGGCGCGCGACGCCGGCGTGGATTTTGTGCTGGTCGGCGATTCAATGGCCAACGTGCTTCAGGGGCATTCCACGACCGTCCCCGTCAGCCTGGAGGACGTCATCTACCACACGCGCATCGTCGTGCGCGCGCTGCCGGATATGCTGGTAATCGGCGATATGCCGTTCGGCACGTTCAAGGTCAGCGCGGACGAAACCGTCCACAACGCGCTTGCGCTGTTTAAAGAAACGGGCTGCGGGGCGGTGAAGATGGAGGGCGCTGACGAATCCAACCTCGACGCCACCGCGCGGCTGAAGCGCATCGGCGTGCCGGTAATGGGGCACCTGGGATTGCTTCCGCAGCGGGTGCACGCCACCGGCGGCTACCGCATCCAGGGGCGCAGCGAAAAGTCCCGCCAGCGGCTGCTCGCGGAAGCTCAGGCGCTGCAGGACGCGGGCGCGTTCGCGGTGGTGCTGGAGTGCGTGGAGAGCCGGTGTGCCGAAGCGATTACCCGTGCGCTCAAAGTGCCGACCATCGGCATCGGCAGCGGGCCGCACACCGACGGCCAGATACTGGTGATCCACGACGCGCTGGGGATGCACGCGGAGTACCTGCCCAGCTTCGCGCGCCGCTTCGCCAACCTCTACGCCGATGGGGTGGAAGCTCTGCGTGAATACACCGGTGCTGTGCGTGCGCGCACATTCCCCGGTCCGGGTGAATACACGATGGTGCCGCAAAAGGCAGCCGATGAATCCGATAACGAAGGAGCGCAAACCGCGTGAGTATGGAAGTAATCCAGACAGTTGATGGGCTGTGGCGCGCGAAGCACCAGCTCTGTAGTGAATTCGCCGCAAAAGAACAGAAGCGCCCCTACGTGGGATTTGTCCCGACAATGGGCAATCTGCACGATGGCCACCTCTCACTCGTCCGGCGGATGGTGGACGAGTGCGACGTAAGCGCAGTGTCCATCTTCGTGAATCCGACCCAGTTTGGTCCGGGTGAGGATTTCAACGAGTATCCGCGCACGCCGGAGGCGGACCTGATGCGGTGTGAGGACGCCGGTGTGGACATAGTCTTCATTCCCGAAAGCGGCGCGTTGTACGCGCCCGACCACAGCACGGAGGTCATCGTCCGGAAGCTAACGGACGGCTACTGCGGCGCGGCGCGGCCGGGGCATTTTGCGGGCGTCACGTTGGTGGTGGCCAAGCTGCTCAACATCGTCCATCCGGACATCGCCTACTTTGGCCAGAAGGACTACCAGCAATTCCGCGTCATCGAGCGGATGGTGCGCGACCTCGATTTCCCGCTGGATATCGTAATGTCACCCACCGTTCGCGAGCCGGACGGCCTGGCAATGTCGTCGCGCAACGCTTATTTGGGCGACGACGAGCGCAGGGCTGCGGCGACCATCTACGAAGGCCTGGAGGCGCTGGCGGACGCCTTCGCCGCCGGCCAGGACGGTGCGGAGGCGCTGAAGGAAGTTGCGCGCTCCAAGCTGGCTGACATGGTGCAGCTTGAGTACCTGGAGATTGCCGACGCCTGGTCGCTTGAGCCGAAGGAGAGCGCCGCAAGCGGCGACGTTGTGCTGGTCGCGGCGAAGGTCGGCGGCATCAGGCTCATTGACAACATTATTCTCGCGGCGGGAGAAGAAAATGCTGATTAGGATGCTTAAGGCCAAACTTCACGGCGTGCACATCACTGAATCCGAGCTGGAATACATGGGAAGCATCACCATTTCGCGCGAGATACTCGACGCCGCGGGGATGCTGCCCTACGAAGAGGTGCTCTGCTCCAATTTCGCCAACGGCGAGCGCTGGACGACCTACATTATCCCCACCGACCGTCCCGGCGTCATCGGGCTCAACGGGCCCGCCGCGCTCAAGGGCAGCGTGGGCGACAGGCTCATCGTTATGAGCTATTGCCTGATGGGTGAGGACGAAGCCCAGATGCACCAGCCGACCGTCCTGCTCTTCAACGAGGACAACAGCATTAAGCAGCGCTAGCGCTGTCGGGGCGCGGAACGCTGTGCCTTCCCCGTTGGGTGCGGACGCCTGTCCAGGTTTACCCGCCTATGGAGGGCGTCCGACCTTCGTTCGCGCCGGCTGGATAGCCGGCGCCACCCGTATTGTGTCCTTTACCGCCAACCGAGTACGCGGTGCTTGCCCGCCATTACGCGCCGCGTGTTCAGTGACCTTAGTTGGTGGCACGGGCGCTTGCCCGCCGGAGCCTTAGCGTAGGTTGGTCTCGCCCGTGACTCCGCCTACTTGACAGCCCCCCGAATGTGCTAGACTGGCATTGGCCGATTGAGGGAGCGATGTGGCGAAAGAGCCTGCCGGTAACGGTGTTAGCCGCAGTGGGGGCCAGAACCCGCAGAATCCCGCGCGCGAAAACACGCCTGGGCCATCTCCAAATACACCCAATGCCGGGACAGCCAAAGCGCCGCCCGCGCAGCCCGATGCCACCGCCGCGTCCGTGCGTTCCTGGAGCAGCACGACGAGTCGCCGGCGTAGAAAGCGCCCGCTTTCTGCGCGGGTGAGTCGCTAAGGATTACTCGCCGGATGCCCCATACGTTCCCGAATAACGCTGTCTGCTAGAATAATCGCGCCTTAAGAGGGCTGTGCCCTGCGTGTATTCTTTTCGAAGCCCGCAGGGCTCCTTTGCGTCCAGGCTTCCGGCGGCAGCGTTCGCCAGCGGGATTCCACAGTCCAGTTCCGCGCGTTCCTTCGGGATGCGTGCTTTCTAAATTGCTCCCAGCTTCTCGCGCAGCAGCTCTATCGCGTCAGGCAGCTTGCTTGCGTCGCGGCCACCCGCTTCGGCGAACGCGTCCGCTCCGCCGCCGCCGCCGCCGAGAATCTTCGCCATGTCGCGGACAACCGCGCCCGCCTTGACCCCACTTTCGGGAAGCTCCGGCGAAAACCTTAGCGTCAGCGAAACCGACTTCTCGTCCTTGCGGACAATCAGCACGGCGAACGGCTTCTTGCCCGCCTTCGCGAGCTCCCGCGCCGCCCGGTCGATGACGTTTTTCACGTCGTCCTTGCCCGCGCCTTCAAGCTCCACCGCCACCAGCGACACTTTGCCCGCCATCTCCGGCTCGGCGACCTTCGGCGCCACCGTGTCGTATAGCGCTCCGCGCTTGAGCACCGCCAGCTCCTGGTGCGTTTCCTTCAGCTCGCGGCGCGTTTTCTCGATAGCCTCTTCGACCTCATTTAGCGGCACGTGGAATTCGCGCATCAGGTCTTCGCCCACCTTGCGGAAATCCGCGAGGAACTTCTGCGCTTCCATTCCCACCGCCGCTTCCAGCCGCCGGATGCCGGACTGCACCGATTCTTCCTTCACGATGACGAAGCTTCCGGCCTGCGAGCTGTGCGAGAGGTGCGTGCCTCCGCAAAGCTCTCGGCTCACCTGAGCGCCCTCCTCGCCCATATTCACCACGCGCACGGTCTCGCCGTATTTTTCGTCAAACACCGCCGTCACGCCCTCGCGCTTGGCGTCCACGAGCGGCATCTGCTGCGTCCACACGGCGTGGTCCGCCAGCAGTATTTCATTGGTGATGCGCTCCACTTCGCGCATCTGCTCGTCGGTCATCGCCTCGTAGTGGCTGAAGTCAAAGCGGATGCGGTCGGGGTAGATCTGCGAGCCCGCCTGGTTCACGTGCTCGCCCAGCACCCGCTTGAGCGCCGCAAGCATCACGTGCGCGGTGGTATGCGCGCGGGCGATTGCAGTTCGCCGTGTCTCATCCACCTTAAGCTCCACCGTTGCGCCTTCCGCGAGGTTTTCCGCGCCGCCTTCTTCGAAGAAGCCCAGGTGCTCGCCCATATTCTTGCTGTCCACGACGCGGAAGCGCACGTCTTTGCCGACCGCGTATCCCATATCGCCGGGCTGCCCGCCGGTTTCGGCGTAAAACGGCGTCTTATCGGTGTAGAGCGCGAATAGCTCCTTGCCCTTCGCCTCTTCCGCGCCCGCGGCGTCCTTTTCCTTCGCGTCGAGCTTGCCCGTGAACGGCTTTACGCCGCGCACAGTCGCCCTCGCTGTCAGCGTATCGTATCCGACAAATTCAACATCGCCGTTTGCCATCGCGCCTTCCTCCTCCACCTGGAATTCGGACGTGAACTCCTTGCGCTCCCGCGCCCTGTTGCGCTGCTGCTCCATCTCCGCTTTGAACTCGTCCTCGTCCACCTCGAACCCGCGCAGCCGCGCCAGCTCCTGCGTAACCTCGAACGGAAGGCCGAGCGTGTCATGCAAGTAGAACGCGAACGCGCCAGACACAGCCCTGCGCTGAAGTTCAACAGCTACCGCTCTTAGAGCACTGTCAACGTAGCTCCAGCGTTCTTCCCACTCAGGTGAAAGTTGGAATGTGCCCGGCTGATCTAGAAAACCACCGCCCATCTGCTGTCCGTTTAATATGACTTGAACGTGCTTGTCTTGTGGAGTATCGGTCACTGGGCATTCGCTACGTACGGTTTCCATTTCATCAATCGCCTTAAGTGCTTCTTTCCACGCTTCTCCGTGCACCCAGCCTCCGGTTACAATGAGATGCAGATGGTCCCAAACCCCAGTCTCGAGAGAGTTCAGAGCGTCCAATGCGTAAGTGCTTCTGCCATTCTGCTTCAGTACAGCGAAGTAGTTGTTGATACGCTCCTCAATAGTTTTCTTGAGGTTGACGTCGTAGCCTAGCTTCTCAATGCCTTTCTCCAGCACCCCCAGGAATCCCTCTTCCTCGCGCGCGAGCCACGTCAGGATATTGTCCTTGCGGCTTGCGAGTTCAGGATACGCGTCGCCCATCTTGTCGATGATGAGCTTCGCGGGCTCGGTGAGATACGGCTTGCGCACGCCCAGCAGGTACGTCGTCTTCACCACGCGCCTGATCACCCGCCGCAGCACGTAGCCGCGGTCGAGGTTGCTCGGCGTGATGTTGTCAGCCAGCATAAACGCCGCCGTGCGTATATGATCCGCGCACAGCCAGAACGGCTCGTAGGCGAGCTTGTCTGGCGCCACGCGCTCATCGCCCGAAGTGCTAGTGCTGAGCGCAGCCGAAGTGCCCGCAGCCAGCTCTTTGAAGTAGCCCACGAGATAATCAAACAGGTCGCATTCAAACACGTTGGCCTTGCCCTGCAGCACCGCCGCCAGCCGCTCGAGGCCCATTCCGGTGTCGATATTTTTCTTGGGCAGCGGCGTCATCTTGCCCGCCGCGTCGCGATTGAACTCCATAAACACGAGGTTCCACACTTCGAGCATCCGCCCGGCTTTTTCCATCCGCTCGAAGTCCTCGCGGCTCTTGCACGGGTTACTTTCCGCGCGCTCCATGTCGAAGAAGATTTCCGTGTCATATCCGCACGGCCCGACGTCCGCCGCCGCCCATAAATTGTGCTCGTCGGATAGCCCGAAGATGCGGTCGCGCGGCACGCCCGCCAGCTTCTCCCAGAGCCCCGGCGCATTCGGGTCGTTTTCGTGCGTGCTCACATACAGGTATTTCGGGTCGAGCCCCGCCCACTTCTTGTCCGTCAGGAACTCCCACGCCAGCTCGATGGCCTCGGCCTTGAAGTAATCGCCGAAGCTGAAGTTGCCCAGCATCTCGAAAAACGTGTTGTGCCGGTTGGTGAAGCCCACGCGGTCTAGGTCGACCGTGCGCACGCACTTCTGGCACGACGCCACGCGCGGCGCCGGCGGCTGCTCCTTGCCCTCGAAGTAGCGCTTCATCGGCGCCATGCCGGCATTGATGAGCAGTATTGACGGGTCGGCGAGTGGCACGAGCGGGGAGCTGGGCACCACGTGGTGCTCCCTGCCCTCAAAAAAGTCCAGGAATCCCTGGCGGATTTCCGACGATTCGCGCATGAGGCAATAGGATACTCTCTCGTACTAACTCACGCAACTAAAAGCCGAACAGCGCATTGGTTCGTTATTCCAGTCGGGCAATCCAGTTGCGGGAATAACCATACTGCCTATTCGCGATTGTTGGAGTGCCGTTATGGATTACTAGGCCATATAAATATCTAGAACCTGGAGTTCTCGTAAAGCTCCAGATTCCCTCCCTGCGAGTGCAGAACATGCATCCATAACTAGTTCGGTAGGCTACAGCGGGTTCTCCGTAATATGCGCAGAGAATCGGAATCTCGCCGGAGTGCCAGTGGTTCAGCAGGAACGGCTCGCTCCACTCGGTTCCTTCGGTGTCAAGAGCCTCGGAGTACAGCACCTGATCGGTAAGGCCACGTGAGAACGCTATGGCAGGTTTATCGCTGATCATTGCCAGCGATACGTGGTTATAAGTGGTGCTGCCGTCTATGTAGCCTGCCTTCACTGGAATAGACCAGGATGTGCCGTCCAAGTCGTCCGCAATGGTGAAAAACACGCCTTCATCCTCTCGATTTGCGTAGGCTATTGAGGGACGTCCATCAATCTCAGTGAGTGAGCTCCTCCCGGATTCACCTATTTTCGACGCTACTTTTACCTCAGGAAGCCACTCGTTGCCGTCGCGGTCTATAGACATACGGTAGTACAGGTTCCCGCTACTAGTTCGACCGCAATAAGCTGCTGCAGGTCTTCCCTGTATGGTAGTAAACGACACTCCCGAGTATTGGCCCGCAATAGCAAGCTCCAACGGTTCCCCCCACGAAGTTCCATCGGGGTCATTTGCGCGTACATAATAGATGCTATAGTCCGCAGCCCAGTACGTGTAGTAGTAGACTGCAGCAGGATGCCAGTTTACTTGAGCAAGCAAAGCGTAAGACGCGGCTGATTGTGCCACTGCAGATGGCATCCCCCATGTAAGTCCGTATGGGTCGGTCGCTTGGATGTAGGCAACAATATCGGCGCCTTCGTAGTTAATCCTGAATCTACGGAGTGAAACCGCGAGATTGCCATTTATGACAGCCAGTGAGCTGATGTAGCCTAGGTTGCTGAGATTTGTGGCGTGCCAGTTTCCGGGAAGGGCTCTTTCCGCCCCGAAGATGCAGGAAAAGACACTGGCTCCTTTTACACTTACATTTCTCGATTCAGGGAAGAAGAGCATGCTCGTTGTCGATGGGGCGAGAGTGTGTGCTCCAGGGGGTACACCGGAGAAGCAAAACTCGCCCGATGCATCGGTCACGGTTTCGCGCTCTCCGTCGAGCAGAAGCGGAACGCCCGGTATGCCTTGATACTCCCGGTCCAGCACATAGCCGGATACCATATAGCTGTCTTCTGAAACGGCCAAATCACTCACCGGGCCAATCTCCAGACGGCTGTTTAGCGGTAACACTCTATACCAGTAAGAAGCATTGTAAGAAAGGTCGTATGAGAAACGAACCCTTCCGTTCTCTTTTCCCAGTCCGTCACTCAGTTCGACAGCGCCTATATAGCCGTAGTCAAAGGGGGACTCCCAATAGGCATACCATTCGTAGGCGGAGTAGTTGACGCTGTAGGCGACAACCTCTGCCCCGTAGTTAGTAGCTATCGGCGTTACATCGGACATGCCGACTCTTCCGTTGTGGTTCCCATCGGCGACACCCGCAAGTGAGTTCGGGTCGGTTGCATCCTCGCCGAAGTGCAGCGCAAGCGGCACGATGTCAGCGATATCCACCCTGCCATCCTGGTTATAATCGCCGTCGTTGCGGTAATTCCACTCTAGAGTGGCGCTGTTGCCGCCCGGCTCAACATGCAGGGTCAAGTCCCTTACCCGGCGGCCTTCATCACTCGGCTCACTGGAAACGTGCTTCTCTCCGCTGCGCTCAGTGAGCGCTTCCGCAAGCGATTGCCTGAGCTCGTCGAAGATAGCAGGATCAACACCTTCGGGTACGGGAAGCTCTTCCAACTCGACCAGCGCATCCTCAACGCTCACAGGTGCTCGCTCGCCACCGGTAATGCCAGGCTGCAGTTCACCCGGCAGCGAAGCCCTGCGTGCGTTGCTGCCGCAAGCTGTTACCAGTGCCAGCAGGGCCAGCACTGCTACGACTGACAGAGTAATGTGCTTAGCCATAACGACCCCCTTATGCCTTGTGCTCAAAAGGCTCAACATTATTTTACCCATGACGCCGCATTTTGCACCGGGCGCATCCCACCAGCCCATACCCGCTTGGCAGCCCGCGCGCAAGCTGGAATTCAGGATTTCTGCCAGTGAGTGATGCCAAATCCCTTGAACAAAAGCGTGGTAGAGTTATATAATAGGAGGGTAAGGTACAGCTAGGACCTAATCCAGTTAGGCCTCTTTAGCTGCCGGGAGGGACACAGATGACTGCGTTTATAAGAAATGGATTCATTTATGCTACTTGCGGGCTCGCTCGCCTTAGCGTCAGGAACCGCTATCTCATGAAGCTGGTGAGCAGGCTCGCACTCGGCTATCTCTCGCGGGGCTTCGCCACCACAACGCTTTTCCACTCCACTCCTCCGAAGCGGGTGATGGAGGATAAGGCTCTGCTCACAGAGGCGATGCTGAACGTGGCGGAGAAAGGACTGGCGCGCGGCCTTATCTCCCATGAGTACGCCGACAGGTTCGCCACGGCGTTTTCGGGAATGTTCACCCGGGGGCACGACCGGCGCGCAGCGTTCAGAGCCCGATACGACACCGATCCTCCGGGATTTCTGGTTCTCGCGCCGACGCACAACTGCAACCTGCGGTGTGTGGGATGCTACGCCGTGAGCTCGCCCGGTGTCAACGCGCAGCTCGACTTCGACACCTGCTCACGCATCGTGCGGGAACAGCGCGAGCTCTGGGGCTCCCACTTCACCGTGATCACCGGCGGCGAGCCGTTCATCTACCGCGACGGCGGCAAGGGGCTGATCGAGCTTTGCGCCGAGAACCCGACCACGTTCTTCCTCGTGTACACGAACGGCACGCTGATAGACGACGAAGTGGCGGAAAAACTGGCGCGCCTGGGTAACGTTACGCCCGCCATCTCGGTGGAAGGCTACGAGAAGGAGACCGACGCGCGGCGGGGCAAAGGCGTGCACAAGCGCATCCTGCGTGCGATGGCCAGCCTGCGCAAGGCGCAGGTGCCGTTCGGCATAAGCGTCACCGCCACCAGCAAGAACGTTGACACGCTGCTCACCGACGAGTTCTGGGACTACTACCTTGAGGACCAGGGCGCGCTCTACGCCTGGATGTTTCAGTATATGCCCATCGGCCGCGCCTACACGCTTGACCTGATGCTTTCGCCGCAGGAACGCATGGACCTCTTCCACGCCACCTGGAAGCAGATACGCGAGAAGAAGCGCTTCATGGCCGATTTCTGGAACTGCGGCACGGCGGTGTGCGGCTGCATCAGCGCGGGCGGCAACAGCGGCTACGTCTATGTCGACTGGAACGGCGTGGTGACGCCCTGCGCGTTCAACCCCTACGGGATGGACAACATAAACGAGGTTTACGCCAAGGGCGGCAACCTCGACACGGTGCTGTTTTCCCCCTACATGATGGGCATCCGCAAGTGGCAGCAGGATTACCTTTCCGGCTCTGGCCGCGCGGACGGCGAGATGGGCAACGTCATCGCCTGCTGCCCCTACCGCGACCACCACGGCATGATCTGCGACCTGATAAGGGAGACCGGCGCGCAACCCGAAAACGAGCCCGCAGCGGAAGCGCTGGCGGACGACGCATACCACCGGGGATTGATTGAATACGGCGAAAGCTTCGGCCGGCTTTCAGAAGAGGTCTGGCGCAACGACTACCTGAACCATCATCCGCCCGCCACCGGCTAACCGGGCCAGCGCATCCCTCCGCGCCCCCCAAATGCTACAATCTGCGCGGTGAATCTTACCGAGCGCATCTACTTCTGGACGCTTGGCGCAGCGGCGCTCGCCTACGTCTTCTACCTCGCGTGGCTCGACGAGTTCTACGGCGCCAGCCTCACGTGGTCGCTCGCGATACTTCTCATCATCGGCGTCGCCGCGTTTTCGTGGTGGCGCCCGAAAGACGACCTCGCACGCCGCGCGCGCCCCATCTTCTTCATCGCCGCCGGCGGCTTCATCATCTACGTGCTCATCCCCTGGCTCTTCCACTGGCTCTGGAAGCTCTTCCCCAAATCCTCGCTCGTATGGCGCGTGCCGGGTATGGACTACTTCGCCGAGGCGCTGTGGTACGCCGTCGCGCTCGCAGCCGTCATCCTCCTCTTCCGCATCGTCGCGCCCAAAGACTTCCGCGAACGCTTCTTCCTGCGCTTCAACTGGCAGTGGGAGGACACGCTCATCCTCATAGGTCTCGCCGCCGCCACCGCGCTCGTGATGTGGCTTTACCTCTCGTTTATCAACCCGAACGAAGGCTGGAGCCCGCTAAAGACAACCGGCTCGCCGCTGGCATTCGCGCTCTTCGGCATCCTCTCGTCGGCGGCGAACGCGCTGGCGGAGGAGTTCTGGTACCGGGGCTACTTTTTAGGCCTACTCGCGCGGCTATTCAAGCCCTGGCAGGGCATCGCGCTGACCGCGGTGCTGTTCGGCATAATCCACATCCACGGCATCCCGTCGGGCGCGCTGGGAGTGGCGCTCGCGGCCATCTACGGCGCGGTGCTCGCCATCTGGACCTGGAAGCGCGGCAGCATCTGGCAGGCCGTATGCCTGCATTTCTTAACCGATATGGTCATTTTCTTCGGAGTTAATTAGGGCTTTGTTCCCGCTGATAACTGACGGCTGAAAGCTGATTGCTGCGAAGCTAACGGATATGGTGATTTTCTTTGGGGTTAATTGAGAGGAATGGATCGCGTTGTTACGCGGATTCAGCGAACCTTGACGAACCGTTGCGAACTGTCATATTCATAACGGGAGTGGGACGCCAATATTTCGGCGAACTGTGGCGAACAGAAACGAACGGTGGTATAATATTACTGGATAGACCCGTTAGCCTAACTGTCACCGTATGGTGTGCATTCCCCTAGAGGGAAGGGCTGCGGGTCGTTTTTCATTTAGGCCAGATCTGTGAGTGAAGCTCACGGTGCTGGATGATGCTTCGATAGCTAGCGTAGTCTTTCTTCTTTTTCTGATAGCTTCTTGCCACTGCTCCGACAACCATGTCAGCTAACTGAAGCAGATTGTTACGGTGCGACTTCTGTACTTTGACCTTGGCAATCTTCCGGCTCTCTCCAACGTTGATCTGCTGTCTTAGATACGTTGCCAGTTGCCTCTGGAATCGTCTCGAATCTCTGCCATCGAACACTACCGTTGCGCTTTGCAGGTACTGCGATGCATTGAGGAAGACTAGTTTCACAGCGTACTTGTAAAAGGACTTCGCGAACTTGAAGCCTTTGCCATACAGCTTCTTCTTGTTGATTGTGATTGCGAGATAGAACCAGTTGTATTGGGCAACGGACTTAAGGAAAGAGATGCGCCGCTCCTTCTTCAGCTTATTGAAATGAAACTCGGCATCTGGGTGGAGCCTAAGGTCCTTTCTCAGCTGGTCGATCTTCTTGTCGCACGATAGGGCTTCTTCATTGTCAGCAAAGATGACGATCCCAACATGGAACAGTCTGGTAGCTCCTCGCTCGATTTCAAGACCAGGATCACCGCTTTCGTCAACGAAGACAAGCATAAGTTCTACTCAATCGGCCAATCGGGAATGGCCAGGTCGATTAGCTTCATCAGGCGAATAGTCTCGTCAATGGCGGTGACAATCTTACAGTAGGTCTCAATATCGTCGGTGAGCTTACGGTTGACTTTCTCCCGGTCTTTCAACCATTTGCGCAGCACCTGATAACCGCCGATATAGAAGTCCCAGTGCTTCTTCTTGACTCCCTCGAAGTACTGTGTTTCATTGATGTAAACGCGTCTGCTGACCTCGTGATAGCGTGCATTTCGCACGACATCGTCGCCTTGGACGGGGAACTTAGCAATGGGTAGCTCGAGGTCAGGATGCCTTAACAGGTGTAGCTCGATTAATTCTCCACCTAGCTTAGCGAGTTGCCTAAACAGGTCCTCGTCGCTCGTGAAAGGAATTCGCGGGAAGTCAACCTTTAGGAATTCCTCATAGCGCTTCCGGTAGGTTGGCGAATGAAGAATCGCGTAGATGTAATTGAAGATCTGCCTAGCCTCAAGACTTCCCTCATGGATACCGAGCTTTTGCTCGAATTCACCCACAAATTCAGGATTCAGATTCGGCTTGGGCTCAGGTAGTTCCGTATCATTCTGATAGTAAAGGTACAAGGGGAAAACGTGGCTCATATCGAATCTCGAGGCACTCTTATGTCTCGCAATAGTGTCAGTGGCAAACGCAGAGAATGGGTCTTTAGTAATCCTGGTTGTCAGCAACGCTAGATTCTGCCCAGTCAGCATGTGGCGCATGACTGCTAGCCTGGTACGCCAAACCAGCATGTCTGTGTAGGCTAACCAACGAGTATCAAATGGTGCACTAAGACACGTTGTGATGTCATCCTTCCAGTGGGGATATAATGCGTAGTCTTTGCGGAAGGTTGTCAGATTGCTAGTGATACGCTGTGCTAACTGGAAAGCCTTTTGAATCTGCGCATCTGGTATTTCCAAGTCCCTGAACCTCTCAAGTTTCTGCTCCAAAGCTCGATAGTCGAAATCGAAGACGAAATGGTCGCTGCTTGTTAGTATCCCGCAAACATGGCTCGAAAAGATATGTGAGACTTGCCAAGCCTTTTTATATTCCGGTTCTAATGCGAAGTCGACCGGCCTAAAGAGGTAGAAAGGACATTCAGGATGGATTTCGTTCCACTTCGTGTTGGCAATACACCCCCGGTTTAACTCCGCATATTTCGTGTCGTCTGGCGGAGGATATTCCTCCTTCCCCGCCTTTCCCCAAAGCTCCGCATGACTAACTACCTTTGTCCCTGATTTGTCCTCGTCCTCTTGCTTGACCATCAGGATTATTGCCACGCCCTGCTGAATGTCAAAGACGTTTTCATCTTTGCAGCCATTCGGGGCGCGCTCCTTCCTCTGCACGTTGCCATGTAAGTCCAGAGTATGAATCTTGTCAAATGCCTGCATCAACTGCTGACGCATACCTCGAAAGGTAGGGTTATCAAGCCAGCTATGGTTGGTAATCATCCCGACGACGCCGTGACCTGTCCTTTCAATCCGCCATTGCGCGAAGCGTATGAACTTCACATAGTCGTCCTGCAGAGTAGTTTTCCTCTCCGCAAGAGGTTTACCGTCCACCGAACAATAGTCGTTAAGAAGCTCGCCGATAAAAGTCCGTCTTCTCTGAGGCTTTCGCTTGCCTTCCACTGGCACCAGTTTCCAACTTGCGTTAGCTGAGTGGGCAGAATATGGTGGATTGCCCATAACCACCCATATCGGCTTTTTGCGCTTTACGCTGTCCGCTTTCTCAGCCTCTTCAACAATCTCCTGCGCCCCGAATATGCGGGCAGTGCGCGTGGTCTTTGGTATGTCCTCTTCGAGAGCGTTAGTCAGGTAGATGCTAAGTCGCTCGTCGTCTGCAAACTCGTATCCCGATTCCTCCAACTGCATCCCCAGTTTCAGATGGCAGATGACATAAGGAGCCATCAGAAGCTCAAAGCCAAACAACCGCCGCAGGAGGTCCTTCCGGACGTATGAGCGCCAAGCGCCCTTCCCAAGCTTCTTCTCCACGCGCTCTCTTATCAACTTCACTGCGTAATAGAGGAAGGTGCCAGTTCCCACCGCGGGATCTAGAATCAACACATCCCGGTCAGCCAGCCCGTCCTCTTTCCCGAACTCAGTCTGTAAGATGCGGTCAATTGAACGCACTATATATGAGACGACCGGTTCGGGAGTGTAATACACGCCACGCCGTTCCCTCTCTTTGGGATTATAGTGCTTGAGGAAGGTCTCGTAGAGATCGACTACGGGGTCTGCGCGCCCCATTTTCACCCCGAAGTCGCGCGTTATCTCTGCGAGATCGCAATTCGCGAATAACTGAACGAGGTCCTCAACGAGCCAGACAACCTTCCCCTTTTCGCGGAGTTCGAAACTGTAGTGGTGGAACAGTTTACGCAGTAAGGGATTGGTTTTCGGAACGAAGTTCGAAGCCGTGTCGAGGCTGAACTCTTTGCCCGGCTCGCGCTGGTACTGTTCTACACGCGCAGCGAAGAGTCCGTAAGCTAGCGTCTGTGCATACATGTCCGCGAACTGGGACTCCCTCAGATTCGGCAGCAGCGTCTCTCTGAAAATCTCCAGCTGGCTTTGCAGATGGTCGTCCTCCTTTTCGTACTTAAGTTCCTCAATAATCAGTTCCTTGATTCCGCGCGCTTTTGCTGCCATGCGTCTAGCTAGCTCATCTGCAGTTCCTATCCCTTCAGGTTTGTGCGCAAGGAAGTCTGTGAGAAGTTGCAGAACTAGTGCCCTTCCGCCCTGCGTCGACGCTATCTTCCCGTCGCTCACGTAGCCAAGCTCCGACTCGATACGTTTCTCCCCTTCTACGAACCACTGGAAGCTCACGTAGTCCGTCAGGATGAGATTCTCGAAGGTCGCTAGGTATCTCTTGCCTTGTTCGCTACGCGGCCAATTTGCCAGGTCGATGCCGATGTCTTTTGTTTCAACGTAGCCGAGAATGGCTTCGCCATTGCGAACAAGTATGTCAGGCGAGCCATCCCGTATGCGGCCGGGCTCGTTAATAACTGTAATGCTGGAATCAAGCGATTTCAGAAGCTCTATTAGAGCTGCACGGTGCGTGTGCTCAGTAGTTCGCCCCGTTCGCAGAGCTTCGTTGATAGCTGAAACGTATCTCCGAAAGGCGGTGTCGCTGTCGCTCATTGTAACCCCAACACAATGGTACACCATGCGGCGGTTGCAGGACCGCTAATGCGCGCGTCAAGCACCCAATGAGCGCTAATCCGCGTGTTCCATCTCCAGCCCCTCGGTGAATTGTTGTTCCTCGGCGGCGAGCTCGTCGTCGAGGGTGGGGTGGCCGCGGGCGCTGGAGAGCAGGAACGCGATGGTGACGATGTGGAGCAGCATGCCGCCGCCAAAGAACGCCAGCGCGCCCCACGGATAGCCCTCGTAGGCGGCCTTGAATTCGCCGAACCAGCCCTGGTAGAAAATCAGCGTCAGCACCACCGGGATCCAGTACTTGATGAGGATGGTGTACTGCTCGTTGTTGCGCTTGGTTATGCTCCAGCCCGCGAGCGCGAACGCCGCAAGCCCGATTATCACCGGCACGGCGAGGTGCGAGATGTAAAGCATCACCGCCGCGTCGGGATTTAGCGCCAGCTCGCCGGGGAGCTTTTTGAGGCTCGTCGCGCCCAAAAACCACGCGATGACGAGCAGTATCAGCGGCACGACGTAGGTGATGACGGTGCCGAACAATGCTTGCAGCTTCATGCCCGGCTGGCGGTTGTGGTGCGCGATGAGCTTGTCGATGCCCCAGATCCAGCCGACGATGATGCACTCGCACGTGCCGATGAACAGCAGCACGTACTTGCTGATGTAGTTGTCGACGATGTCGAGGATAAAAAGCCCGCTGTGCGTGACGTACACCAGCCCGATGACGAACGCGAACAGGCACAGGCCGGTCGTGATGCGGCTGCGCGCCCAGCGGAACTTGTCCCAGAACGTCGTGGTCACGGCCTGCACGATGGACAGCGAGCTGGTGAATCCCGCGACGAACAGCGTGAGGAAGAACAGCGCGGTGAAGACCACGGGCACCCAGGCCGCGCCGGGCAGGCGCGCCAGCGCTTCGGGGAACACGACGAAGGCGAAGCCGATGCCGCTCGTCACCACCTCGTCCATGGGCTTCCCGCTGATGTGCGCGAGGTAGCCCAGCGTGCCGAAGCTGCCAAACCCCAGCAGTATCTCGAAGAAGCCCGAGTTGGCGAGCGCGACGGTGAGGCCGGCTGAGACGAGATTTGTCTGGCGCGGCAGGTACGACGAGAACGCTATCATGATGCCGAACGCCGCGCTGATGGAGAAGAACACCTGGCTGAACGCGTCCACCCACAGCGACGGCTGCCCCAGCTTCTCCCACACCGGCGTGAGGTATGCCGCGATGCCCTGGCCCGCGCCCGGCAGCGTCACGCCGCGGATGATGATGATGACGACGAGCGCCGCGAGCACCGGCATCAGCAGCTTCGCATAAAGCTCCATGCCGCCCTGCAGCCCGCGGATGATGACCACCCAGTTGAGGAACCACACGACGAACAGCGCCACCGCGATGATGGGCACTATGGTCTGCATGCTCCACGGCGAATCCGAAAGGTGCAGGAAGCTCGTGAAGAAAAACTCGTTGGTGCTTTCGACGCCGGGCAGGCTGCGCGAGTAAAACAGGTAGTTGAGCACCCACGCGAGTATCACGCAGTAGTACGCCACGAGGAAGATCATCTGCACCAGCGGGATCCAGCCGATGACCTCCAGGCGCTTGCCTATCTTGCGGAACGCGAGCGGCGCGGTGCGGCGGAAGCGGTGCCCCAGGCCGTATTCCAGGATGAGAATGGGCAGCGCCGCGGTCAGTATCGCGAAGATGTAGACAAGGATGAAGGTCCCGCCGCCCCACTTGTAGGCGAGGTAGTTGAACCGCCAGATGTTTCCCAAGCCGACCGCCGAGCCGATTGACGCGAGCAGGAACCCGAACCGGCTTCCCCATTGCGCGCGGATGACTGCCATTTGATCCCTCCCTTCGTAGTGCCCGCGCAGGCGGGCGATGGGGGGTATGTTATCACAGGCTGGCGTTCGGGTGAACCGGTTGACGCCGCACCGCCGCCACGCTTATACTACTTGCGGATACGAACCGAACCCCGCCGGTGCGATGCGTTAGCGCCGGCATTTTTTTTGCGCGCGCGGGCTGCGCCTGACAGGGATTTGGCGGTCCGGTGCTCAAAAGCCGTTTTGATGCTGCCACGCCTTTTGCGCGGCCTAGATTCAGGTGGGAGTTCTCGGCGCGCTTCTTTTGGGGCCGCAGCCCAGCTTATAAAGCGTGCGGCGGCGCTTTTTGCGCGGCGCGGGCGCGGGGCGGTTGTTGGTTGCCGGTCCCGCCGGCACCTTCGGTGTGGCGGGCAAGTGTTGGTTGTCGGAAAGAGAAGATTTGCTGGCGCTTACAGGGGTTAGGGATGAGGGATTGGGGGATGGAGCGGGGGAGTCCTCAATGGGCAGGC